>JAGOVF010000022.1 GCA_018060885.1 Oligoflexales bacterium | reverse complement strand
TACAAATAGTGCCTGTTCACCAAAAAACTATGCGCTTGTTTACCAGAGAATTGCGCAGATGTTTCCAAATATAGTGTTCTATGTTGCCGGAGTTTCCCCTAGTCAGCAAGAAACAGATTTTAATGACAAAAGCAAAATTGTAAAAACCGATTTTGAAGTTCGATGGGCACAAGGAGATTATTGGCTCTACCAAAGCATCATGGAAATAAAAAACATAATGAGTAAGTGTCCTTCTGGTGTCGCTTTGCACGCCTATGGTGATATTTCCGAAAGTGGAGAAGGAACGATTGTAAACGATATTAAAAGTCAAATTCGAGCATTAAGATTGAGTGGCTGTGCGCAGGTACAGACCATAGTTAGTGAGTTCAATTCTGCCGATGTTTATAAAAATAGTCCCAGCGGCTTGGCAAAATATATTCCCCTTGTTTATGAATTTTTTAAATCTCAAGGGATTGATGGTTCAATGTGGTTTACATATGGAAAATGGGGGGAAGAAAATGAGCACAAAAATGCTGCAATAAATGCAGACCTGAAAAATGCAATAAACAATTACGGAAAATAAATTCGTATTTTAATAAGAAGAGATTTTTCTGGAGTATTGATGATATTTTGTTCCAAAAAAACACGGATATTTGTGGTTCTAATTTGCATCTCGTTTTTGCCGGCTTGTCGCAGCTCTGAAACTGACGATAGAAAAGCGAACGGGGCAGAAAAGCAGCCTCCAGAAGAAGTTCTTATAGACCAAATTAATGAACCCGATAAGGAAGTTGAAAATTTAGAAGCATCTAGCCACCTTAACAATAATTCTAGTCAGCAGCTTTCTGCCCCAGTTACAAGTCCCCTAGGAATAGGAATTGGTGGAGGATTGCCGGCAGGCTACGAATTAGAGTGGCACCACAATTGGAGTGCGGGACAATTTACTCAAGGTGATAATCCCGTTCCAGTTAATAATTTGGCATTAAATAGAATTGGCATGCTCGCCGGCGGCCCTATTCCGCTGAGCTTCCCCGAGCAAGTAGAATTTGATGGAAGGAGAATTACTTTTAATAGGGCACATATTAGCCTGCCGAGAAAAGACAGTTCTAATAAGTATATTTATCCCGGGCACATTAAACTCTTTTGTAAAGATCCACCTCATTTATGTTTTCTTGATCTAGCGTTGTGTAAAGACCGTTCCACAAGCGCAACTGAGATCGCAAATTGTGAACGAGGTACTACTTTTACTCACGGCAAAAAAATGTTACCTGGGTGCGCAAATGCTGCAGATCCGAAACTAAAAGTTCGCAATAGTGTCGGGGCCTACGTTCAATATATTCCACCAGCATGTACTAATGAAGAGTTAAGAGCCTTTGTGGAGCCATTTTTGAAGCTCATTGAGAATCATGCTGATGGTCGTATTTGGCAAATATTTAATGAGCCGGATGATTATGAACAATCTTGGCTTTCTCCCTCAGGTGCTGCACAAGTTTACAACTATTTATATCCTAGAGCCAAGGCGATAGATCCGAATGCGAGGCTGTTATGTTGTGGAACGCATCCAGGACTTTCATTGCACGACCCCTTACTTAGATCTTGGATGGCGAATTTTGTTAATAATTTAAAAGTTCCGCTTGATGGATTTCACTATCATAATTACTACAGTCAAGATGGCTGGGAAAATACAGCCAAGATAATTGAGACAATGAATCACTTTAGTCAGGAAGTTCAGAATGTAAATCCGACCAATCGCGTAAGCCCGCCCTTATTGGCGCCGAAGAAAGTGAATTATGGTTTGTACTCTGGTATACAAAAATATGGCGATTTGCCTATATTAATAACCGAATGGTCAGCACTCCGAAGAATTAAAGAAAACCAACTGGTCGTTGGAGATTTGTTTCGTTGCAATCCTGATGGCTTGACCTTCGACCAAGGTGGTTTTATTTGTGACCCAAACAGTGGTCAATATGAACAATGTCAAAACAACCTCCAAACTGTAGTTCCTGATAATTTGACCAAGTCATGCGTCCTGTTAACAACTGGTTCTTAGGAGTTGGTCGAAAAAATTATAATCACATTGGGCTAGCTTGGTTTTACTCCATTACGGATAAATATGGATCTTATGGACTATTTACTAAGGACTCTGACGCTAGCATAGCGCCATCTTGTTTATGGGATGAGTACAAAACGTATTCAGCAAAATACAATAAGAGCAAACCGAAAATTTCCACAAATTTTACTTCTGACAATTGTTCTAAGATTGATGTAATTCTTCCGGGAAGAGACTGGAATGCGAAACACCGCTTGAATGCTGTGCTCTATGATGCCGCCTCCGATAAGAGAATTGCGCACTTGGTTGATATGGTGCAGCCTGCGGCGCAAGATGCTTGTGCACTAGGAAAGTTTTTTCCTGGCAACAGCCAATATCCAGATAGCTATAGCCGCTTCTATTTAAAAGAGAGTGAATTTAAACAGAATCTACAATGTCATCCAAATTTAACTTCTAGTTCTATCAAAGTGAGATTCGAATTCAATAACGGTATGCCTTATACTTCTTTTAGTAATCCAATATCGGTTTCTATGCCCAATCAAACGAGTTGTTGGTCGAATTTCATTCCAATCGTAGCTGCTCGAGCAAAACTCGGCTTACCCGGAGAAGGTTGGAAAAATGGTACGCAAGTACAAAACTTAGGCTCCACATCTGCAAACGTTAAATTATATATCAGCGATGACAGTGGTAGATTCCAGCAATGTGGGGCACCACGCCAACTTGCAGTGAATAATAGTACGACGTATTTGACCGATCATATCGCTCATTGTCGCATTGAGGGCGACACTGGTTTCGGCGGGGCTGCATTTGTCGTGTCAACTCAGCCAGTAGCGACTCTTGTCAACATCGTGAATCGAGGAGTTGGTGAAGCTGGAGGCCAATACGCAGGTAGATTGAACAATAGACTTTCGAACAAAATATTCTTTCCATTGGTTAAGGCCAATTATTCAGGAAGATCGACTAAATTTTATATTCAGAACGCCAGCAATGAATTTAATGAGTTTACTGCCGAGTTTAGATTCAATGGGCAAGTCTACAGACGTACCTATAAAAGAGTTGCACCATTCTCTATTCGTGTACTGGCAGCTGCAGACGCGGGAGTGCCTCAGGGATCTGGCCAAGTTGGTAGTTTGAGTGTGACAGGACTTAAGAATTTGGCGAGTACATCAATAGAACATGAGTACGATGTAAATAAGCTAAGCACCAAGTCAATTCAAGCTGTAGCAGCTATGATGGAAAGCGATGGCGGCAGTAAAGTTTATTGTCCGCTTTATCGTAATAAACATAGTACTTTTTCAATCACTTCAGGTCTGCAAGTTCAAAACGTCGATACGGTCAAAACAAATGTAGAACTCATTTTGAAAGGCGCAGGTCGTAGTTTTGGTCCCTATTTGAAATCCATCGAACCGAATGCTTCAGCGACTTTTTATGCACCAAGCTTGCTTGGGCTTCCTCAAGGTTTTGTAGGCTCTGCAACAATAAGTAGCAAAGAAGGTAAAAAAATCGTTGCGATTATGAATGAGTCTAGCGAGAGTCAAAACATTGAAATTAAGTCAGCATATTCATGCTTTTCTAAGGGTACAAAAAAGATTTATTTGCCACTTGCAAAGGAATCGTATGGCGGAGATACAGCAGGGATATCGATTCAAAACGTTGGAGCTGCTGCTTCATTTATAGAGATTAGCTATTTTTCAGCTGTAGTCGGAAAGCCGCCTTTACGTTTTAAAAGTAAAGTAGCAGTTCCCGTAGGCGGCTTTATCGGATCTTATCTGCCATCCAAGCCATCGCAGTTAGTAAATTGGCAAAAAATTTCCGGGGATGACCCAGCTACCTATTCAAATTCCGCTTTAAGCGCAATTGTAGAAGCTGCAAGCAGTGATATCATTGCGGTTGTCAATGAGGCGAGTGACTCAGCAAATCCTAATCCTAGTATGCAAGACAGCAAAATCTACGAGGGGATTAATTATCCTTAGACAGTCTGAGTAGGCAAAAGTAAGAGCCTCGAAAATTCTGAATATTTCAATTAAATAATTATGCCCCGAAGTTTCGGGGCATTCTACATTTCATATTGATTAAATGTTCCGTTTTAGAAATGCTTTAGTTAAGTTTTCCCAATCAGACTTTCAATAATCAGTAGGGATAAATTCTAAATACTGTTTCAAAGTTTCCACTATACTCAACTGACTTAACTACTATGCGATAAACTCCAGCTGGCAAATAAATATTTTTGCCTTGAGTTTGTGCTCCGTGTTCGGCCCAGTTGTGGGTCGCTTTGTTGATGCCGTTAAAATAAATTTTAACGCCATCGTCTCCGAGAAATTCCATACGATAGTTACGAGAAACAGGCACTTCTAAAGTCTTTTCATAATACACAGTGAAATTATCAGTTTCCAAAGGTACTGGCAGTGCTTGGCCAACAGGGAAAGATTGATAGAGTTCCAAATTGTCTGAACCCATGTACATATCGTTGAGACAATCAACGTAAGAACTTGCTACTGGGCGATTTGCGCCGCCCCCAACATCATAGTAATTACCAGCGTAATAGAATGCTTCCCACTGATCGACACCACAATTGCTTGGCGCAATTGGAGATGTTGGATAGGGAGGAATATCGCTACCCGGCTCAGGTACTGGTTCGCGCGGTGGATTTACCGGTGGCTCAGGAGGATATACTGGAGGCGCCGGTGGTGCCGGAGGAGCTGGCGGCATAGGTGGTGCTGGAGGATAGACAGGTGGAGCCGGTGGCGCAGGAGGAGCTGGCGGCATAGGAGGTGCGGGAGGATTAACTGGAGGCGCAGGTGGCGCTGGCGGTGCCGGTGTGTAATAAGGAGTCCAAGAAATGTCAGCAAATCCAGGCCCACCTTTTTGGTAATATTTCAAAATGACCCGACGTGATCCGCGATTGATTTGTGTCGTCGAAAGCTTGCTGATGAAGCGGCCAGAGCTGGTGTTGGCGCCCATGTATTGTTCGACGCCATCAACATACATTTTTATCGCGTCGTCGAATTTACTTTGAATGGTGTATAAACCAGTAGCCTCGAAAGGCACTGCATTTTTCGATAATACAACGGTATAGGGCTTGCCTGTGACGCCAAATGATTGGTCACCCGTGAAATCAACGGCAAAACGATTCGCTTGATTGTTGCTAGACGCTATGCAACGACTTCCCAAGAAACGGTGGTCACCTAAATTAGCTTCTGCTGTGCGTCCTAGCCATACGGAGCCACTGATGTCATCGGAAAAATAATGCGCGAGCCATTCATTGGCGGGGCATGATAAAGGCACTTGTACAGAAGGATCGTTGACTCTTAGATCGAAACCAGCGAGTCCATCGTTTTCATAGTAGTGCATGGTCAGGAAATACCATCCACGTTGCAAACGAAGTTTTCTCGATGAGGAGAATTGACCGTCCATTGGTTGGAGGTACCATTGGTGCCACAGGACTCTGACTTCATTCAACGCGTGTAGAGCTTGCAAAGTCGCAATGGTACCATCGTCACTATCAATACTAAAGGTATAGTCTGTCGGACGACTAATATAAAAAGCCTTTGTAATTAGACCGGTAAAGTGATCTGGGCGGTGCGCACCCCATGGACCTTGACTGCCAAAATCTTGTGCGGTGCTGGATTCTGAAAAGTCAAAATTGACAATACCAGGAGTGATAATTCTTGCGACTTCATATTCCGCTTTACTTAAGCGGAAAAATTCTTGGCGCCAACCACCATATACTGGAAAATTACCGCTCACTGCGCCGTCTGGGCCAATTAACATCGAACCACGATCGTCATTAAGATCGTAAACCATTCGTTTGGTAGCTAATTTTGATAAATGCTTAACTTTTTCAGCATCTTCAAAGCTTAATTGGGTAGCATCAACTAAACGGAGTTGTTTGGGTGCATATGAAAAAGGTAACTTTGTGATGGGGAGCATAATTTCCGGTGTCGGAGTTCCTGGAGGAGTCTCGCCGACTGGCTCACGCTGGCTTAAGGGTGAATCTGCGTTTTTATCTTGGCCACAATAACTCAGCATAAAACTGAGACCGAGTAAGGCTATTGATTGCCTAACTCTTGAATTTAATAACATAATACCTCCACAAGTCTGTTTAAAAACCAAACCTCTGCCAAAAATTTCTTCTTCTTATCTATTTTATGGGATTCTTCCTACGAAACCGTTTGTTAACATGCCATTTCAATAGTTGCAATGCTAATTTTTTCGAAGTGGCCTAGATTTATAAAAACTGTTCATGAACATAGATAATTTGGAGCTCTGCTTGCATAAACTGTAGCTAATGTATAAAGAAGTTTTGCGAAAAAAAGCTTTGAGAAACTTTCAGATGTTAGAGAAAGTCAAAATGTCGCTAACGGCACGTTTATTAAATTTAATACTATTGTCATTTGTATCAGCTTGCGGCTCGCAAAATCCTCAAATCCATAACGAAACAAAGCTGGAATATGTAAAGCTAAAATTTGCTGAGTCCAAGCGTTTAACCCATGTTATTAAAAAACCTATTACGATTAAACTAAATGGAGATCTATCACTCACTCACGATGAACTTAGGCAGCAACTCCTGTATTGGCTAGAACCGATGCGGGAGCTTTCAAATGAAGTGACAGATACAATAGAAATAAAAGAAGCTGCAGAGCAATTCGATATGCAAATTTCTTATAGAGATAGGGAAGGGCGCGCTTTTACGGATGCACTAGAAAATCACATTTACTTGTATAAAAATTACAAAAAAAGCACTCTTTTGCATGAAATCGGTCATCTTTTTGGCTTGGCAGATACTTATGTCGAAGGAACCTGGGAGTGTAAGAGAGGCGAAGCACCCTCGATTATGTGCAATGCAAATTACTCAGTATTGCAAGCGGATGATTTAGCAGGTATCAAAAATCTTTACTGCGATAGCTTTCCTCAAGACTGTTCTGAGCTGCCAGCAGAAAAATTAAAAGTCTATTTAAAAAAAGCAAAAATTGGCTTTGAAAAACCTAGTGGTAGCTTAGTTTGTCCAGATGCGTCACAAGAGGATGCAATTTTCAATTGTGACAGCGCATGTAATATTAGAGCAAAGCCTGGAAAGCAGGCCGACAATCCTGTTATTGCCACAGTGAGAGTTGGAGAACGCTTCGAAGTGCATGCCCACGCTTGCCAAAAAAGCACGGGCTATATTTGGTATCAGATTGACTATTTAGGAACACTCAGATGGGTCTGGAGTTTGCGATATTTTTAAGAAATCTCAAATACACAAGTGTATAGAAATCAAATTGCAAGATAGTGCTTACTTGAAATACATTTTAATACTATACATTGTCTTCGCAACTCACTTGTATGCACAAATTGCAAATAAAGACAGTATTGCACAAGATGGTGAGACAAATTTCTTTAGAAAAAATTTACCAAATACACTTGTATATTTGCCGCTCAATCGTTCTAGTTTATACAACCGTCTAGAAAGAGATGGTGATGTTACATTGGTTAAAAAAGACTCCACATCCACAATTTCTAACTTAACTTTAGCTTGGAGTCTGGACAAAACATATTCTGAAGAGTGGGAAAAAAAGTATTCATTAAATTTTATAAATGATTTTGGGTTACGCACCTATTACTTCAAATACAAGGGGCTTGTTGTGGATAGGAATATTGAAAACTATTCTTACGATTATTCTATAGAATCAACAAATATATTTATGAATTATCACTTTGGCCTATCCGGAGCTACTCCTTATGGTACTTTAAAGGTCAGGTTTGGAATGGGTCCGGTATTTGGCGCAATTAAAGACTCATTTTACGACCAAGCATTATTTATGTCCGCGATGACTTTTTATAGCATTGGTTATTATATATTTTTCAATAAAACAAATTTGGCTGTTATCTCAGTTGGATCTAATGCAATTTGGGGAAGGCCGATTTCAAATGCAGCGATGGATTTAGGTGGCTGGGCCAATATCTCATTTGGCTTTGGTTGGGGCTTGTATTAGAAGTGAATGTCACATACATCTTTTACAATATTTCTACTATTATTTTAATTTTGATTGGATAAAAGCAAATGATTTATAGAGCATACTTTTACTTTGTATTTATTTTCTGCCTTTCAAAGCAATTGGCAGCTGATCAGTGTCAAATTATCGATAACACTGTAGCTGAATCTGCAATAGCGTTGATTAAAGTTGGTGCAGAAGTCATTGATTATTGTGAGCCGTGTAGTATCGGAAATGAAGGCAATACCCTGAATAAATATCAAGTTAAAAAAATCGAAGTTAAAGATTTCAAGATAGATATAGGTAATATTAGAAAAGAAATCTTTATAAACAACGCTCCCGTTGACCTTGCATATCTTTTTATTCAAACGAAGCATAACTCTCAATTGTTTGAAAATGTATCAAATCTGGTCAATTGTATTAGCGTCGGAGTTAGTCAATTTATAAAGGTTGACGAAAATGGCACTTTGATAGAAAAGGCCGTCGATATATCAGGAATATTTTCTTCTCCATATGCCGAATGGAAAGTAGAAAAGAAAAGTCCTATTTCTTTTAATCTAGAACTTACGTTTAAAAGCTCAGAAAACTTTAATTCTATCGGTCAAATGAAATCAACTGGCAATTCTGATGGCATTGAGGTGAAATTTTTAACTCCTGTTAGCAATTGTTTTTTATTATTAAAGAAAATAGGTAACAATTTGCATGTTAATACCACTGCTAAATGTGGCGCTTTAGACAGATTAAAGGCGGTTTATCAGCGTAACTAAAACAATATAAATTTTGGGTAAAAACAATGATAAATATTTGTAGTACATCTAGAAAAATACTTCCTTTTATGACAACTTCGATCTTATTTACAAATTTGATTCTTATCTCCTGTACATTAATAAAAGAAAATGCTCATCCACCTATTCCTGACGTAGAAGTAGCTGATGAAGAAAAAACACGAAAGAAACTTGTCCCGCAAGAACAAAATACAGTGAATGATTGGAGTGGCAGATTTAGTAGAAGAGGCTCTAGTTGGCAGCTATATAGAAATCCTGATAATACATACAATATTGCTGCAGAATTATTTAATCAAGAAATGTGGTCGAACGTGTTAAAACTTTCAAACAATGGTCTTGAAATAATTGATGACCGTATAACATTTGACTCGCCATTTAGTGAGTGTAAATTTTTTCTGAGTAAGCAAGATATTATTTTGACAGTGTCAAATGATGCATCATGCTCCGAATTTGGAGATGCTTTACAGGGTGAATATATCTTGAAGACTTCAATATCGGAGTAAGTAGAAAATTGCTCCGCAGATTCATTGTCCTAGATCGATATTTAGAACTTTACCATTACTATTAAAACTTAGCACTGGAGCTGTGTATTCATTGAATTCATGCTGCGCCTGCCAATCATTGAGACGTATGTCTACACTGCCAGATAGATACCAGGGGCTAGTTTTGTCTTCAGTAATAGTATCTTTATAAGTTACTTGGCTCATGATTTGTCCAGGAACTTCGTTTTGCCACACTTGCTCTTTTCCATCGATAATTTCAGATGAAGTGACTAAGTCATCCATTTCTTGTTCACGGCAAAGGCCAACTAGCTTCATATTTGCATTGGTGATTTGGAAGGAACAAGGTGAGCCATCAGGCGCAGATCTTCTAGTCCTAACTGCTCTATGGTATTTAACTTGAGTATCGGAATTAGAAATGACGCCATCAATGAGAATGAGCAAATTCATATCACTATTGCTAAGAGATTTATAATTTTCACAATTTTTTGCGACATTTTTTAAAGCCGCTTCGAATGTTGATTGATTTGTCACAGCAGAAAAGTCCTGATTTTCGCAGATTAACATTTCTATTTTGCGCTGAGTAATGAGGGTTTCATAGCGGTCGAAGTTCTTATATTTGTCTATTTTTGTTAAGTCGCAGGATTTTGAGACAGCCTGGGTAATTATTAAAGCATCGCCTTCGCCTTTAAACTGAATGTTTTCTGTTGGCAGAGAAAGGCACTCTTCGGTTTCAGATTCCGATCTTTGTTCTGCAGTAAGATTTAGACTCGAGTCATAAAACTCACTCTGTAGTTTCGCTCGCCAATTAATACTTCTGACATATTCCTCAGGAAGCCTAAGAGAATTAGTGAGACTAAAGTCTTTATCTGTTAGAAACGCTGTAATGTCGGCTCCGGTGGAATTTCCATCGCCTACATCTATTACAGGTTTAGGTTCTTTCTTTTCTCCATCTCCAACTATGATGATTTTTTTTCCATCATCTGGATCTTTTTCGTCTTTTTTTCCGCAGGCGCTAAGGCTAATTAAGCCGCATAATAGAAATATTTGTTTTGTGAGGCTCATAGTTTTCCCTAATTGTGGGGGTGAGTTGTGTTCGCATCTAAGATTATAACATTTAAATTTATGAGTTTGACTTGCAAGGGATCGGAATTAAAGAGCGAAATTTATTAGTATTTATTCAGATATTTTTACCTAGATAGTTTTTTCCTATGTCCCTATTGACAATAATTAGTTCTAGACATATTCCAAGCGGACATTTTTTACTTTCATAAAGGAGTTATTATGAATTCGGTTTTCTATAAAATTTTGCTTGGGTTTAGTTTATTAGCAATTTCTGCTTGTGGTCAGCTATCAGAAAATACAGCTTTAAAAGCAAATATGTCTGAGAAGGATCAGAGCGCTATAGAGCAACTAGGAACTTGTGCACCGCTTGCAATAGCTGGTATTTGGCAATTTAAGTCTCAAGGTGAAGTGGTGAAAAGCTTTCTTTATGGTCCTAGTTTCAGCTCACTGAAAGTTAAACTCGATAAATTTAATAAAATTCTTTCTTCGGATGTCAAGGTCGTTAACACCTGCGAAGAAGCGCGCAAAGGCTGTGTTAAGGTCGATACAACGAAATATAGTCAAAATGACGTGCAATGCAAACATTTTGGCTTGAGAAAATACTTCGTCACATATCCGGATCTGAAAATATTCTTTTAAGGCTTAAAAAGCTAGTTCGGCGCCGGCGTAGATTTTCGCTGTAAGTTCGTCATAGGCTACAATCTTTACGCCGCCGTTTTGTTCAACTGGATCTTCTTTTGTGTAACCAAAACGAATTTTTGCTTGTTCTTCTAACTTTACAGCTAAAGATAGATCAAAAGTATAAAAATGCTGAACCGGAAGAATTTCGCTATTGTTAATCCTATTTGCCAGCTCTATAGATTCAAAGCGTATTTGGCTATAGCGTCCAAAAATATCGAAAGTTAAAAATTTAAGCGCTTGCCAAGAAATTAATCCAGCGACCCCAACATTAGTTTTCCTTAGAGGCTGGCCGCCATCGTCACCAATTTCTGTAGGAGCGGTCTTGTAACGATTAAAATAGTAAAGAAAGCGTGGTGTCAGGCTTAAAAATAAGTTTTGGCTCTCGGCTTTATATTCTATTGGAAGTGACAAGCCCAAACGTGTGATTATGTCATTGATTCGAGAACTTTCGGAGACAGGTATACTTAAGCCCGACGCAAGAGCTAAAGTCGGACCAAACTTACTATTTTTCCAAGTTTCTTGCGAAATTATTGTATAGCGGTAGTTTAGGTTCGGATCAGCTAGTAGCCATTCTTCTTCACCTTTTGGAATGTCATAATATTTGACTGCTGAAAGATTAAGCCCCATTCTATGAGATTCTGAAAATCGGAAACTTGTGTCAACTTCCACAGAGGTTTCAGGTTCAATATCATCTTGCATTCCAAAAAAATGGCTAGCATTTATTGAAATACTAGTAACCTTTTCGCTCTTAGAATCTGCCACTTTAATGCTAGTAAGCTTACTAGCTTTTGCTTTTGATACAGGATCAGCTCCTTGAGCTAATCCTGAACAAATAAAATGAGAGAAAACTAAACAAGCACAGTAAAAAAAATGCCTTCTTTGTTTTAAGATATCAAACATTCAAACCTCTTTAGAGTGTTGCCCTATTGGCACTCTGAAACAGTGCCACGAGTTGCTTGACTGTACATATTGTAAATTTCGACGATCTCCGACTTTTTATAGCCTTTTGCCGCTGGGTAATGCTCAATGGCATCAATCATACTAAAGGCGTAGGAGTTTTTAGATTCTAAGGCGACATAGTAAACGCCATCGATGTAAACAACACCTATACGCTCCTTAGTATTTTTGAAGTAGATATCCGGCTGGCTTGCAAGTTGGATTTGGTTAGGAAATATTTTTGCATCTAAAATAATTTCTTCATCGCTGCCTGGACTTGCTTCCATTTCATAATCTATTCCGAGCATGTTTTTCAAACTCTCAGGGCGGTAACAGGAAAAGCGTATACGCTCTATTAAGGAAGCATCGTTCATACGATTGACATAACTACTTGCGTTTAGGGTATAAAAAGCTCGAGCCAGACTTTCAAAACCCTGTTGAGCAGCAACTTTTTCTACGACGGTCTTTTCAAAAATTTCTTGCAATTGACTACCAATACTTCCGTCGTTGAAGAGAGTCGTATAAGTTGCAGGACTCATATCTTGGTTAATGCTATAAGGAAAAGCAGCGTCGCCAATTAAAAAGAACAGCGCGTAGACCTTGTCCCACAAAATCCCTTTTAATTCCAAAGCACCGGTAAAATCGTCATAAACATCGAGCCATGGACGATCGGCATCTTTTTGCTGAATCAAGGCATGGTAGAAAGAGGCCACTAAAAGGTTCGCACGTTTCATATCTTCATTAATGGGTTCGACGATTTGGCTTTCGAGCAAATTTTCGTCGATGAGGTGCTTCCATTTAGAATCTTTTAACTTACTTGTCACATCAGTGAGTGAATAGGTGTGGTTATAAAGTTTTAAGAATTTTTTTAAATCCCACATGTCTTGAAACATCGATTGAATGTAAGATCCTGTATACCAATAGGGTCGATCAAAACGGTAGTTACGTATCCAATAACGCGCTTCATACCGTTTGATGATACTCAGTGCAACTTCGCTTGGAGTCGTGCCGCGGTCAAATGCTGCACACATCGCATTGACCAAACGATGTTCGTCGGTACAGTAAAGGTAGGTTGTGCCGCGCTCTTCTGCTAAGTCGCGTTTGCCGCTGCTATAGGCGTAGGCAAGAGCTGCTTCATCATAGGCCTCCCAATCATGGATATCATGGAGCTCGTCCGTCAAATCGCGATAATCCATAACTGAAGAGGTTGTTTGTTTGCGACCTTTTATAGCAGGCCTGTGGTGTTTTGCATCAACAGAACCGTAAAAATTATGCCGCAGTCCTAAATTGTGGCCAAATTCATGTATAGCAACACGATAGAATATGGTGTCTAAAATTTCCTTGCTTGACTTGCCTTGGATGAGTGCTTTCTCAGCATCGATGAGAGCAGATTCAAACGCATACACTGTAGATTGACTGCTATTATTGTAGTTCATGAGTTCTTTTGTAAAATAATTTTTCACTCCGTTTTTAACTTCTTGAAGGACCTTTTCCATTGGTTTTTTTGACCACGGTGCCATTAATTCTTTTGCTTCATCAAAGCGCTGATAATCAAAGAAGGGCTGAATGTCTAGCGCTTGAAACGCAGTAGCACCGCTGGCCAAGTCGCCATCGTGGTAGGCATACAAATACCCATAATAACTGAAAGTAAATTCAGGTAGTAAAAAGGCAAAAGCTTCACCTGCAGAAGTTTTTGGTCTAAGTGCATCTGCAGTTTTGGTCCAATTTTTTTGGTAGCTGCCTTGATTGAGTTCGTCCTTAGTGTAAACTTCATCTTTATTGAGAGTTTCCCGCATTTTTGCGTATAAATCAGAGTTGAAATACCTCGTGCCTGGAACGTTCTTGTCCGTACCTTCGTCTAAAGCTATCTCTTGTTTGATACGTTTCATGTAATTTTCAAGTAGACCACCCCACATCACAGTATTGGCTGCGACGATTTCACCGGTTAAAGGATTGGCATCGGAAGGTCCATAGCCAAGAGGTGCGTGCAAGGAAAGTTCCGGAACGTACTTAATGAAGGATACTCCGACATCTCCAAAGCGCACATTTTCAGGAGCATCTTGAATAGCGAAGCGTGTTTTGATGCCATTGCGTTCATACAATTGATTTGTTCTGGCAATAATACCTTGTTCAGGATCTTCGTAAACCCAGCGGTACTCTGAAGGAAAATCAGGTGCAAAATAGATGATGTGTGGATTCAAACTATCTCGGTTTGGGTTCCAGCGGTTCATCAAAAATTCATTTTTGTACATATTTTGTGGATCGGGTTTTTCCACGGTTGTTTTAAAAAAGCCGTACTTGCCATTTAAAGGGTCAAACTCGCCATCGTACTTGTAAATTGGATAATCTACAGATGCAATTTCTTCAAGAGGTTTGAACGAAAAGCGCACGCTTACAGTCATGAAATTTTCGCCATTAAAGTATTCTCGGACGTTCGGAAAATCTAAACATTCATTAAAATTAAACGCTACGTCAGACTCGATCGTAAAAGCGATATGCTCGGAACTGACAACTGTTTCGTCGCTGAGGATGCGTACTTCGTTTGGGAAAGTAAAACACTTTCTAGGGTAATTCATCGAAATATAGTCAAGAACAAATTTTCCTTTTTCAAAGTCAATTTTAAAAAAATTCTTCTCATTCCAAGAGATGTAGTTGTCTTCTTCTTCGATGTTCGTGACGACTCCGCCAGACTCTTTTAGCCGATATTCCGAATGGGTGATGGGCCAGTTCGCGATCATTTTTTTATTAGCTTGTAAGGCATCACCATAGAGAGAAAGAGCGTTATTGAAAGTAAGATTGTTTTTTTCAAATTCAAAACTACCTAGCATCATTTGAGTTTGATAGCCGGTGAAGGCAATGCTCGCATTATCAGTCGTGTTCACGATGGTTGTTTTAAAAAGCCACTTCTTATCTGATGACGTCAATCCGAGGCTGCTGTTACGATTTCGATTTTCAGTAGCGTCTCCAGTAAAGATCGACTTAGAAAAGCGCTTGTCCGCTAAGTCTCCTGCAGGCGCTGGCTCGACATCACGTTCTTTGGCGCAATTTATGCAGACTAACAATATGAGTAAAATCATTTTTATATTCATCTTTAAGCTCCTCGAATTAATTTTTTAATAAACTGTAACGCTGCTTAACTCGCGATTGGAAAATACTACTTTGACTTGTTTGTGCGGGAAATAGAAGACGTCATTTTTCATAACGGCATCTGGATGAATTAGGGTGTAGTAGGCGCAGGTCGGATCGTTTTCGGCGTCTAGAATTTTTAAGAAAGTAGTTTGTGACATCCCAAATTGCAAATCATCCAGGGATGTTCCAGAAGTCGCTTCCGTTTCTAGAGCAGCATTACTCGTAAATTCGTTGCTAGTTTGGCAAAGATTTTTAATTTTTGAACTGAGGCCCGCGCCACTGATACTGACAATTTGATAGCTATCGTCTTTGTCGTGTTTTAAATACAGAGAAAGTCCAGACATGGAAGCTTCGTCGACATGAACAACAGATTCGACGACCTTACCTGTATCTGCGACGACAGTCATTTTTTTCAAGCTTAGTTTTGGATTAAATGTAATTCTTTTGCTGCCGAATTTTGTGGTAAGAGTTGCTTCGTTTATTGCGCGATCAATATTTTTAATTTCAACATACTCACCGATGGAATAGCCCAATAAAGTATCATTTTGAAAATCAAAATCTTGGCTTCTTTCGAGCAGCAATGAGCCATCGAAAGGATTATTGATTTGGCTCACAGAATAAATCACAGTGATATCGTTGTAGCTTGTCATCACTTCAAAAACCAATCCGCGCATAGTATCAGTATCGATATAACCAGTTTGACCCCAAAATTGTGTTGTGGGATCGTAGCTATAACGTCCTGATGATGTTGCGGGAAGCATAACGATATTTGAACCAAAAAGTCCGCGCTCATCTAAGCTCTTCTGCATCGCGATGTTGACTGCTTCTGAAATAGAGCTCACAAAATTTGTTTTTACATTGCGATCCTTATCGAAGCCTTCTGAATTAAATTTTGTACCCACTGGCAATGGCATAGGCTCGCCTTCTGCCAAGGTATAGCGGGGGCGCTTAGGCTCAACTAAACCTGATGATCGCATAACATAAGATTTCCCACTTAGTGTAATTCCGATATCGTGCGCATCGTTTCCTGCGGGAGTGACAATGATAGCTTCCAGAATTTCTTCTGATTTAGGAATTAAATAATCTTTGGATAAACTTGAACGTGTATAGCTTAATGCACCACCACGATAAGATAGATAAAAGGCTTCTGGGCCGATACGAGGCAAAAGTTTTTCAGAGGGTACTAATATTTCTGGTAACTTGCCATAAGTATTGCCTAGCTCCATATGCGTATCTATATCTGAATCTGTTAGATTGCCTGTAACAAGGTCGATTTCAGTGGTTAAGTAGGTATCATTTGGAAGTTTATTTGGATCACGAAAATTTAATAATGGGTAATCGGAAGTTAGTAACACCAAACTTAATGCTTTTCTTTCATCATCAGAGACCGCGATAGCTACAGATGATCCGAGCATATAAATAATCGATCGAGCTTCAGGGCTTGCTAATTCTCTGCAAACACTAGTTGAGAAGCAATTCTCATCAGAGTTTGCAGCCAACCCGTTTGCATGTCTGTACAGTCTATTAAAAAACTCATATGCACTCGGATCTTCCTTTGTGAAATACTTACTTAGCTCAGTTCCCATGCGAATTTCTGCATTTGCATCCGCTTCAGGAAGATTAAGCAATCCTTGATAGCCAGAATAAACAATGATCATTTCTGGTTTTTGGGTACTGACTTTATCCCATTGCACCGCAATATATTCTGGGTACACATGTAGTTCAAAAGGGTCAACTTTTGCGATGATGAGTTCTTCAGACAAAAGTTCGCGCGATTCTTGTAGGGTTGTATTGAACGTAATACCGGCTGCGCCTTCACCTAAGATTATAGGCTTCGAGCTGTTTTCTCTGGTGCGAGCAGCCGCAGTTTCAGCATCTTCTCTTTCAGAACGGCCGGTGGTTTTGCCGCCATTTGGATTTGTAGCATTGTTTGGGATGGCTTGAGAGCTAAGAGTTAATGCCGCTTGCACTGCTGGTGGCAACTGTTTCTGATACTGCGATGGCGACTTCGAACATGCACTTGTGATAATTAAATAAATGATGCTAAGGGTTCGCTTACAGCTTAAAAAATTTCGACTTACTAGAAACAGATTCATCTTGCTTCCTCCCTGATTTTAAATCCATCGGCGCGATTACAATCCGTGCAAACGCGTTTTAACAACTGCCACTGCTATTTCTAGCTAGGCAAAAAAAAACGATGACAAAACAAAAATTAAATTAATTCTGTTTACGTTTCTAACAAAAAAAAACTATTCCGCAAACGATTTTTTTATTTGCGCTCGCGGTAGGTGTTTTTTGCGTAGCTTTTTAATTTGAATTTATTGACCAAAAATAATTTGTTGACCAAGCAGAATCGAAGAATTACGATAAGGCAAATTTACGTTCTATTTATTTATCAAGATCGTGCATGGAGCAGGGTCTAAGCAATCATCTAGGGAGGATCGATTATGAAGTTGAGTACATTTGTTAAAAGTAGTGTTGCATTTGCTGGTTTATGGGCACAGGTTGGCTTGGCCGATGTCGTAGGTGAGTGGTATACCGATTGTACAGAAATGACAGAACAAGGTGTAACGGTTTATGTGACGGATTATTACGCATTTAATGCTGACGGCACTTTTTCGCAAGAAAGCGCAGTCTATCAAGATAAGAAATGTAATAAGTTATTTATCTTAAACACATTTGAAGGCAGCTTTTTGGAGACTGCTAATACCACTCATTCTGATTTGAATATGACCTTAGAAAAACATTATTTTACTTTCTCCGCTCTTTTGGCTCCACTTATGCCAATCTTGAATAAAGAAGCTATGTGTGGTTATAAGGATTGGAAAGTTGATGCGAAAAAAGAAGTAACCGGAAAAGTTTGTGAATTGAACATCCTTGGCCAAAAACAAGAGTTCCCAACTTTAATGCAAGCTGAAAGCGTATTTTCAATTGTAGGAATCGAGTCGGGCACACTTTATATGGGTGAGTTGACTGTTGATTTGGATGGCAGTGCAGAAGACAAGCGTCCTACGGATTTGAACAAAACTATCGGATACACAAAATTATAAACTTTTAGTTTCTCTTTAAAATTTTTAGGCCCTGAATTTATTCAGGGCCTTTTTTCTTTTTTTTTCTTTTCTTTTTTCTTTTCTTTTTTTCCTATCGTTTATCTTTGCGAATAACGCTGCGTAAATTTGCCGCTAATATTTTTTTGCGCATTCTGACATTTTCAGGTGTGACTTCCAACCATTCGTCGTCGTCAATAAACTCAAGACATTTATCCAGAGTCATATTTCTGGTTCCTGCAAGAATTGTAATACCGTCTGAAGATGTTGAGCGTACGTTGGTGAGCTTTTTTTCTTTACAGGCATTGACGTTTAGGTCGTTGTCACGGTTGTGTTCCCCTATGATCATGCCTTCATAGATTTTCACACCAGGTCCGTAAAAAAGAACTCCTCGATCATCAAAAGCTTCCAAGGCGTAGGCTATTGTTTTTCCGGTGCGATCGGAAATAATCGCACCGTGATTTCTATGTAATAGCTCACCCTTATGAACATCATAACGGGCAAATTCGGAGCTCATAATTCCTTCGCCTTTGGTTAAAGTCAGGAAATAAGAGCGAATACCTAGAAGTCCGCGCGTCGGGATTTCAAATTGCAAACGAACTCTTGTGCTAGTCGCAGACGAATGCAAATTTTCATAACTGACGAGGATGCCTTTGCGTTTTTGTAACAGCTCAGTTACGGCGCTAGAAGCCTCTTCTGGCAAATCTGCAGTGATTCTTTCGATGGGTTCTAAAGTCTGGCCACTTTCATCTTTTTGAAAGACGACCGCTGGTCTCCCAACCATAAACTCAAGGCCTTCGCGCCGCATTTGTTCGATAAGGATAGCGAATTGCAATTCTCCTCGACCGAGTAGGCGGCATTCATCCGTGCTTTCGTTGACTTCAAATTTAAAAGCTACATTTTTACGACATTCTCTTAGTAAACGCTCGCGTAATTTCCTAGACTGAATCGCTTCGCCTTCTTGTCCCGCAAATGGTGAAGAGTTTACAGTAAATACCATGCTCATCGTGGGAACTTCGACTTCGATCCGCTTTAAAGGCGTCGCATTTTCTAGTGCAGCAAGAGTATCGCCTATCTGAAAGTCATCACATCCAGAAAGAATTGCGATATCTCCAGCATTCATGGTTTGTGTTTCTATCTGTTTCATGCCGATATAAGTGTAGAGTTTCGTAACACTAAAGCTTTGTACAATAGGTTTTTTCTGGGCATCGACACCATGGCGATAGAGACGATCGCCAAGATTGACCTTACCTGAAATGATGCGGCCTATTGCGATCTGTCCCACGTAGTCGGAATAGTCTAGATTTGAAATTAAAAGCTGGAAAGGGCCATCAACGACTTTTGGTTCAGGAAACTGCTTAATAACAAGATCTAATAGTGGAAGTAAATCTGCTTTTTTTTCGCCAGCTAAGATGGGGTCGATGTCTTTGTAGTCTAGTGTGCACCAGCCATCTTTTGCACAAGCATAGACTATAGGAAAATCACACTGCGCATCGGTTGCGCCGAGTTCAACAAATAGATCAAAAGTTTTATCGACGACTTGTTGCACGCGATCCGAGCCGCGAATTTCAGGGCGGTCGACTTTGTTGATGCAAAGAATAAAACGATGTCCATGTGCTAGGGCTTTTTGTAGTACGAACCTAGTTTGAGGAAGTGGGCCTTCTGCAGCATCGACGAGGATTACTGAAGAGTCAGCCATACTGAGTACCCGCTCTACCTCGCCGCCGAAGTCGGCATGGCCAGGGGTGTCCATGATGTTAATTTTATGGTCTAAATAAACGCAGGCAGCGTTTTTAGCTTGTATAGTAATACCGCGTTCTTTTTCTAAGGCTCCGCTATCCATGAGTCTTTCTTCATGGCCAACCGTCTTAACAACGCCTGTTGCTTGAAACAAGTGGTCTACGAGAGTGGTTTTACCGTGGTCAACGTGGGCAATAATGCAGATGTTACGAATATTTCTGGACATATAGTAGGTTTCTCCTTTTCGGCATTACTTATCTACGATATCATTCTGACTTGCAAGTTTTTAAAGGATAGATTTATGACCAGTTCTCCTATTGACCTTGCCCAAGATCACAAAGTTATAAATTTATTGAAGGGTTTAGTCATCGATGGGGTGCATAAAGCTCAATCGGGCCACCCGGGTGGGGCAATGTCTAGTGTTGATTTTGCCTATATTTTGTTTAGTGAATTTCTAAATTATGACCCTGATAATCCAAATTGGCAAGGCCGTGACCGATTTATTTTAAGTGCAGGCCACGAGTCGATGTTGCTCTATAGCTTATTACATGCTCTTGGCTGGCTGCCTCTTGAAGAGCTCAAGAATTTTAGACAATGGGGATCGAAGACTCCGGGGCATCCGGAAAATCATTTGACCCCCGGTGTGGAGTGCACAACCGGACCGCTTGGCCAAGGTGCGGCGATGTCGGTAGGTTTTGCTATGGCAGCAGCACATATGCATAAAAGTATAGATGCCCAACTTTTTGCAAATAGAACTTATGCAATTTTGGGTGACGGCTGCATTCAAGAAGATATCACTTTGGGGGCGGCATCTCTAGCTGGTCATTTAAAGCTCGACAAGTTGACTTGGTATTACGACCGCAACCGTATTCAAATTTCAGGCGCAATTTCACGAGCGAGTTCAGACGACGAAGTTAAGGTATTTTCTGGATTTGGCTGGAACGTGATCGAAATCAATGGTCATGATTTGACAGAGATCAGGACAGCGCTCAAACAAGCACATGCCCAATCGAGTCGCCCAACCTTAATTATAGGCAATACGACGATTGCTAATGGTGCAGCGAGTCTGGCTGGCTCCGCGAAAACGCATGGCTCGCCTTTGCCGGATCAAGAACGAATTGCGACGAAGCAAAAACTTGAGCTAAACAGTGAAGATTTCTTTTGGCCTGACTCCGCTGCAAATTATTTTCAAAGAAATTTCTCAAGCCAGCGCTTAAGAGTCGAACAGTGGAAGGGTGTTTTGCAAAAGCGTTTGTTAGATAAGAAATTTGCCGCCGACTATGAACATCGTTTTTGTAAAAAAGATCCCAATCGCTTTCCGATTCTAGATTTTAAAGCTGGCGAAAGTTTGCCGACACGGAATGTTTTTGGAAAAATTATCGAAGCTTGGGCAGACTCTGCGGCTGACCTTATTGGTGGCAGCGCGGACCTTGAGCCTTCAAATATGACCGAATGGTATGCGAAGAAAGTCGGGGACTATACAGCAGAAAATCCAGGCGGGCGCAATATTGTTTTTGGCGTGCGCGAATTTCCAATGTCGGCGATTTGTAATGGCATGGCGCTCTACGGTGGTTTGTTGCCCTTCGATGCCACCTTTCTGGTTTTTTCAGACTATGCACGTGCAGCAGTGCGCTTAGGTGCGCTGCAAAAAGCAGTGGTGATTCATGAGTATAGTCATGATTCTTTTTATCTGGGCGAGGACGGGCCGACACATCAACCGATAGAACATTTGATGTCGCTGCGCCTTATTCCAGATTTACTCGTGATGCGTCCTGCTGACGCCAACGAAACAGCAGTTTTAATGCATGTTGCCGCGCTCAGCGACAAGCCTTCGGCGATTTGTTTGAGCCGCCAAAAAATGCAGACTTTAAATTTAAATGAGCAGCAAAAAGCTGACATAGGCAAAGGTGCTTATGTCGTACTTGATAAAGATAATGCCGATCTTCTCATCTTGGCAACTGGCAGTGAAGTGGAGCTGGCCTTAGCTGTAGCGGCACAAATAAAAGACTTTCGAATTAGAGTTGTCTCGATGCCATGTTGGGAGCTTTTTGAAGCACAGGCAAAAAGTTACCGGCATTTAGTGCTTCCTGAAAAGATTAAAAATCGCGTTTCTATCGAAGCGGGTTCGACTTTGGGTTGGCAAAAATATACCGGCAGCGATGGTCTCAATATTGGTATAGATCATTTTGGCGCCAGCGCAAAAGCTGAAGACTTAGCAAAAAACTTTGGTTTTACCGTCGAGGCAATTTGCCAAAAAATTAAAAAACACGATTTTTATTTAGAGTCATAATCATAGTATTTAAAAAATTTTGAAATCTTACGCGCCAGCAGCAATCTATTAAGGAAAAAGATGGAACTAAGAATACAGCGGGTCGTAGTCCTAGGTGCCGGTGTGATGGGTTCGCAAATTGCGGCTCAGTTGGCTGGCGCCGGAATGAGAGTGCATCTTTTAGACATGTGTTACGAAGAAGATCAGGCTCCAGCGGAATTTGCTCAATTATCTAAAGGTGAATTGAGATCTTTACCTGCTAGAAAAGCAATTGAGCGTCTTAAAAGTTTAAAGCCGCAGCCCTATTATATCGAGAGCGATTTGCAAAATCTAATTCCAGGAAATTTTGTCGATGATATTTCTGTTGTGGCTGAAGCTGATTGGGTTTTAGAGGCTATAATCGAGCAAAAAGCTTTAAAAATTGATTTACTAAAAAAAGTTGCGGAATATTGGCGTCCAGGTTCGGCAGTGACTTCAAATACATCGAGTTTGTTGATTGAAGAATTGGCGCATGATTTGCCCGATGATGTTCAGAAACACTTTTTTGGTACGCATTATTTTAATCCGCCGCGTTATATGCCTTTAATAGAAGTGATTCCACATGGTGCAAGTGACGAGGTTTTATATAAAAGATTTGCCTCTTGGCTCGAGACCCGCTTAGGAAAAAACGTAGTTGTAGCTAGAGATACGGTCAACTTTATTGCAAATAGAATTGGCTGTTTCAACCTCCAAGCTAAGCTCAAACACGCTGATGAGTTGGGCTTATCTATTGCGATGGTAGATTTATTGAGCGGGGATTTGATTGGGCATCCTTCGTCGGCGGCTTATCGGACTCTTGATGTGGTTGGTCTAGATACTTATGCTCTGGTCACGGAAAATGTCTATAAA
Organism: Oligoflexales bacterium; assembly: GCA_018060885.1. Lineage (GTDB taxonomy): Bacteria > Bdellovibrionota_B > Oligoflexia > Oligoflexales > JAGOVF01 > JAGOVF01. The sequence continues at coordinate 10,976 of JAGOVF010000022.1, read as the reverse complement.
AAAGCCCCAGAGGATCCCTACCGAGATTATTTTAAAATGCCAGAGTGGGTCAGTGAAATGATTCAACGCGGCCATTGTGGTCAGAAGTCGGGTCAGGGTTTTTATAAAAAGGCGAAAAACGCTCAAGGTGAGAGTGTTCATTTAGCTTATAATCCCGAACGTCATGAGTACGAAAGTGTTGAACTGAATGAAGTTGCTTGGCTTAAAGAAGCGAAGAGAATTAAAGATTTGCCCGAACGCTTGAAATTTATATTTTCGCATGACGATGAATACGCGCGCTTTTTATGGCTTAGTTTGCAAGATACTTTGATTTATTGTTTAACTCATATCGACCACATTGCGGGGGGGCATCCCTTAGCAATCGACCTAGCCATGCGCCATGGTTACAATTGGCAACTAGGTCCCTTTGAGCTCTGGCAATGCCTTGGTTTGCAGAAAACTGCTGCAAAGTTAAAACATCCAAAGTTTGCGTTGCCCAGTTACATAAAAAATCTCAATGAGTTTTACCATCCCGCGCCAGCGTCCCTGGAATGGGAAAATTCTGGCCCACAAAAACAAACAACATTACCAGCGTTAAAAACCATTAATATAAAGCCGGTTCCTGGCGAGTTACATTTAATCCGAAATAAACCACATGTTGATACTCGAATAGTTGCAAGCAATCCCGGTGCAAGTTTGCTCGATCTAGGTGATGGAATTGCATGTCTAGTGTTCCACAGCAAAATGAATACAATTGATATGCATACTCTTGAAATGCTTCAGCGTTCGATTGCTTTAGTGTCTCAAAACTTTCAGGGAATGTTGATTGCAAATGACGGCAAGTGTTTTTCGGCCGGTGCGAAGCTCGACGATGTTGCGGCCATGATAGATAAAAGGGATTTTTCTGCTTTAGACCGCTTTATTCGTAATTTTCAAGGTACCATGCAGCTGCTAAAATTTGCGCCTTTTGCGACAGTAGCTTGTCCACACGCTTTAACCTTAGGTGGTGGGCTTGAATTGACCCTGCACGCTAGTGAAATATTTTCCTACGCGGAACTAAATGCTGGTTTGGTAGAAGCAAATGTTGGTCTTATTCCTGCTGGCGGTGGGCTTAAAGAGCTTGTACTACGTTGTTATGCGCAGATGAGCTTAGCGCCATCAGCTGATCCGACGATGTTTAAATCTTTTCTCAACCGAGCTTTTCAACTGGTGAGTCAAGCTCTCGTTTCAACTTCTGCAAAAGATGCGATAGAAAAAAAGATACTACCTCAAAACAGCTATATTTCTATATCGCGACTTCGTCAGACTTTTCTTGCTAAATCACTGCTCTTGAGCAAGATCGCTTTTGGCTATGAAGTACCTAAGCCAGTCACAAAAATTCCAGCCTTAGGTAAGGAAGCTAGTGAACAATGGCGCGCAGAAACAGCAATTTTGTTAGATCAGAAAAAAATTACTCAACATGATACTATTGTTTATGGCCATATTGCAGATGTGTTAGCTGGGGGTAGCGTGAAAGCGGGTACTTTAATGGGCGAGCAGGAGCTATTAGATCTAGAAAGAGCGGCATTTCTTGATCTTTGTAAAACGAAAGCTACAGAAGAGCGCATAAAGTATATGTTAGCTAATGGGCGACCCTTAAGAAATTAGATTTTGTATATAGTTTTAGTTTTAGTTTTGCCAATTCATTTTAATGAGAAGCAATGTCGACGCACAAACAAGCTTTGACAGAACATGAACTCGATCATTTTAAAAAAATTGATCATCAAATTGTAAAAATATCGAAGTCTATTCGGGTGATTAGTGCACTTGCTTGGCCAGCTGAAACAAGTCAGGTTTTTTTTCGTGCTTGGCGGAAAAAAAAGCTACAACTACCAAAAATCGTTTATCCAAAATTTGAGTTGAGCGAGCAGTGGCAGGAACTTAAAAAAATTGCGCATGCATGTGATGCGCAGCATCCGATAGGAGTGTATCTTCAGCAAACAGCTTTAAGTTATTGCGCTGCAGCTCGTATGTTAGAAAGTGTCGGAACACCAGCTTTTAGAACTTTATCTATTGCTTTGTATGGAAGACCTAAAGATCATCTTGGTAAAGTCACCAGCTTAAAACTTGCGAAAGAATTTATAAAAATTACGGATGATTTCTCTGAAATTCTTATGATGGATGAGGGGCTCGCAGAACATTGCATCAGGCCAGAAGCCCTTGCTGATGATTTTATGACTCGTTCTGAGAGCTTTTTTGGGAAGCGACATGCTGTTAAAGTAGAAATTGATCCACATTTGGCAGCAAAGGCTGCGGCAGGTGGTTCCAAAGTGCGGGTCAGAGGAGCTACTTCTTATTCACAAATAGAAATTGAACAACTCTGGCAACATGAAGTTTTAGTGCATTCCCTGACACTTATTAACGGCAGAAAACAGCCTCACTTTAAAACTTTTGGCATCGGTTCTCCAAGAACAACTGCAACCCAAGAGGGACTTGCAACCTTTGCGGAGCTTATTACAGCCACCATGGATTTGCCACGCTTAAGGCGGATAGCTTTACGTATTGTTGCGATACAATTAGCCCTCGACGGAGCAGATTTTATCGAAGTGTTGCACTTTTTTATTGAGTCCGGGCAGAGTGAGGCAGAAAGTTTTCAATCAACTGCACGTATTTTTCGTGGTGCAGATCTTGCTGGTAGGAATGTTTTTACAAAAGATGTCGTTTATTTAAAGGGCTTATTTGCGGTTCACACCTTTCTGCGAAAATCAGTTGAATCGCGCAAAGTCGACTATCCATCACGACTGTTTTTAGGGCGTTTAGCTCTAGGAGATGTCATTAGTTTAGAGCCTTTTTTGCAAGAGCCCTATGTCCATAAAGCACATTATCTGCCACAGTGGGTTGCGAACAAGCAGGGGTTGGCTGCGTATTTAAGCTATGCACTGCTTGCAAATCGAGTGCGCTTAAAAGATATTAAAATCGAAGACTTTGAGCACCATCTTGATTTAAGTATGGTTTAAACGATGATTACGAGCGTAAGCAATCCACTTATTAAGCATATTAGGCGTTTGCAGCAAGATCGGCGCTTTCGCAGTCGCGAGGAGTCTTTTGTTTCAGAAGGCACTGCGTGGTTCAAGGAATGGCTGTCATATCCCGAAAAATTAGTCCAGGTATTTTATACGGAAACATGGTTAGGTGCAGTCGACCACAAAGACCTTTTGGCGAAGATAAAAGCGCCTTGTTATTTAGTCTCAGATCAAGTGATGCGCAGTATCAGCGATACAGAAAGTCCTCCAGGTATCTTAATGCAGGCAAAAATGATTTCTTTGCTTAAAAAAGAATCTGCCAATTTTTTTCTAATATTAGATGCTGTCACAGATCCAGGAAATTTGGGAGCTATGCTACGTTCTGCTCCTGCAGCTGGCGTCGATGTCTTAATATTAGCCCCAGGCTGCGTAGATGCATACAATCCGAAAGTAGTGCGCAGTGCGATGGGGGCACACTTGCGTATTCCCATCATGCTGTTAGATTGGCAAGAAATTGCTGAAATTACTAAAAAAACAAAGGTTTGGATAGCGGAAGCAAATCAAGCCAAAATTTATACTGAGATTGATTGGACGCAGCCTTCAACACTGGTTATCGGTAATGAGGCGAGGGGCCCAAGTGCAGAAGCGAGAAAATTAATGGAAGCTTCAATTAGTATTCCTATGGCTGCAGCGACTGAGTCGCTCAATGCAGCGGTTGCGGCAGCAGTGATCTTGTTTGAAGCAGCACGACAGCGACGCAAATAATCGAAATTTTTTACTTTTGTACTTGATTAGTGGCTTAGCTATATGATATGAGCCAACTTCCATCTTTAAAGACTTAAATTTATTTTTTTAGGAATAAATTATGAAACCATTGAATTTTCGGAAATTTGTGTTTTTAGGCTTATTTTTGGGACTTTTAACGAGTTGCGGAGTAAGACAAGATTTCAATGCCGACTTGCCACAAAACGATTCTGAATTAATGGGAACAACAAATCGCTGTAACGATCTTATTCCTAAGGTAGATCACCATAAAATTACGACCGCACTACTCGAAGCATTAAATAGTACTGATGTTAAAATTTATTCAGGATCAGCGGGCTTTATTGCTACACTTGTAGTTGGCCAATGTATACTCTATGCGGTCTTTGATAAAGATGGACAAATTGTCACGCACTATTTTGTTAGTCAAATGCATTATGTGAAAAGTAAAATTACTGGAATGTCAAAATTATCTGGTAAGGCACTTAGTACGGCGTTAGGTGCAATAGCAAAAAGCCTCAGTGCTTTGCCAGTAATGCCGATATTTATTATCCCGGACTTAAAATGCGACGAGAGTCCCCGAAATCAGCCATTGCCCTTTCTGTGTTGGAATTTTGATGAATATGTTCCTGCTTAGCCTTCGCACTCAGACTTACTGTTGCTAAAAGACTATGATAGACTTTTCGTTTAAAAGTTCCTCAATGCAGGTCTTAAAAATGAATAGTATCGTTATGTAATTTCTCTTAAAAGCTATGTTTTTGTCAATTCATCAACTCCATCTATTCAAAAACAAAAAAATAAGTCGATATAGTCAATGTGACAGATCATTTTTGTGATTTGAAAGTCTGTTCTTGAATAACTAACGCAGAGCTAAAAGCATATTGATGCCAGAAAAGAAAAGTATTAAATCCGCAGCGAATATAGCGAACGCATTGACAAGGATCCGACTTGGAGACTTCACAGTTCGATTGCCAAATTCAGGGAATGCAGGCGAGTTGAGTTTGATAGTTGATCAAATCAATGAGCTGGCAGCATCATTACAATCTCAAACTTATACAAAAACACAAAGTTTGTTGAATATTCGTGTTAAGATTTTTCACTTTTGTGCTTTAGCTGCAATATTGTTACCTTTGCTCATAGTGATAATTTCCTATTTTCTAAATTCTTTTCAGCAGCCCACATTACTTGTTTGCGCAATAGTTGTTGCAACAGGATCTGCAGTTAACTATGCCATTTATTTGCACCGCAAAAACTTAAAATCTGCGTTTAGTATTCACATTGTTATTTCACTTATTAGCTATAGTGCGGCAATTTTTGCAAGCGGCGATACGAAGTCAGAAATTATTATTTTTGCTCCTTTGGTTGTTTTGATTGCGGGACTTTTGGCTGGAAAAATTGCAGTGATACTTAGTGCTCTTAGTTTAGGTCTCGTATTAGCATTTTCAGAAATTTATCAATTATTAGTTCATTCAGTTCCGCTAAATTCCTTGACACCACTCTTTATAAATATCAGTGGTTTGGGCACAATTGCAGGTCTTTTTTGGCTATTTGAACAATTGGAAAAAATTAGAGTTTCTAGTTTAGCGGCAATGAATGCGGCTTTAGTTAGAGAAAAAGTATTGAACGATCAGATCATCCAAGCGTTGAATGCGAGTGCGATAGTTGCAATTACAGATACCACTGGTAAGATTACCCAAGTTAACGAAAATTTCTGCAGGATTAGTGGATATTCGGAAAGTGAGCTGCTTGGTCAAAATCATCGACTAATCAATTCTGGTCAGCATACTAGTGAGTTTTTTGTCGATTTATGGCGAACGATTCGAGCCGGCAATGTTTGGACAGGAGAAATACAAAATCGCAGCAAAAGCGGTGCTATCTATTTTGTTCAAACAGTTATTACACCTCTCAAAAATCAAGAAGGTAAAATTGAAAGGTATTTGGCTATTCGTTTTGATGTGACTAAAGAGAGAGAGGTTTCGCAGCAGCTTGCTGAAGCTCAGCGCGTAGCGAAAATCGGTAGTTGGTCTTATGGCCGAGATGGAGGTTCAGCGTTTTGGTCTAGGCAAATGTTTGAATTGCACAATGAAGACCTTACCAAGCCAGCGCCAAATCTTAAACAACACCTTGAATTTGTACATCCGGAAGATCGTACACTTTGGCAAGATCAAATCGGCGAGTGTTTTCAATTCGGAAAGCCATGTAAATTGCGTTTTCGAATTATAAGCAAAACCGGACGACTCGTTTGGCTAGAAACATTAACAGAGATCGAGAGCAATCATTTGGGTCAAGTCATCAAGGTTAGAGGCACCTCGCAAGATGTTACGGATATGGTTAGAGCTGAACAAGCTATTAAAAGGGAACAGTCAGAATTGAAAGCAAGGCAAAATCTTTTAGACAATGTCTTGGGAAACATTCCATCGATAATTTTTGTAAAGAACTTTCGTAATGAATTACGCTATGAGATGATTAACCGAGCTAGCGAGAAACTTCTGGAAATTACAAATGCTGATATTATAGGTAAAACAGACTTTGATATCTTTTCAAAGGAACAAGCAGAAGCATATAATTCTGACGATATGGCAGCATTTGAAAAAAAAGAAATTCTAAATATTGATTGCCACACTATTGATACTCCTAGGGGCCAAAGACTACTTTCGACGATTAAAGTTCCAACTTTTGATGAAGACGGCAAGCCAGAGCTGTTGATTGGAATTTCTGAAGATATTACCGATGATGTGCGCATTAAGGCAGAACTTGAGATCGAAAGAGCAAAGTTTGTCCAAGCATCTAAGCTTGCTTCACTTGGCGAGATGTCAGCGGGAATTGCCCATGAGATCAATAATCCTTTAACAATTATCGCGGGTACAGTTCGAGCTTTGCCGAAATTCATTTCTATACCTGAAGAATTCGAAGAACGAATTCAAACAGTCAACAAGTCGGTAGAGCGTATAGGTAAAATAGTTTCAGGGCTGCGAAAGTATTCGCGAACGGCTGAAAGCACTGAAATGAAAATGCATTCAATTGGTGATATTGTTAAAGAAGCGCTTATTCTTACAAATGCAAAGTCTCGTCGTCATAATGTTTCTTTAGAGCTGGATGCGGATTCAAAAAAGCAGTTGTTTTGTAATGAAATTGAGATCGAGCAGGTGCTAGTAAACTTAATTAATAATTCAATAGATGCTGTTAAAGACTTGTCAGATCGGTGGATTAAAATTCGAGTCTATGAAGAAGATAAGCAAACAGTTTTAGAAGTGAGAGATTCAGGAGCATTGATAAAGAGTGAATATAGAGAAAAGCTTTTTCAACCTTTCTATACAACTAAGCCAGTCGGGGAGGGTACGGGGCTTGGTTTGGCCATAGTTAAAGGTATATTAGATGAACATAATGCAAAGATTAGCATTCGAACAGACTTAGCAACAACGTGTTTTGTCATTCACTTTCAGAAGTTCGAGGAGGCAAAGAATGTTGTTTAAAGTCGCTTATGTCGATGACGAAATAGATATGTGCAAAATGTTTGTAGATAATTTCTCGTCCAGTGAAATTTTCATTAAATATTTTTGCGACCCGCAAATGTTTTTGGATGAGTTTAAAAACCAAGAATTCGATTTAATAATAGTTGACTATCGTTTTCCAAATACTAATGGTGACAAGATTGCAAAAGATTTGGATTCAAATATACCAAAAGTTCTTGTATCTGGAGATTTGCATATCAATCCCCGGCAAGAATTTTTGCGTATTTTTACAAAACCATTTGATTTCGAAGAAATGGAAATATTTTTGAAGACTCTAGCGGTGCAAAAAAAGTTAAAAAAATCAAGCTAAAATTCTATATCAATATTTAACGTTTTAAGGCTTTTTCAGATGCCAAAAGATTGTTCGTTGCTAAGCGAATTTCTTGCATAAAATTATCAAGTCTACTTTTTTCATCAGAGCTAGCGTCTGCATTTGGAATTAAAGATAGAATTTTTTCTATAGAAACATAAGCCCTAAAGCTTAAGCGTGAAAGGGAGAGCACAGCTTCGCGCAGCTGTCTTTCACGAATCGCTCGGTTTGCCGCACTAAGTATATCATTCGGTTCGAAGGGTTTCTCAATAAATGCATCAACGCCGAGTCTAATGTATTCCTTAAAGTGCTCGCGTGAAGAATTTCCCGACACAATTGCAATAGGAACTAATTCATTGATTGCGCGCACTGCCGTGACAAATTCGAGGCCGTTCATGTCTGGCATTTTTAAGTCGGTGAAAATCACATCGATATGCTGACTACGAAAAATATCTAGAGCCTTAATAGCGCTATCAGCGGACACAACTTTGTAGCCACCTTCCATCAAGTAGTCTTCGAGAAGGGACAAAATATTTGGTTCGTCATCACATATTAGAAATACTGGTGTTTCTATTTTATTTGCGACGATGTTTATATGTGGAGGTGTGTACTCTGTGTCCGTAAAATCGGTTTCTGTAGCTATTAGTTCCGGCAGTTCAAGTTTTTCACTCCGAGGGTCTTTCTGATCGTGCAATTGCAGGTTAGCATCTGGAAGACAGGCCTTAATGCTCCTTTCAATGTCTGTGGTATCGAGCATAGCAGATTTGTCCTGCTTAAGTGCATTTACGAATTGTTTAAGGCAGTCATTGCCAGCAAGCAAGACATCAACAACTGCTGTGTTCACTCTTATTTTTCTTTCGCGCAGAGAACTCAATAGAGTTTCAAAGGTATGGGCAAAACTGCCGAGTTCGGTGAATCCTGCAACATGAGCAGAACCTTTTAAAGTATGAACAAGGCGGAAAATTTTATCGATTTTACCAGCATCGTCGGGGTCCGCCTCAATTTGCATAAATGCAGTTTCAGTTTCCTCCAGCATTTCTTGTGCTTCAGCTAGAAAAGTGTTTTGTAATTCTAATGCAAACGATTCTTCATTCATTCGGTATCTCGCTTTCTTTCTCTTGAACTGCTTATTGTTATGCAGTCGCTTTAAGAGATGGCTTCAGCCTATAAACACAGGCTTTGCCAAAAATTTGCATTTCAAAATCATTAGAGAGTCCAAGTAAGCTTTCTGCGCCACCGAGGACTAAGTAGCCACCGGGGGCTAAAATACTTGCAAGTTTACTTATGACTTGACGTTTGTTGTTGACATCTTGGTAGATCAAGACGTTGCGACAAAAAATAATATCAAAGGGACCTTTGTGTAGCCAAGGCTCGAGCAAGTTGACGCGTTTGAAGCTTATATTGCGGCTAAGATCTGGTTTAATTTTAAATTTAGGTAGCTGAGAGTTTTCAGAAGTCAGCTGTTCAAAATAGCGCACCAGCAAATTTGCTGGCAAGCCACGCTGAACTTCTAACTGTGAGTAAATTCCCGACTGCGCTTGTTTCAAGACACGCTCGCTAAAGTCAGAGGCGAGAATTTCGTAGTTTCTAGCAGTGCCTGTTTCTTTTAATTGTGCAAAAATCATAGCTAGTGAATAAGGCTCTTGACCTGTGCTGCATGCCGCCGACCAAATTTTAATTGGAAATTCAGGTTTTGTATTTTTAAGAATAAATTCATTTTTAAAAAAATCAAAAACTTCGTTGTCGCGAAAGAAAGACGTCTCATTGTTAGTGGCTAAGTCGAGAACCATCTCTCGTTCATTGGCTCTTAATCCGCGTTGTTTGACCTCATTCCAAAACGTTTGCACATCAGTAAATCCCATTGTTTTAGCTAGGTCACGCAGTCTATTTTCGAGTAGATGCGAATTGATAGAGTTGTAAAGAATGCCAGTCTCTCTTTCTATGAGATCAGCAAAATGTTTAGTAATTTCTGGAGCAATAATTGTCATACTAAGCGACCTTCCGATCGAGAACCTGCTCAATTTTACTCATGAGAATGTCTTTGGTAAATGGCTTTATAATATAGTCCTGTGCTCCATTTTCTAATGCCATGATGATATCTGCCATAGCATTTTTAGAAGTCATCATCATAATTGGTAAATCAGCTCGCAGGGCACGCAGTTTTGGCAATGCTTCGATGCCAGAAAGAACGGGCATTTCCCAGTCAAGTAGAACCAAATCGACCCCATGACTTCCCTTCGTTAAGGTATTTATAGCCTCTTGCCCATTATAACAATGGACAAGCGATTCACAGACCTCTGAAAAAATCTCTTCAAGAAAAGCGTGCACTGCTTTCGAGTCATCAACGATCACAATATTCATTTTCTTTGCCTTTCACACGACTTGCTTATTCTTGTTAAATTGAGCCTGAATATGTTCTTGAGATTTTTTCAGGCGTTGTGTTAGATCGATAATATTAGGATCTCCATCGATTCCATCTTCACAGTTGAACTCTTCCATTAGTACGCAAATAGCATCAAATACATGTATGGCAATCTTTAAAATATCTTGTAGAACTCGAAGGTCGAATATGGAGCAGAGTTTGCTGTCAGCGCAATTTAGAATATTTGTGAATGTGGTCATAAGCTCGCTTGCAAGACTTTCAGTGCGAGATGCAACTAAAAAAGTAGAAGCTGCGCGCAGCGCTGCAAAATGAGATAAAGTGCTGCGCAAAAGTGAAATCAACTCTTCATGTTTGATGCTAGGATCTTCTAATTTCTGCACTGTGGTATTGAGTGCGGGATTAATCATGGTTTTGTAGTTTTCGATAAATTCTTTGATCAGTACTGGATCGAGATTTTGTTCTACAATTCTTGTTTGTTGCGAAGAATTATTTGGTGATTTTGATTTTGCTGTTTCTAGCAGCGGTGGAAGCGAAGTTGTTGAAGCTTCTATGTATGAATCGAGAGCTTGCGTCAAGGTGTTCAATGATAAGTATCCAAGTTCGACGAGAACTTCTCCGAGAGGTCGGCGCTTCACTTGAACGAGTTCCGATACTTTTTGTGCGAGCTCTCTTGGCCAAAGTCCGAGAGAAGTAGCGCTGCTACGAAAGTCTGACCCAGAATATTGTTGGTGAACTAGAATACGGTGTTGGTCATGCGCTGGAAGTAAGGCGTGATCGTAAATAACTTCGGCTGTCGAAGGTACTGAACGCAGCTGGGTGATCACGGCAAGAAGAACTTGCTCCACCGAGACCAAGTTTTTTTCAATTAGAAATTCACCAAACAACTTCGCCATCTCAGATACTCGCACTTATTTTATTAAATCACGACACCATTTGTTTGAAAATTCTTGCGCATTCCGCGAGACTTCCTTCGGCATCATAGGCGCTTACTGCGTGGACTGACCCTGGCATACCCCATACAACAGAGG
>JAGOVF010000145.1 GCA_018060885.1 Oligoflexales bacterium | reverse complement strand
AAAAATAAACCATTCATAAATATTGGTAACCACAAGGTTGGTTATTTTATGATTTTCTTGGTCAATGGTTTGACGCAAATAATACAAAACGATTTCTTGTAATGCCTTTACATTGGCATTTTCTGCCGAAACCATATCTCGTTTTTCGGTAGGTTTTTTAAATTCTAATAAAACCCCTACATCGTCAGTCGTTGTATTTCCTAAACGAATAACTAAATCTTCTTTTTTATTAACGTTTACAAGGTATTTGTCTTTACAATACACGTTTTTAAACAAGTCGGCAATAATATTTTTATAGCCATGGCGAATCCCTTAGACTTAGAATCCCTAGATTTTATACGCTTTCAAACCAGCTACTATCCAAAGCCGATATTGGCCTCGTATACTGCGATTTCAAATGCAATCCATCGTTACTATAAATCTTCCATGACGACAGTTTCGACTATCCGTCGAGACATGAAAGGCAAAAGCGAAGAAGTCAATATACGAAAAGACATTCTTAATATAGCTGGCGAAGACGGACCGATCACAGCGCTTGTCAATGAAGCCTTGGTAAAGTGTTTGAAATTAGGAGCTTCTGACGTTCATTTCGAACCTTACGAAGAATATATGCGTATACGACTCAGAATAGACGGCGCGCTTAAGGAAATTGCCCGGCCACCTTCCACGATAAGAGCTGCATTGACATCTCGCATCAAAATCATGGCCGATATGAACATTGCAGAAACTCGCATGCCGCAAGACGGGGCAATTAACATTAAGATTGGCGATAAGCCGATTGACTTTCGCGTCAACTCGATGCCGACTGTATTCGGCGAAAAAATAGTTATGCGAATTTTAGACAAATCTAATTTACAAGTAGACATGACCCAACTTGGCTTCGAGCAAGACGAACTGGCAATTTTTAAAAGATCTATCTCCAATCCCTTTGGTATGGTGCTTGTTACCGGTCCGACCGGATCCGGAAAAACCACGACATTATACTCAGCACTTGCCGAGCTAAATAAAGAATCGCGAAATATCATCACCGCAGAAGATCCTGTGGAGTATAACTTGCAAGGTGTGAATCAAGTTCAAGTCAAACCAAGCATCGGCTTTGACTTTGCTTCCGCTCTTAAGGCCTTTTTGCGCCAAGACCCTGATATCATCATGGTTGGTGAGATAAGGGACTTAGAAACAGCCAATATTGGCATTAAAGCAGCTTTGACTGGTCATTTAATGCTTTCTACACTGCATACAAACTCAGCAACTGACACAATTTCGCGCCTACTTAACATGGGGGTTGAATCCTTTAATCTCGTCGCAGCTCTTATATGCATTACAGCTCAGCGCTTAATGAAAAAAAATTGCCAACACTGCCTTATCGAAGACGACACGATAACACCGGAAATTCTATTAAATATGGGCATTCCTAAACAATACATCAATCAAGTTAAAGCTTACAAAGGCAAAGGTTGTATTCATTGCAACAACTCGGGCACTAAGGGCCGAGTGGCCATCCATGAGGTATTAGAAATTAGCGACCCTATCAAAGAAGCCATAATTCGTGGTTTACCAGCGGTCGAGATTAAAAAAATTGCCATGGCACATGGCATGAGGACTTTGCGCCAGTCCGCTCTGAATAAAATGGCAAAAGGATTGTCGCCCGCTGTCGAAGTGACAGCTGTTACAGCTCCCGATTCGCTAGAAGGAAAAAAATCAGTTCACGTAGCTTAATCTTTTAGAAAGTTATTTTATGGATTTTACTTTGCCACAACTTCTCAAAACCTTGATAGATCAAGGCGCAAGTGATCTGCATATTTCGCTTAATTCAGCACCACGTATTCGCATCAACGGCGAAATTATTCCGTTAAACCTACCGCCCTTGACTGAAGAGCAGACTAAAACTTTGTGTTATAGTGTGCTTACCGAACAACAAAAAAAGAAATACGAACAAACCAAAGAATTAGATTTCGCTTTTAGTGTACATGGACTTGCGCGCTTTCGTGGAAATATTTTTGTACAAAAGAATTCAGTAGCAGCTGTTTTTCGAATAATCCCTTTCAAAATTCACACTCTTGAACAACTTGGCATGCCAAAAGTGATGCAGAGTTTATGTGAACTCCCTCGCGGTCTCATCTTGATCACTGGCCCTACTGGATCAGGCAAGACGACAACTTTGGCTTCAATGATCGATCATATAAATGTTAATAATAAGTCACACATAGTCACAATCGAAGACCCCATCGAAATTGTCCATGAACATAAAAGAAGTATTGTCAATCAACGGGAAATTGGCGGAGATACGGTCGATTTTGCTGCTGCATTAAGAAGTTCGCTGCGCCAAGATCCAGATGTCGTTTTAGTCGGCGAAATGCGCGATCTAGAAACTATTTCTTTAGCTATTCGAACGGCGGAAACAGGACATTTGGTATTTGCAACACTGCATACGAATTCAGCATTGACTTCGATTAACCGAATCATCGATGTTTTCCCTGCTCATCAGCAAGATCAAATTCGCATTCAGCTGTCACAGAGTCTTCAAGCTGTTGTATCCCAACTACTATTACCTTCGACACAAAATGGTCGAGTTTTAGGTCTGGAAATTTTGATCCCAAATGCAGCCGTAAGGAACTTAATTCGGGAAAATAAAATTCACCAAATTTATTCATCAATGCAAACAGGTCATAGCGAAAGTGGTATGCAAACTATGAATCAATCGCTGTGTAATTTGTTGCAAAGGCGCCTAATCACAACGAAGACGGCGTTTTCGATCTCTCCCCAAGCCGACGAGCTTATGGAATTAATCAACCATGGTAATAAAAATTCAAATATATCGAGTCAATTTAATAATCGTCCACTGAGAAAAGGCTCATAATAAATGGCACAGTATAGTTACAAAGCTAGAGACATGGCTGGAAGGGTCAAAACTGGAGTCATTTCGGCATCAAGTCGTGATTCTGCAAAGAGCCGCCTTGGTCAAATGCGCTTGCGGCCCATCGAATTAAAAGAAGCAAAACTAGATAGTAGTTCTAAAAAAGCGCTTGTTGAAGGAGAAGTAGAGTATATACCTGGCATTCTCTATAAAGACGCCAAAGGTAGAATCCTCATCACCATCGGAGAACAAGTAACGAGTAAAGACATCATCGTTTTTTCAAAACAATTATCTACTATGATCAATAGTGGGGTCCCGCTTATTCAGTCTTTGGATTTATTAGCAAAACAACAAGCCACCTATAAATTTAAGCGAATTTTAACGAGTATTCGTCTGCAAGTCGAAAACGGCGCAAAACTCAGCGATTCCTTTGCGATGTTTCCGCAGTATTTTGACAATTTATATGTATCCATGATTCGAGCTGGTGAAGCCTCAGGTAGCCTCGATATTATTCTATTAAAACTGGTCGAATATATCGAAAAGGCCGAACAAATTCGGAAAAAAATTAAAGGTGCAATGGCTTACCCTGCGATTGTCGTTATGGTCGCCATCGGAGTCGTTTCTGCTTTGCTTATTTTCGTAGTTCCTACTTTTGCAACTCAGTTTCAAGAGTCGGGTAAACCCTTACCGGAATTGACGCAGTTTCTAGTCTCCTTATCCGAAGCTTTCCAAAGTGGATGGCATAAATTACTACTCATTGCAGTGGTTACTATATTAGCAATTAAAGCAGCAGCAAAAACACCAAATGGCAAATTGTATTTGGATCACCTGCTGCTTAGAATTCCATTAACGGGAAATTTGCTTAAAAAAGTTGCTGTCGGCCGATTTTGCTCAACTTTGTCAACTATGCTCAGCTCTGGCGTTAACTTACTCGAAGCTCTGACCATTTGCGCAGCATCCTCAGGCAATAGACCTATCGAGGACTTTATCATCAACGTTAGAAGCCGTGTAGAACAGGGAGAGAAGCTTTCGACACCCTTATCAAAAGGAAACCTTTTTCCTGAGATGGTCGTGTCTATGGTTGCAGTCGGCGAAAATACCGGAGCTCTTGACGAAATGCTAAAAAAAGTTTCTGCGTTTTATGAAGAAGAAGTCGAAATAGCTGTAGCTGCTCTATTATCTATGATTGAACCTTTGTTGATCGTGGGGCTTGGTGGCATTATTGGATTTGTCGTCATCGCTCTTTATTTACCGATCTTTGATTTGGCGAGTACGGTCTAATAGGATATATTACTAACTTCATCACAAAAGGAGTTAGTATGGCTCAATTAAACTCTCTCGCCATGCAATATTGTGCATTTATTAACGGAGAATGGCTAAAAGGAAGCGATTCCTTTCAATCCACAAGCCCAGCAAATCAAAAAGATGTTCTCGCAACATTTTGCCATAGCGATAAAAATACAATTCGAAAAGCTGCCTTAGCTGCGCGAAATTCTTTTAAATCTTGGTCGCAGACACCAGCCCCAGTAAGAGCCGGTGTCATCTCAAACTTTGGCAAGTTGCTTGAAAACAACAAAGAGACACTTGCAAAAGTAGTCAGCCGAGAAATTGGCAAACCCTATCGTGAGGCTCTTGGTAGTGTACAAGAGGCCATTGATACCTGCTTATTCTTTATTTCTGAGGGACGTAGACTTTACGGCCAGACAATTCCTTCTGAAATGCAGCAAAAAGAATGCTTTACATATCGTCGCCCTATCGGAGTCTTCGGTTGCTTAACTGCGTGTAATTTTCCCATAGCAGTTCCAGCTTGGTATTTCATACCCGCCCTTGTTGCTGGAAACACATGCGTCTGGAAACCAAGCGAAGATGCCCCACTTTCGAGCTATTATTTTTGCGAACTATTAAACAAAGCTGGTCTACCTAAGGGCGTATTTAATTTAGTATTTGGCGATGGCCCGCAAACAGGTGCAGCCATGGTAGAACTGATTGAAGAAGGACTGTTTGATAAAATTGGCTTTACAGGCTCAACGGCTGTTGGGCGAAAAATTGGTGAAATTTGCGGCCGAAATTTACAAGTCCCGTGCTTGGAGCTAGGCGGCAAGAATCCTTTAGTTGTTTGTGAAGATGCTAATTTAGATCTCGCACTTGATGGGGTTATATTTAGTGGCTATGGCACCGCAGGTCAGCGCTGCACTTCTCTGGGAAATCTGATCATTCATGAAAAAGTCTATCAAGAATTTACCGACAAACTTATTCGCCGCAGTCAAGAACTCGTAATCGGCGATCCATTTGATGTTAAAATCAACTATGGCCCAATGATAAGCCAGCGATTTTTAGAAAATCACCTTGAGCATTTGCGCACTCTCATAAAACCGCACCACGAAATGCCACTGGGTAAAGGTGGTCGGATTGGCCATGGTGTTACTTGGCCACATTTTTCTGGAGATGCTGAAAATGGATTTTATGCGCGCCCGAATATCGTACTAAACGTAAATAAAAAAGATGATATATACAGTACGGAAACCTTTGGCCCCTTATTCAATGTTTTAAAATACCAAGACTTTGAAGAAGCTATAGACTTGGCGAATGCTCACGGATTTGGTTTATCAAGTGCGATCTATAGCAACTCGCCCAGCTACATTTATCATTTCAAACAAAATATCACGGCGGGAATGACCAGCATCAATAACTCAACTACTGGTGCTGAAGCACACTTACCTTTTGGCGGAAATGGCAAAAGCGGTAATGGTAGCCGGCAATCTGGAATTTGGGTCATCGACCAATTTACCAAATGGCACGCCGTAAATTGGGATATGTCGGGCAAGTTGCAATATGCACAAATTGACACGGCTTATGTCGAAGCCAACTTAAGCTTTACTATTTAGAATTATTGCTAAAATGCGTTAGTTTAGCCCGCAGTTACAAAAATTTTTAATATATTCCGATAACTCTTCTACCAGACCCTTGAATCGCAAGGCATCTAAGGTAGAAGAGCATGAAGTTTAAGCAAAAACTGTTTACTGACACCAAGGCGTCAATTTATGATTTGCGCCGCAAAAACTTCTATCGCCCCACTTTTGCTTTTTATATTTATCTAACAATATTTATTTTATTTATCGTAACTATTATCAATCACAACAGCAAAATACTGACACAACAAATTCGCCTTACAGCTCAGCTGACAGATGGAGTTTACTCATCAACTTCTGACGAAGAACTTGTAAGTCTGCGACAACAACTTCGCTTGCAAGCCTTTCAATACTACAGACTTATCGAAATGCAGCATTTAGAAGATGGCATGATTGTCAATCGCGATGAAA
This sequence comes from Oligoflexales bacterium, assembly GCA_018060885.1. GTDB lineage: Bacteria > Bdellovibrionota_B > Oligoflexia > Oligoflexales > JAGOVF01 > JAGOVF01. The sequence goes on along the minus strand of JAGOVF010000145.1, from coordinate 2,381 downwards.
ATGGCACAGCAATTGACATATGTGACAGCTTATTATTTTCTTCACTATATTATGTTTCCTTGAAAAAACTCGGCTTCGAATCTGCAGCTGAAAACACTTGGTACGCTATAAAAAACAGTAAAAACGGAGCTCAATGGCTAAGACACCCAAAATGTCTAAAACCAACCTCACGCGACATGCTTTTGGGATTGTTGGTAGCATTGAGCCAAGAACCAGAAGACTATAAAGAAATAACTTCTAATCTATTTACCGCCATATCGAAGTACGGTGATAAATTTGGGCCCGGACCATTTTATGTTAGCCGCTTGAGTCCTGGTATCATCGCTTATTTAAATGCATTTGCAAAACAACATCGAATTTTTCAAAACAATTTTGAAACTAAAAAAATTAAAACTCCTGGGTTTTCAACAAACGAATTTTTTAGTGTATTAACAGAATCCGGCTATACAGCACACCTTGTTGCTTTATTGACGTGGCTTGAAATGGAGTTGATTGAGAAAAACTCACTACAAAAAAAAATTACACGGGTCCACACCGTTTTGGATACTTTTGGCTCGAAGAATATTTTGAGCAAACAACGGATTATGTGGATCAGCTATCAACTTACACAAATAGACTCGCAAAATATTTTCTTTCAATGGCTATGGCTCAATTCGATTCAAATTCTCAACCCTCAGTTAGAAAAATCACTATTAAAACGGCTTTTAGACCCAAGCGTTTTTCCCGTTGATCGTTTGCCGAATAATTGTGATCGCAGTGCAGATTATCTATGGCAGAGAGATTCTCGTGAATACACTTCCGAAAATACACATTGCACTCGTTTTTTTTCTGGAGTGGATTTTTTGTGGATGGCGGCACTTCTTCTAAATGTCGATTAAAACCAGAATACGTATTTTCTAATTTTAATAATATAATCAATATATTATAATTTATCTAAAGTTTTTTTGTATTTTTTCCGAATACATTGTGGTAAATATGATCCTGACAATGAGTTTATTGGAGTTTAGTTGTGGTGCAAAAAGCTAACAGTAAAAAAGAACTGAGTATCTTTGGATATACTAATTTCCGAGATTATTTGAGGGACTTTTACGAGCTTCGTAAAACTGGAGCTCGCGGCTATAGTTTTCGAACCTTTTCCCTGCAAGCGGGATTTAGTTCGCCAAATATTTTAAAGCTCGTCATCGACAACAAACGAAATATCAGCAGTAAAGCAATTGCTAACTTTAACAAAGCGCTTGGTTTAGAAGGAAGCGCTGCAGAATATTTCGAAGCTCTTGTAGAAATGAATCAGTCTACAAGCGACGAAAGAAAAGAATTCTATTTTCATAAACTTCATCGCTTAATGCCTTTTAATAAAAAACGCGAACTCGGCAGCGAAGCCGTACAGTATTTGAGTCATTGGATCTATCCGGTGATTAGAGAAATGACTGCTTTAGATGACTTTAGTGATGATCCCTATTGGTTGCAAAGGCGACTTTATGACGATGTGTCGCCTAAAGAAATCAATGCCGCGCTTAATTTTCTTTTTAAAGAGGCTCTTATCAAACGAGACGAAGGCCGATTTATACCCCAAGACAATATGGTCATTAGCTCTGATGAAGTAAAAAGTCTTGCTATACGAAACTACCACCGCCAAATGCTACAACAGGCAGCTAAAGCACTTGAATCGACTCCAATGGAAGAAAGAGAATTCGGAGCCTTAACCATTATTCTACCAAAAGAGCACTTAAGTGAGTTAAAATTAAAGCTCAAAGAATTTCGCAAGTCACTGCATCAATGGGCCGTAGAAAAAACTCAAGAGGGTAAACGCGAATCAGTTGTTCAGGTTAATTTTCAAATGTACCCACATTCCAAGGATACTGAATCATGAAATTAGCTTTGCCTTTGGGCTTTTCATCGCAAATATTGATCTACTGCTTATTAAGCAGTGTAGTGACAACTACGCCTGGCTGTGGCACAGAGGTGGGCAATGGTTTTGCGCCGAACGATCCAGATGATCCCCCCACACAACAACAACAAGAAAATATTCATCCGAACCCAGATGATGCACACAGTCCTGCTGATGATAAGTCTAATGTCGAGGCTAATCATACTTGGTCTGAGAGCGAATCTCTTAGTTGGGACAATTTGCAAGCTGCACCTACTTTTCTATTGACCAGTTGTAACGGACCTTTGCATAAAATCATCATGGATGCAGGCGAAACAACTCATTTTGAACTTAGCTCTGAAGTCAGTATAAAAAAAATAAATCTCATTAAAAGCACAACGAATAAATGGGAAATATTTTCTGATTCAGATCTAAAATACTCCTTTGAATTGCAAGATGAGCAACTTGTTGAAGCTTTTGACGAAAACTCAAATCAAGTTGCTCTGCTAAACTG
>JAGOVF010000144.1 GCA_018060885.1 Oligoflexales bacterium | reverse complement strand
TTCTAAGTCTAAGGGATTTGCCATAGCGATAAAAATATTGTTACCGACCTTGTCTAAAGGTATAACTTTTAATTTTTGCGCAAGCTCACTTGGAATTAGTTCGAGAATTTGCGGGGGAATGGGTTTATTATCCAAATCAACTTTTTGTACTTTGTAATACGCGGAAAAAAAATCGAGAAGCTTTTCAATAGGCGCAGCATTGGCGAGCTCGAGGGCCGCAAATAGACTTATGCTTTCAGCTTCGCTTTGTTCTTGGGCTTTCTTCAGAATAGCTTCAGAGATACCAAGATTTTTTTGTAATGTTGTCAGCAAAGGGCTGGACATTAAGGTCCTCTAAAATTTTTGGAAAAAAATATTTTCTTAGAAATCATAACAAATTGATCCAGAAAGCTTTTCGGAAGACAGGAGATTCTCTAAAGGGGGATTTGAGCTAAATTGGTTAAAAAGGATTTAGTTGCCCACAATATTTAATTTTTGCAATAATTAATGGTATTTATGCTTTTGCTTCGCTTTTAATTGTCACTTTCTTAGTTAGGGTATTTTCGGGCTTGCTCTGCAATATTCTAACAAATTGTTATAATTTGAACGTGTTCCCAGATTGTACCCAGATTGAGGTTGATGAGGCCAAGAAGCTATCCAGCCATTCATTGATGTGTTACTTCCTTGCTCCCTACCGTTGATACATAGATATACTGTTCCTGCCCAGGATGCACATGCAGCAACTTTGACATTACCGTCGTTGATTCGAGTGTAATTGCTAGCAGCCAAGGTCTTATAGAAGAGTGAACCCGGTTGGGAAATTTCATAAGTCTCTACCACGCTTGATAGCATAGCGCTTTCGGTCGCACTTACTCGAGTGCTTTCGCAGTAGTCTTTTAGGACTTTGTGTGGATCAACTGGATCAACTGGATCAACTGGATCAACTGGATCAACTGGATCAACTGGATCAACTGGATCAACTAATTTGGAGATGCATGTTTTAACAGCATGCGATATAAATATATTGTAGCCGTTTTTCTGTGTTGTATTTTCTGGACATTGGCAAAAAGTCTCAGCCTTTATTTCAACATTAATGGAGCAAATGGGTTTTACGACAGGTGTCGGAGGAATAGCATCACCTTCACCTTCATCAATGACTATATTTTTACGGCACTTATCCGTAAGTTTATCTGAATGTGCTAGTAGTGGTTCGCTAAAGTAGTCCCAAAAATTACATTTGTTATCATGGGGCATATTTGCAAACCAATATTCGAGGTAACCAAGATGGTCACATCCCCATTCTTGACAATTGACGAGTTTTGGAATTACTGGTGCATCGCTTCTGTCCTTGAAGGTATGGCAAATTGAAGCATTCGTATTCGAATTAGAATAATCATACTCGCCAACTGTATTTGAAGGGTAGTGTACACTTCCACAACCAGGAATTGCAGTTTCTTGTGTATCTGCTTTGGAAAGAATAAATTTTTGCCACAAGTTAATTGGATTGGTACCAAATGCATGAGCCATTGTTGATTCAAATCTATGACCAAAATTGTGGATCACCTCAGCTAAACCGCGTTCATAGTTGAAGCCCATAATAGGAGCAGGACTAATGCAATTTGTCCCTGTTACTGGTTCACTATTATAGTAATAGGCTTGTCTCCCAGCTAAAGTGGATTCGAAAAAGCCAAAATAGGGACCACCAAATAGCCAGAGCTCGTGCACTTCACCATTGTTAAATTTTTCGCAAAATCCTACCTCTTGAATAATTTTTGCGTAGTCTACCATTGTGCTCGCTCGACTAGAAGTGTTACCTGAATTTACTGCTGCAATCACTTGAGAATAATTATTTACATCTAATTGGTTTTCGTTAGCCCCAAGTTTTGGTGGAAATTCATTTTTCTCTTTGTAGCTAAATATCTCAAAGTTCACTACGTTTTTGGAAGACTTTTTGAAGCTTGCTATTGCGCCATTCCATAAAATTTCAGGACTTGTGTATCCTTCAGTTGTTGATAATTTTTTTCCATTTATCTCTGGATCGTAGACTACAACCATGACTTTCAGATTATAGGCGCTTTCATTGAAGTTTTCTGAGTTCAATTTGGGGGCTCTGCATTGAATAAACAGTAGAGATATCGACCAAATAATGGCAGCTATTTTTAGTCTAAGTAGCACAGACATTTTTAAAACCTAAATTAAATTTCATTATTCGTCATAGAATATCGGAGTTTGAGGGATATTTTTTAGTACATGTCTATTTGTCTGTTGATTCTGAAGTGTTACCTTGATGAATTTCGAGTCGAGTCACTATAAGTGTTACCGAAGATAAGCAAGTCATTGATAATCATTTAGAAAATATATTTGAGCTTGAAAATGTAGCCCCAAACCAGAAAAGTTTTTCTGACCAAAGACTAACTTTTCAGGAGCTTACACTCGTGTCGTTTGAGGCTATAAGGCAGTACATTGCATTTCTTTGGAAAAGATATCAAGAGAAGAAATCACGTGATGAGAAAGCTGAGATTCTAGATGAACTCTGCCGCAATTTAAATATTCATCGAAAATCTGCAGTCAGATTGATGACTAAAAAGGGTTCTCCACCGCAAAAGCGGCGGGGCTCCTCAAAGCAAGAACGCAAAAAATATAGCAGCCTATGCCGTGAGCAAGTGAGCCGTTATTGGAAAAAGACCGGTTATATTAGCTCGCCACGCCTTAAAAGCGCTATAGCTGACTGGCTGCAGTTTGATGACAATTTAAAAGGCAATGATTCAGTTTGCGCTGAGCTTTTGCGTGTGAGCGCTTCGACAATTGAGCGTTGGTTAAAGGCCGAAAAAGCAGCACTTAGAAGAAGACTAAATAGTGGAACCCGTTCTGCACGTAAAATTGTTAGCAAAGTCCCGATCCGCAATTTAGATCATCAGCCTCAAGGTCCTGGCGATTGTGAGCTAGATACCGTACACCACTGTGGCGGCTCTTTAAGCGGCAAATACACTCGAAGTCTAACCTGCGTAGATCTCGATACAGCGTGGACAGAGTGCGAAGCAATTGAAGAGTTGAATGGAGCCAGCATCAAATCAGCGCTAGAAAAAATAGAAGAAAGACTACCTTTTATCATGACAGGATTTTATGCAGATGGAGGTTTAGAGTTTTGGAATAAAGATGTTTTAGATCGTTTTATAAATCGTCTAGGCCGTGAAATACCGCTCCAATATGGCAGAGGGCGCCCCTATAAAAAGAACGATCAAGCGCATGTTGAGCAGAAAAATTATACCCATGTGCGACAATACTTTGGCTATGACAGATTATCTGGAAAAGTGGTGACAAATAAAATGAACACTATTTATCGCTCAGAATGGCGGCTTCTACAAAATTTTTTCCTACCAAACTCAAAACTTATTGTTAAACAAAGAATAGGCTCGTCAATAATAAGAAAGTTTGATGAACCGAAAACTCCTTTTGAACGTATGCTACAATCTCCTAAAGTGGATAACGAAACTAAAGCAAGATTGCTCAAACAACGAGAAAGTCTTAACCCATTTGAATTAAGAGAAAAATTAACAAAAAAGCTTCGAGAGCTCAGAAGATGGCTTAAAGAAGATTGGACAACTCCATTTTATGGAAAATATCATGACAAAGTATAAAAAAGATCGACAATTGGGTAACACTTATTCAAGACTAGTTGCGTTTAAGCAAAATTATTGCAATTCTATTCTGAAGATTGCTCATTTATCAACATGGTGAACACCTTTTATAAGGATTATCATTTAGTAAGCAAATGCTTCGGTCTCCTACTTGCTAGAGGATTCTGTTAAGAAAGGTCTGCAGAGACCTATTTACGCGCCAACGAATTGTGAACGAATAAGATCTTTGTTCGTGTTGTCGCAGTTTTCTTATGCCGAGGATCTTTTGCAAGAACGATTTTTAATTTCTGATTAGACCCGATAAATTAAGATCTCGTTATGCACTCAGAACTGAATTTCACTTAAGTATTTAGCGTGGGGCAGCGTCTTTACTGCTAGAGGAACTGGTGAGGGCAGGAGCCCGAACCCGTAGCGAAAATTTTGCCAGGATGGCATAAAAATCGAGCGGTCCTCTGGAAGTCAAGACGCTGCCCCACGCTAAATACTTAAATGGAAATCATTTAAATGTTTGCATAATCTAGATTTAAAATCCGAGGAAACGATTTCATCTACTAGTGATAGATATCCTGTGTCTTAAGATGTCCCAACCGTTTCGAACGCAAAAAAAGTTTTATCAAAAAAATAAAAAATTCATGCTGTTGAAACTGCGAAGGTTGATTGCGGAATTTTGCAATGTAGTCCTGCAAAAATCCCTTAGCAAGATGCGGGTGTATAATAAAACCAGGACTTAAAAGATTTATGTTACAAACAGGAAATATAAAGGCTTGAAGTATATTCCCCTTTTCTAGACCGTAAAAAAGCTGATCAGCACTGGCGGTAATTTCATACTGAGTTTTCGCTATCATATCCAATAGCAGTAAGCTAGTAGGGGAATTCTTCTGAATTTGAAAAAGCGAGTGCCTGCTGCCCGCAAGCTGAGAAACCCATGTATTTTCAGAATTCACATCGCAAAGCGCTTTGTAATTTTTAGAAAATAAATATTTAGAGAATAGTCCTGGCGGGCTGGAAAAAAGATTTAGACTTAAGGGATTATTGTTAAATATTAAAAGATCAAAAAAATATCTCGTGAGATTTGCGCCTAGGTCTTCTTGCTCGTAGAGATTAGAGCCTATGAGATTGACAAAACGTTGGCGAGCATTGGCAATAAACTCTCGACCATATTCTTGTTCAATCCAATTTAAAATATCATCAAAAATTAAATTAAAATCAGAAATGATTGTATGGGTCGGAATTATATTGTTTGCATTATTGTTTAACGTTGCAGTGCTATTATTGCTTGAGAGATTCACGTATCGGCTCCCGGTTCAAAATGCTGAGGTTTAAAGACATATTCAATGACGTTTTCTCCGACAAAAGGCAAGTGAAAGCGCAAAGGAACGAAAAGATAGACCTGTGATACCCCGTAGTTTTCTTGCAGTGATGTACTTAAATTAAATGAATCTGGCTTCTCATTAAGTTGTGCATTAACGACTATATCTTCGAGTGGTAAATAGATTTGGTAGTGGCGAAAATGCTGTTGTATTTTACGCTTGAATTCGACGAGGGCTTTTGGACTAAGTTCTTTGAGTGCATCATTGTTTTGTATTTTTAACTGCTGACAGGCAATAAGTGCAGCAGCTGCTTTGTGAGTTGTATAATAAATCGCGGCTAAAAATGGTGGAACCATAAATAGAATTAAAAGTAGAGGAGTGATGAGTCTGCTTTTGTTGTAGCGCGTTACTTTTGCGGTAGCCACAAGATTTCCTCTGAATTTAATATGTAACTTAAAAAACGGCTCAATGTAAAAAACCAATCGCTTAAGCGATTCAGATAGATAAGTATCTCTGACCTCAGCTTTTCAGTGCTGTTTAATTCGACTGCACGACGCTCTGCTCGTCGACAAACTGTGCGACAAACGTGAGCAGAAGAATTACATATGTGGCCGCCTGGCAGGATGAATTTTGTTAGTCTTGGTAGTTTTTCAGTCATAAAGTCAATTTGTTTTTCGAGTTCTACGATTTGATTTTGCTGTATAAAATAAGACGGCAAATCATTCATCGATTTTGGCGCACTAGGATTTGCTAGTTCGCTGCCGAGATTGAATAAATTGACTTGGGTGTTTCTGAGCCACGATTCAATTTCTTTAAGCTGGGCAATTTTTTCTTGTTTATATCCGTCCGTAAAAAGTGAATCTTTTAAGCTACCGACAAAAGAATTTAATTCGTCGACCGTTCCATAGGCTTCAATTCGAGCGTGACTTTTTAAAAGCGTTACGCCAGAAAATAGACTCGTCTTCCCACTATCACCACTTTTTGTATAGATTTTCATGTAGCTTTGTCTCTCAAAGAAGCAAAGGTAAGACGCTTTGTCGATCAATTTATATCAGAGCAAAAATTTTAGCACAAAAAAAAGGGCTATATGCCCTTATTTTTGATCTCGCCAAACTATGTTTGTAAAGAAATCAGTTATTTTCTACAAAGAACTCTTAGCGACCTTAGGGACGATTTACGCTGTCGCGCATTTTGTCGGATGGATGAAAAGTCACAACTTTTCGAGAGGTTATTTCAATTCTTTCACCAGTATGCGGGTTGCGACCCGGGCGCGAGCGTTTTTCTCTCACGGTCCATTTGCCAAATCCAGAGATTTTGACATCGACACCTTCTTCTAATTTCAGCTTAATTTCTTCAAGAATCATTTCTAAAATGTCTTTAGCTTCTTTGACCGGAAATCCAATTTTATCCCGGATCATCTCGATTAAAACATCCTTTGTAAGCGTATTGTTGTCCATCCGTAAAACTCCTTGTAAAACTCTGTTTAGGACAAAAGCATTTCCGCGGTGCGGAAGCGATCTTTTTTCTTTGATGACAAGCCGCAATTTGGTTACTTTTATTATTCTAGCAGCTTATGCTCGCTTGGAGAAGAGGCTAAGCAAAAATTTTTCTATTTTATTGGTGAGTTGACCAAATATCGCCTAAAAATTTATAGTAGATTCGTCAAAAAGCGCTTTTAAACCTTAAGGATGCGTATGCCGTCATTAAACAAGCGAGCTCTCACCGGATCACGGCCAAGTGGCAGTCCGCATTTGGGTAATTATATCGGTGCTTTTCGCCCACTGCTGGAACTGCAAAAGCAATGCGAAACCTTCTTTTTTTTAGCCGATTTTCATGCCTTTAATGAAAACCCCGATGCGAAGACCTTAGAACGCAATAGTCTCGACTTGATCGCTTCTTTGGTTGCGAGTGGATTTGACCATGAAAAAAACTGCCTATACACCCAATCGGCAGTGCCCCAAACAACCGAACTTGCATGGCTATTATCTTGCGTGAGTCCTTTCGGACTACTGAATCGAGCAGTAGCATTTAAGGACGCTTTGGCGAAGAAAAAAGAAGTAAATGTGGGAGTTTTTTCTTATCCGGTGTTGATGGCTGCGGATATTTTGCTTTACGATGCAGACCTTGTTCCAGTGGGTCGTGACCAAGCCCAGCACGTCGAAATAACAAGAGACCTTGCCCAGCGTTTTAATCATCATTACGGTGAGATTTTAAAACTTCCTGAAGCTTTAATTAGGGCTGATGTTCCACTTTTACCTGGCCTAGATGGAGAAAAAATGTCCAGCTCCAAAGGCAATGTAATTCCCATGTTTGCCACGGACAAAGAGTGGAAAAAACAGGTGATGGCGATCACCACCGACAGTCGTGGGCTAGAAGATGTAAAAGATCCGGAAAGCTGTTCGGTTTTTGGAATTTATAAAGTTTTTGCATCCGAAGCTGAGCAGGCAGAAATGTCAGAAGCTTATAAAAAAGGTGGCTACGGCTATGGCCATGCCAAAATGGCGCTATTAGAAAAAATAAAAGAACACTTTGGCCCAATGCGCGAGAAGTACTTTGCTTTGCTGGCGCAACCAGATGACCTCCGTCATATAGTCTTTTTGGGTTCTAAAAAGGCAAGAGCTCTTTCGACGACTAAGATGCAAAAAATTCAGCAATTATGTGGATTTATTGGGCGAGGGGAGTAGTGATATTTGAAAGTGAATTGAATGACTCAATACCGTTAATTGACATATGGACTAAATGGCAAAAGCCCTAAATTCCAAAAATTATCTTTGTTGTTAGGGGCTTTTGCTAATTAAGTTCAACTATTAAATTTTATTTATTAAGAACTTTGATAATAATATCATTGAGAGTTAGAAGATCGTCTCCATTGATTAGATTTAATTGTGCCTTGTAGTTAGGATTTTTTGCTTTGATATCATCCAAAATTGTCTTCCAGTTGTCCTGATAAAGCCGGGCATCGTCAATTTCAACGTTTAGAATTTCATTTGCGGCATAAATCGACAAAGAAGTTCCGCTCGCTGATGCTGAAATAGCGCCGGCAGCAATAATACAAGTTGCACCTGCAGTTAAAGGGCAAGCCGCCATCATGGCAACTCCGCCAACAAGTCCGAGAGCTCCAATGGTAAGGAGATTGCCGAAAAATGCACGGTCCTCTTTTCGCCTAAGCTCATCTGCGATAATAGACGAAAAATGATTTTCGAATTGTTTTTTGATTGTCTCTGCTGATCCTGTCCAATGTCTCTTGCAAGTTGGAGTTGTGGTAATTCCAGACACTGAGTGGCGGTAATGATCAGAGCCAACAAATGTTGAGGCCATAAAAGCGCTATGTGAATAGTATACATCTCTGCCTGCTGAGATACCCCCAACGCAAGAAACATAGGAAAAATTTTTACCGAAATTTTTAAAGCCAAGTGTAAGATATAAATTCCCAGCGGGGGTTATCGGAGCGGTAAAGTTTTTAGGTGTGCTATTTTTATTGCTAGTTAAATTTCCACAACCTGAGCTACTTAATAACGAGTTGGTTCATTAGAAGTGTTACCAAGGATTGGAAAGGAAAATCAAATCGCTATGTTAGTTTAGGCTTGAAAAAGTGGCCTATCCACCTGATTGTTTTAATAACAACAAAAAAACAATTAAACA
>JAGOVF010000021.1 GCA_018060885.1 Oligoflexales bacterium | reverse complement strand
GCTAAACCTTGCATTTCTTTTGGGTTAGAAAGACTACCAACATTTACATTCATTGATGCAGCGCATTGTTTTGCCTGAGGGTCGCTAACCAGTAAAATGCGAAGCTCATTTTCAAGTTTAATTTCTTTATATGTTTTTTTATCAAAAGCTTTGCGTGCCTCAATAGCTTGTTGTGGTCCAGTTGCACTATCACTGCCCTTGACCATTTTTTGAAAACTTTGGCAATTGCTTAACGAAATTAAAATGAAAAAAATAAAAAAACGTTGCGCAAAAATAAATAAATTCATCAAAAAAAACCCCCTAAAAACAAATCTAAAAGATGGAAATGTGAATTCAATTAGGCTAGACGATTTTTTAGATAAAGTCATCTGCCTTTAGCTTGTTTTTTCTGTATTTTGTGAAGTATAAGTTTTAAAAATAACTCATTAAAAGTCGCTAAAGTCTTGCAAATTAGGGGTTTCAAAATCATTGCCGAGATAATTATCGAGCTCGGCTCCAGCGGCACCGTAGAGGTTTGAGCCCCAGCATTTGATTCTTCCGTTTGTTAGCAACATGCAGCTCGTACTTGCACCTAAACTTAACGATTTGATGGCTACATTTGCATCTATGCTTACTTCTGCCAGATTGTTACCCATTTGATTAGCTGAAGATCCACGCTGAACTTGATCGCCGTAACCAAGTTGGTAATGTGTATTTCTGCCCCAACATTTCATTTGCTGATTATCAAGAATGGCGCAAACGTGATGGTAGCCAAGTTTTATTTGCAAGGCCGATTGAGCTGCGGCAAGGGCTATAGCTGGCAGCAAATCGCTCATTTGTGTAACGCTACTTCCCCGACTAAGATTGTCGCCATAGCCCAGCTTGCCAAAACCGCTACTAGCTCCCCAGCATTTAGGGCCTACAGTAGTTTGAACACAGCTAAATTGACTTCCTAGCTTAGGTAAGTGCGTTATAGCTAAGTTGCTACCAAGATTTAGTGTGGGCAAAAAATCACCCATTTCATTGCTAGAATCGCCTCTCACAAGACTATCGCCGTAGCCAAGTACGCCGTCGCTGCTGTTTGCGCCCCAGCATTTTACGCTATTTGTGTCGAGCAGCGCGCAAGAATGCAGTCTTCCAAGCTCGAGTTCATAAACTTGCACATTGCTACCTAAGTCCAAAAAAGGCGTATTACTCAGAGAGTAGCTTAATTGAGTTCCACGTGGAAGTGTGTCGCCATAGCCTAATTGCCCGAAAGAATTTTGGCCCCAGCATTTTACAAGACCATTATCTAAAATTGCGCAGCTATGTTCACCGCCGGCTTTTACTTTTCGCACTTTTAAATTCGCACCGAAGTTTAAATAAGGCAAAGAATCATCCATTTCGTTGGAATTATCACCACGAGATATCGTGTCTCCAAGCCCTAAACGATCTCCTTGACCCCAACATTTTGCCTCTCCTAGCTGATCGACGGCGCAAGTGTGTTCTGCTCCTGCGCTAATTTGTTTTGCTCTGAGATTTGTTCCGAGATTTAAAATAGGAAGTTGATCGGAGAGTTGCGAAACATCTAGGCCTCTTGAAATCGAATCCCCGTAGCCTAGTTTTGCTCCACCTTGCCCAAAACACTTGACTTGGTGGCTGCCTGACAACATGCAACGATGCTCGTTAAAAGCTGCAAGTTCTATGGTCCCAGCGGTTTCAGTGCCAAGGTTCATTGCAGAAAAATCTGCTGGAACTTGTCTGGTTAGCATATCGCCATAACCTAAAAGACCAGCGCTATTATCGCCAAAGCATTTTAAACTGCCATCGCTCAACATGGCGCAACTACTCCAGCCTGCGAATATTTTTGTTGGTCGTATTGATCCGACACCAAAATCAACTTGCGCCAAATTATCACCCATTTCATCAGCCTCATCGCCGATGGCTTCAATAACACTATTACCATGAGAGCCTGCAATATTGTAGCCCCAACATACTTGGTTGCCGCCTGAAAGCAGTGCGCACACAAAGCGATTCCCGACAGCTAAATCAATGGCACGTTTATTCGTTCCTAGATCTATATTGGGCAAATCAGCCCCCATTTCGTCGCTCTGGTCGCCGCGTTGTATCGTATCCCCATAGCCTAGGTTGCCGTCGGTGTTTGCTCCCCAACATTTTATTTGCCCGTTCAAAAGTAATGCGCAATTAAATTTCAGCGTTGGGTTGCCGCCATTGCCAGAAATTTTCCAAACAGCGGCATCAGTACCCAAGTCGACGAAAGGAAGATCGTCGCCCATTTGATTAGTTAAACCACCTCGTGTAGTCGTATCGCCATAACCCAAATGGCCGAAGCTATTATCACCCCAGCATTTTATTTTTCTGTTTTGTAAAATTACGCAAATCGAATCATTGTCACTGCGAGAGATTTCCATGGGGAATTGGTTAGTTCCTAGATCTACAAAGCCTAAATTATCTCCCATAGATCCAGAATTGTGCCCTCTAGCAGAGGAATCTCCGTAACCATAAAGTGCGCCTGATAGGCTATTGCAGCCCCAACATTTTAATTTATTTTCTAAAGTTATTGCGCAAAAATTTCCTGCGGTTCCGCCGATAGTTTTGAATTTTTCATCAGTACCTAGATCAATATTAGGCAAATTCGAACCCATGCTATTTGCAGTGTATCCTCTGCTTAAAGTGTCACCATATCCTAGATTGCAAGAATCTGTTGCTGCGACACTTCCCCAACATTTGATACTACCAAGGCTTGTGATAATACAACCGCGATCACTGCCATAGTGAAAATCTTGAATTTTCGTATGCTCACCCAAATCCAAAGCAAGAAGATCATCACCCATTTCATTTGTTTCATCGCCAAGTGATTCGTCATTTGTTGCAGCTCTGCCTAAAGCGCCATCATCGTCATAGCCCCAACACTTTAAATGGCTGTTTGCCATCAATGCGCAAGTCTGATGGCCATTGCCACTCGAATTATATCCCACGGCTATTTTGTGCGGGGTAGAGCTGCCTAAATTGTCACTGCCCAGCGGCGTGGCATTGGCTGTACTAGCAGCAGAATAATTGTAGAGAGCGTCGTAAGCGAAGACTGCGTAATGATAGACGCTTGATGTTTGCAGTCCGTAGCCATCATAAGATTCGCTGCTACCTTTATAAACTATTCTATTGTTGAGATCTATTCCGCCGACTTGGTAATCTACGCCATCTGTAGGAGTGAAATCAACAGGGCTGGCAGTGCGTCGGGCGACAATATAGCCAATAGTAGATCCACTGCTGAGGTTCCATTCTAAATTATTTCTAAAAGATGCAGCTTGAATTTGCAAAGCGGGAGGTGCTTCTGGTGGGGTTGTGTCCCAGATGAAATTGATTTCATCAAAGGCAGAATTTCCTGCGCTATCTACAATTGTTAATCGGATGACATAGGTACCATCGGTATCAGCTGAAATTGAAGTATTGGCAGATGTGGCAGCAGTAAAGTTAATGTTACCTGGGCCGCTTATCTTGGACCAAGTAAAAGTCTCTATACCATTTAAATCGCTTGTCGTGCTATTAGTTGTATGGCTCGAGTTCGTAGTTACATCGGCACCAAGGTTTACTAATGGTTCTGTCGTGTCCCAAATAAAATTCAATTCATCGTAGTTGGCGTTTCCAGCTAAATCGTAGGCAGTAAATCGAAGAGTGTATTCACCATCCTCATCGGCGCTGACTTCTGATTCAGATTCAGTTGGATCTGAAAACTGTAAATCTCCATCGCCGGAAATTTGGGTCCAGCTATAGCTGCTTAGTTCATAATTATCCGTAGCAATTGGGCTGATAGTGCTTGCAGAATTGACAAGCAAATCTGCACCTACATTCACAGTTGGCAAAACGCCATCAATTTCTATTTCACTGCGCACTGCCAGAGAACCAAGTGCAGGCGATATCGGAAGGCTCAATGTCGCAGCATTATTTGCATGATCTAATATACTGGCACCTAAAAGATTTATGCTGTTGCTATCTGCAGCAATGTCTAGATCATTTTGATAGTCTCCAGCCAAAATTGTGTAGCCAAAAACTAAGGTTTCGCTACCGCTACCTCGAAGATAAGTAGCACTTCGCTGAGTGTTTTGTATATTTAAAACAATGCTTGGATTGCCGCCGCTCACAAATACCGACTCGTTGAAATTCAACTCTACTTCAATTAATTCGCCAACTTTATAGGAACCATTTGTATTGCTAGAATCTATACTGATGACAGAGGGGGAAAGCGTATCTATTATGAGTGCGCTCGATTCGCTGAGCCATAGTTGATTGATATAAGTTGACCCAATATCGGTATTATTTCCAACGTGGTCAGTGATTTTGACATTTGCTGGTAATGTGATTTGTGGAGTATCATTGTGAACTTCTAGATCAGCGCTAGTATCGCCATTTTGTATCGTGTAGCTAAACGTTAAAGTGTCAGTCCCATGCCCACTAACATAGCTTGCTAATCTATCGTTAGTACCTGTTTCTAATTTCAAAGAAGCGCTTTGCTGATTAAGTGGAGAAAAAAATACCGCTTCACTATACTTTACCTGAATAGAAATTTGCTCGCCTTGTTTATAGGATCCGTCGTCTTTTGTTGTCGATACGTCTATTATTTGCGGTATGCTTGTATCAATAACGACATTCATACCTTGGTTGCTTACTGTTGTTTTATTTCCTGCGATATCGGTGGAAGTTGCACAAACAAAATAAGACCCATCTAAATCTATAACAAAGATTGCTTCAGTAACTGTTTCGAAAGATTGAGTTTCCAGAGGTTCCTCGCAAGAATCGCTCTCAGAAATTGAAATTTCGTATGAAACGGCGTCCGCAGATTCTGACCAAGTGACAGTTAGTTCTGATTGAGAAGTTGGGCTTGCAATTTCTGTCAGAGAAAACTCACCAGGAGGAACAGTATCTATCGTGAATATGTAGGGCGAGTTTGTCGCCATTTTAAGCTTTTCTTTGGTAATTGCTTGAATACATAAAAAGTAGATACCATCGTCAAGAGGTCCTAAGGGCAGTTTTTGTTTTTTGTAGTCGGGGAAAACTGCAAGCGGGCTTGTAGCGCACTTTTCGCTACTACCGAGAATAATGTCGTAATCTTTTAAATCTTTTGGTCTTGTCCATTCGGCTTCAAATTCTGGTGTATTAATGACTGTTAGTGGGGCAATAATAGAAAATTCTTCAGGTAGATCTTCATTAAAAATCGTTTCGTCGTTTTCTTCATCAACTATTTCTTCTCTGGTATCTACTGGAGATCTTACCCAACCTGGAGAAGCTGCTGAAGATTCTTCATCTGTAGTCGCTGCCTCTTGGCAGCCGAGATTTGAAATAACTAAGACAAATAATAGAAAAGGTAGCCAACAATTCCTGGCGCCTAGAGATGTCAATTTTCTTCTAATTCTAGAAATGTTCTACCCCCGTATTTAAGTAAAGGATCGGAAATATTAGAAAAAATTTAAGCTGGAATTATTAGTTAAATAATTTCAGGGCATTATGTTGGAGATGGAAAGCCGGAAGAGTTTTGAGAGATATAGAACTCTCGTATTTAGAGGATGCTTCTTAAAGAATGCGCCCCTTATATCCGATAAGTTTCACTATGATAATAAAAAATGAGGTCAGTTGATGCGAAGCTTATTATATATTTCTATCTTTTCTATTTTGTGTCATTGCAAAGAGCGAAAAGCACCTATAATTAATGAAAATGCCGATGCTGTCAGAGCTACAGGCACAGCAGAAGGCACTGGAGCTGCGGAAGGTTTTGGGACGGCTGTGGGCACAGGCACTGCAGAAGGCTTTGGTACTGCAGAAGGATTTGGGACGGCTGTGGGCACAGGCACCGCAGACGGAATTGACTCAGCAGATGGAGTTGACTCAGCAGATGGAGTTGACTCAGCAGATGGAGTTGACTCAGCAGGCGGAGTTGACTCAGCAGATGGAGTTGACTCAGCAGATGGAGTTGACTCTGCCGAAGGCGGCCAAGAAGCCGGAAATGATGCCAAAGAATCAGAACAAAAGAGAGTTGAATATTCGGAATGGCTTTGCAGAAAATCTGCAGTAAGGGGAAGCGGAGCGCAATTTTGGACCTGCGGTCCAAAGTCAGACGATGACGGGACAACTTTTGGCAAGGAAAAGTTTCGTTATAAATGCACTGATGGAGTTCCTTACGCCATTGAATGCTTTAAAAGTTGCATAATTAAAGACACAGGCATAGATGATGAATGTTCGGAGTAGGCTTGCTCCAGCAATATAGTCTTCTGACGATACATAAGTCTTTTTTAATAGAAAAAAAGTAAACGCTACAACAGAATAGGCACTTGCTTAATTTGCTAACAAAGCAAAATCAAGAGGTGAATCTATGTCTGCTCCTGAAGTGATTCGAATTAAAAATGAAATTTTAAAATCAACATATTGCAATACATCTCAATACAAAAAAATGTACGAGCAATCCATAGCTGATCCAGAGGCTTTTTGGGCGGAACAAGCCAGTCGCTTGCACTGGTATAAGAAGTGGGATCGGGTAAAAAACACAAATTTTTCCGATGACATTTTTATAGAATGGTTCGCAGGAGCTAAGTTAAATATTTCTTACAACTGCATAGATCGGCACTTAAACGGTAACGCTGAAAAGATAGCAGTTTTGTGGGAGCCAGACAGCCCGACTTCCAAAGCTAGAAGTTTTACTTATAAACAATTGCACTTTGAAGTGTGCAGATTTGCAAACTTATTAAAAGCTCAAGGAGTCGGCAAAGGCGACCGTGTAACGATTTATATGCCGATGCTACCTGAAGCTGCATTTGCGATGCTCGCCTGTATGCGTATTGGTGCCATTCATTCGGTCGTTTTTGGGGGATTTTCCGCAGAGGCGTTGGCTGGTCGAATAATAGATTGTCAAAGCACTTGTATTATAACTGCCGATGAAGTTGTTCGAGGTGGCAAAACTATTTGTTTAAAAGAACGAGTAGATGAGGCTTTATTAAAGGCTCCTTCAGTTAAATCGGTAATTGTTGTGAAACATACAGGCAGCCATATAGCTTGGAATTCCGCTCGGGATATATCTTACAGTGAGAAAATAGATTCCATGTCTGACGTTTGTCCTCCAGAAGAGCTCGAAGCGGAACATCCCTCATTTATTCTTTACACTTCAGGATCTACCGGTAAGCCTAAAGGAGTTATGCACACAACGGGCGGCTATCTTTTATGGACTGCTCTGACTCATCAATATGTTTTTGATTGCCAAAGTGATGACATTTTTTGGTGCACAGCAGATATAGGCTGGATCACAGGTCATTCTTATGTGGTGTATGGGCCTTTGTGTAATGGCGCCACGACGCTTATGTTCGAAGGAATCCCGCATTATCCGAGTCATTCTAGACATTGGGAAATTATCGATAAGTATAAAGTTTCTATATATTATACGGCACCGACTGCTATTCGTTCTTTAATGCGGGAAAGCTTGGAACAGTTTTCAAACAACCACCGTGATAGCCTTAGAATACTCGGCAGCGTTGGCGAACCAATAAACCCAGAAGCTTGGCTGTGGTATTACAACAATGTGGGAAACAAACGCTGCCCTGTTGTCGACACTTGGTGGCAAACAGAAACCGGAGGTATTATGATTGCTCCCTTGCCTGGTGCGACGGAACTAAAACCTGGCTCGGCGACATTGCCTTTGTTTGGGATTAAGCCAGTGATTGTTGACAAAGTCGGGGAGGTTTTAGAAGGCGAGGCTCGTGGTAATTTATGTATTGCTGATTCATGGCCAGGGCAAATGCGCACTATTTATGGTGACCATCAGCGCTTTAAAGAGACCTATTTTAGCCACTATCCAGGTAAGTACTTCACTGGAGATGGCTGCTGGCGAGATAGTGACGGCTATTATTGGATTACTGGAAGAGTGGATGATGTGCTCAATGTCTCCGGTCACAGATTGGGAACTGCAGAAATCGAGAGTGCCTTAGTTGCCCATCGTGATGTTGCAGAAGCCGCGGTAGTTGGATTTCCTCACGATATTAAAGGTCAGGGTATCTACTGTTATGTGACGTTGAAATCGGGGGTTAGTGCTCATGATGATTTGTGCGCGGAACTTGTCAAGTGGGTGCGTCATGAAATAGGGCCTATATGCACACCCGATATCATCCAATGGGCGCCTGCATTGCCAAAAACAAGATCGGGGAAGATAATGCGGCGTATTTTACGTAAAATAGCAGAAAATGATTTTCAAAATCTTGGTGATATTTCTACTTTAGCTGATCCATCTATAGTGGAAGAGCTCATTAAAAATCGCAAAAACTGAATATTTAAAGTGAACAGATAATAAAATGATTAGCTGTCAGAAACTTAATAAAAATTTTCGTATTTATCAAAAAGAAGCCGGTCTGAAAGGTTCTCTGAGAGCTTTTTTTTCTAGAAAATATATTGATAAAGTTGCAGTGCACGATTTTAATCTTGAGATAGAAAAGGGTGAGTTTATTGGTTTGCTTGGTCCGAATGGAGCTGGAAAAACCACCTTAATGAAAATGTTTACCGGCATCATCGAGCCTAGTCATGGAGAAGTCATTGTTGCAGGTCATAGGCCAGCGGATAGAAAAGTCGAATTTCGTAAATCTATTGCCTTGGTAATGGGGCAAAAGTCCCAGCTATGGTGGGATATTACTGCTCATGATGCCTTTCTGCTGCTACAGCGTTATTATGAAATCGATGAAAAAAGATTTCGTAACAGAATTGGATTATTAACTGAAGTATTAAATGTCAAACACGTCTTGTCGACGCACATTCGCAAACTATCTTTGGGTGAGCGGATGAAGCTAGAGTTGATTGCTTGTTTGTTGCATGATCCGAAAGTGATTTTTCTAGATGAACCGACTATTGGCTTAGATTTGGTGGCACAAAGAAACATCAGGTCATTTCTTAAGTCTTATCAAAATGAATACAAAACCACGATTGTTTTAACTTCGCATTACATGGCAGATGTGCAAGAACTTTGCCAGCGTTTGATTTTGATATTAGGCGGCAGTAAGCGCTTTGATGACTCGATACAGGCGTTTTCTAGAGTTTTAGGTGACGATAAGAATGTGACGCTTACTTTTGCAAAAGAAATTGATAAAAACGACAAATTTTTTGCCGAATTCTCACCTTCGTGGTTAGAAGATCGGCGAGGGGTGAGTATACAGGTTCCGGTTGAAAAATTAGTGGAAGTTGGCAAATACGTGTTTGCCACTTACCCTGTACTTGATTTTTCTAGTGAAGCCATGCCTATTGAACGAGTGATGGAAACTTTGATGAATAACCCGCATTTAACTAAAGAAATTTTGTGAGATCACTGTCTGCTAGGATTTCTATAGAACTCGCCAAGTGGTTACAAACTATTTCCATTTCTTGGTCAAAATACACCGCTTACAAACTTAATTTCTTCCTGCATGTGATAGGTCCATCTTTAGTATTTTTTCTTATAAAATATAATTTATGGTCTACGATCTATTCGACTAGCGGCAAAGACGTCATAGAAGGTTATGACCTTAATTCCATGCTACAATACCAGGGTTGGATTCTGGTGGTAGGTTTGTTCAATAGTTTTAATGCAATGACCATTTCAGAAGATATTCGTATGGGGCGCGTGACTAGTTATTTAATTTACCCCTTTAGTTTCGAAAAATTCCAAACCGCGAGTTTCATGGCTTTTCAAAGCTTGCAGCTGCTTGTAGTCACATTGGTTATAGTTAGTCTTTCAGTTGTCGGTATTGTTAATGTTAATTTTTTCACAACTCTATTTCTAGGATTGGGTGTTTGTTTGCTCATTAGTTATATGTGGTTTTTAGTGCAATTTTTGACCGGAATTTTTTCGTTTTGGCTGGAAGAAACCTGGGTTTTGAGAGTTGTGATTCAAATATTGACGCAATTTTTTGCTGGCACGCTACTTCCTTTGGATTTATACCCAGCGTGGATTCAAACATTTTTACAATTTACGCCTTTTCCCTATTTGGGTTATCTACCCGCAAAAATATTTATGGGTGAAGAAGTTATATTTACCTTACATGACCTTTTGATAGTTCTTTTTTGGATCATCTTTTTTAAAATACTAGTTTCATGGTTTTGGCGGCGTGGGATTCGCTTGTATACAGCGGCGGGAATGTAGAGTGAAAAAACAATTTCTACATTACTTTTCAATATATAAACAATTTCTAACGATCAATGTCGCTGCTGCTAGCCAATTTCGTTTAAATTTCGTCCTGCTTATTTTGATGGATATGATCGCCTATACTTCCAGTTTACTCTTGGTCGATTTTATCTATAAACATGTTGAGCAAATTGGTATTTGGCAAAGAAATGAATTTATGTTTTTTATAAGTTTTATGCTTGTCGTAGACCATCTTCACATGACTTTTGTCTCAGAAAATTTCTGGAATTTTGCCTACGATATTCGAACAGGCCGCTTTGATTTTAATTTGCTGAAACCCGTGAGCTCAATTTTTATTTCTTTTTTCTATTACATCCGCCCGGCCTCTCTTCTAGTTTTGCCCTTTCCTTGGGCTTGCTTGATTTACTTTGGCCTGCAAAGCGATTTGTCGCACATGGCTTGGGTGTCTCTGCCTTTTTTAATTGTTCTCAGTTTAGGCTTTTGGGTTTGTTTCGAGATTTTGTTATCCATTTCGACATTTTGGTTGATTGAAGGCTATGGAATTAATTTTTTGCGGGTTCAATTGCAGCAAATTAGCCGCTGGCCTGATTTCTCTTTCAGTCATTTAGTGAGAAAGTTTTTTATACTTTTCATTCCAGTTCTAGTGGTTGGGAGTTTTCCAGTGCGCTTTTTACTAGACCAAAGGGCTTGGATGTATATCGTCTATATGCTTGCAGGGCTTTTGGTTTTAGTATTCTTAATCCGCAGACTCTGGGGCGTAGGTTTGAAATACTATGAGTCTGCTTCGAGTTGAAATTTTATATTTTGTAGATTGGATTCTGCTCTGTTTTTGATGCTGCGCAATGGAGTAACTCTGGAAACTGATCGCGAATTTGCACCGCAAGTCTTTCAACAGCAAAGCGCTCACTAGCATAATGACCGAGAAGTAGTATTCCCATACCTAAGGCTTTAGCTTCTAAACAAGTATGAAAATTTGCTTCTCCGGTGATAAAAAGATCACATTTTTTCTCGTAAGCATAACTGAGAAAGTGCCCAGCTGCGCCGCAAGCGATGGCAATCTTCTCTATGGGTCTTTTGGCATTGCCGCTAAAATTTGTTTCAGTGGATTTTGTTATATTTGTCAAAGTTTTCGATATGCCGGCTAATTGCTGAGGCATTCTTAATCGTCCATATCTGCCTGCGCCATAGAGGCTATTTTCCATTGGCATTAAGGGATTTATGTCTTCTAAATCTAAAATCTCGGCGAGTTGTTGATTAATCCCGTTTTCTGCTGAGTCATAGGCTGTGTGAGGACTATAGACTGCTATTTTGTTTTCAATGAGTTTTATAAGTAATCCACCAACAAGATCGTCTGCTAATATTTTTTTTGTTGGTTTAAATGGCAAAGGGTGGTGTGTCACGATGAGAGAAATATTTAGTTCAATTGCTTCTTCGACGACTTCTTGAGTTAAAGTCAAACAACAGAGAACTTTTTGTATATGGTTTTTTCTATCACCAATTAAAAGCCCGACATTGTCCCATTCTTCTGCGAGTGAAGAGGGGAATTGGTGGTCTAAATATTGTTCGAGTTTGAATACAGTTAAATTTTGCACATCTTCCCTAACATTTCTTGAATTCCATCTACCAAATTCGTGGATTTTGCTAAAAATCAATCGAATTAAAGCTGACAGCGTGGACTATATTTGCTATTTTCCAAACAAGTTTGAGCATAGCGAATTATGTCTGCTTTAAAAAGACTATTGGATCTATAAAGAGAGGAATTTTTCAGTGAAATTTAATAAAAGTATCATTAGTGCAGTTGCCTTGGCCTTAGTATCCAGTTTTTTGTTTTTCAGCCCCTCTTGTGGAGAAAATGAAGCCAAGCTATTTCAGATACTTAAAAGCAAGAACGAAAAGATTGGCTTTATCGCCATTGGAGATGCCGGCGTTCATAAAGACACACAATTACGCGTCGCAAGCGCAGTAGGTTCTTGGTGTGCTCGCACTGATAAACAGTGTGATTTTGGTCTTTATTTAGGGGATAACTTTTACGAGTCTGGACTGCCCGACGACCAAGTCGAAGCAGAGAGTCTGTGGTTGGAGCGTTTCGCACTTCCTTATGCGCATTTAACTTTTCCTTTTTATGTCGCGATGGGAAACCACGACTATTCCTTTCATGGTAGAGGACGGCCTGATTGGCAGAAGGTCGAGAACTATCAACGATTTCACAATAAATCTGCGCCCTCTGATCGTTTTAGCGGAAAATGGCAATTTCCAAGCGCCTTCTATAACTTTTCAGCCGGTAACGCGATGTTTATGGCTTTAGATACACAGCAATTGCTTTACGGGCGGAACGTAGATCTACAGCAAAAATTATTTGAAAGCTCGTATGAAGCTGCTCTTGATCAGGGATTGCGCTTTAGAGTGATGTTCGGTCATCATCCGATTTATTCAAATGGCTCGCATGGAAATGCTGGGGACTATGGGTATGGAACTGCTCTTGGAAAAATAAAAGAACAAAAAGACGGAAGTTATATAAAGCGTTTTTATCAATCCAAATCCTTCGGAGAACAGTCACTTTGTCAGCATGTTGATCTATTTATTAGTGGTCATGATCACAATTTACAACTCATCAACCGCAAACAAGAACAATGCCCCGGTCTCTATATTGTTAGTGGGGTAGGCGGTAAAGTTTCAAAATTATACCGAACAGCTGCAGAAGAAGTCGAGGCTGAAACACTTTGGCAGAAATCTTCGTTGGGTTTTTCGTATATTGAGATTGAAGGGGACAAGATTAGTATCAACATGGTGAACGAACAGGCGAAGGATATGATGCAGGTCGAATGTCGTTTGTCGCCGAAGCATAGAGAGAAATTCTCTTGTCGGGCTTTAAAAATCTCGGAACCAGCAGAGATTTATTAAATCTCGTAAAGCAGCAGAGATTTTGATGAGCACTGATGCCTAAAGCGCAAAAACTTTAGGCATTTTTGTTTCTAGCTTCAAAAAATTCCTGCTGACTTTTATAAACAGTTCCACATAATTTGTAGAGTATGCGAGCTGCGACGTTTAAATCCCAGTCGCTTTTGTCTCCCGGAACGGCTTCACATAAATCAAAACCAATCACGGTTTTTTTCTGACGACAAATTTCTTCTAATAAATAACAGGCTTCTGCAAAGCTTAGGCCTCCTGGAACCGGAGTGCCGGTATTCGGACAATAGCTCGGATCAAGACCGTCGATATCAAAAGAAACATAAATTTTCTGAGGCAGTTTTTGCACTATCTTGGTAGCTAGTTCAGCAAAGCTAAGTCCTCTAGCTTGATCGCGAAACATTTCGCTCGCTAGAAATGCGTGGCATCTTTTGTTTGATTGCGAAAAGTCCCATTCGTCTTTGGAAAAGTCTCGAATCCCGACTTGTACGAGAGATGATATTTGTGGCAGATCGTTTATAGCATTATAAAAAATAGAGGCATGTGAGTGCGTAATTCCTTCGTAAGCTTTTCTTAAATCAAAATGTGCGTCGACATGAAGTACACCAAAATCATCATGATTTTGAGTCAGAGCTTTCATGAGCCCGTAGGGACAAGAGTGTTCTCCGCCTAAAACGCCAACAATTTTTCCAGAGGCTAATATTGAAACTGCCCTTTCTTCGATTTTTTTATGAACTTTAGCGGATAGTCTGTTAACAGTCTTAAGTTGAGTCTCATCTGTCGCATGTTCCCGCATTTTTACTGCAGCTTCAGTGGCAGATTGATTGCTTTCTGCAATTTCAAATAAAGATTCATCTAAAGAAATGCGAGCTCTATAGGTGTTGCCAAAAAAATCATCAGATAGATCTAGTTGATGGCTTACCTTAGAAATAGATTTTGGAGTCAAGGCACTGCCACGACCATATGAACAAGTTGCGTCCCAAGGAATTCCCAATATGACTAAATTAGCTTCCTCATTATTAAAAGGTGATCCAAACAATCCTGCTTCAGTTTCAGGAGCTGCCCCTGATGCTTGGGTTTCGAGTAATGCATTAAAATCACGATATTTTATCATTATAAACCTCAAAAAAACGCTTTGGTGATCTGAGCTAAATGTCTAATTTCATTATCAACCATTTTTAGTCTTTAAAGGATTTTCATAATAATTCCGATGCCCGTCATCGAGAGAATCTACTTTATTTAGCTTTAAATTAAATATGGGGTCGGCAAGATTATGTCCAAACAAATTGGTTTTATGCGAGTCCAATTAATTTGTCAAAGCTCTTATGGATTGCTCAGCGGCAAAACGATTTTGGCCTTGCTTTCGATTTATTTATTATCATGTGACGCACAAACCTCGCCTTCAAAAGATGAGGCGGAAAGGGTCAAGACAGATATATCTGCCGAAGATCCAACGTCTATTCAAATGTCTAATGGATCTAGTTTAGTATTGCCGGCAGGTGCAGCGCCAGAGGGCTCAGAAGTCCGTTTACAATCTACTAGCACTCTTCCGGTTTTCGATAGCTTAGGCACTGCAGAAATTTCTCCAGGTTCTCTTGCCATTAATGTTTCTGTTTATAATAGCAGTGGAGAGCGTTTATCAGAGCTTGAACAACCTATGTTGGTTGGACTTCCTATACAGGCTGCTTCGTTATTGTTAGTAGAAAACTCAGAAGCGAATTTATGTGCGTTTTTATCAGCATTGGACAAAAGTCTTTTGGTATGGCGTGCCGCAAATATTAAAGTGGTAAAAAATAAAGCTCAGTTCTTAACAACAAAATTGGGCAAATTTCAATTGGCATATTGTGGCGATACAGCGCTTTCGGGTTTTTCTGAGGTAGAAGATGAAAAATTAACAAGTGTCGACAATTGGGAAATTACGCACAATATAGATGCAGCAACTGGAGCAGCTAAGGAAAAAGACTTAGAGCTCAGTTATGAGATTCCTGCTGCCTATTTAAGTGGTGCGAATAGTCTTTGTGTTTTTATGTTGTCGGCAAAGGAAAAATCAGGCGGCGAGGACTTTGAGCCGGTAGCGATGCTCGCTTCAGGTGCTTTTACTGTCAAAAGTGGAGCTGCAGCGAACATAAAACTTCCCTTTGCGTCTTCTAACTTAGATCACGACGGTGTCTTTTTAGGTATAGCGATGTTAGGAAAAGGTAAATCATGTTCATGGACTAGTATTGTCGATATCGAAGTCTTGTTTGAATCTCAAGATGAGTATCTTTCCTATTATGTATTTCATCTTAGTAATGACGAAGTAAAGGCTGAGAACATAAGCAGCATGGGCAAAGGATTGCGATCTTATAGTAGTATTACTTTAAAGATGGGTTTTGATCAGCAAGCTGGAACGGCCGCCCCCACAGTTTCAAGCGAGTTTCCAAAAGGAGTTGCATCTTGTGTTGTTACAGGAAGCAACTCAGAAAATAAGTTTTTATCCGCGGCTTCTTTTAATATTCTTCTCGATCCTCTTGAAATTGACGGAGAAACTTCCGCTAGCTATTTTCTTAGTACACCAAGCAACTTAAAGGTAAAATCAGGATTAGAAGTCTATGTTGGCATGACCTGCTTAGATATAGAGAAAGATGCAAAAAGAGCGGAGCTTCCCGGTGATGGTGCGAAATCATATATTATAAAATTCGACAACGTCGTTAAAAATGCAACTTATCGCTTAGTTCCAAATTCAATTCTTCTTGTCGAAGCAGCCGCAAGTCCTAGTCGCTGTTTATCCATCTCTCAAAGCACCGCGAGTGTACGTTATAAAATTGCATCCAATGACGTAACTTCGGGAGCCATTAGTCCAATTCTTCAATATTTATTTTTGCCGAGTTTAGAGTCTACGAGCAGTGAGACAACATATAAGGCTGATCTTTATCCGGGATGCACACTTGATGCTTTTTCTGGAACCATATTAGGTTCAAAAGAAGTGTCTGCCGCATATGCGCAGATTTTGCAGCTGGATTTTCGAAACTAATATTAAACCGATTATTTAAAAAGTATTTTCGTGAACATCGCGATAGCAGACTTTTTTATTTGCGGTACAAACAAAAACGATCATTTTATAGTTGGTGCTTGATCTAGCTTTGGTTGTTATTTTTAAATCAGAGCTAAAATCACCGCGAAACCCTGGAAGTTTTGCATCAAAATCTGCGACTTTGAACTGTGTTTTTTTAAACTTCAAGGGGCTTTTTTCGTCTACGACTAAGCTCCACGGCCCTTCAGTATTGATAACTAAGCCGCTGTTTGGAACTACTTTGAATTCAACGATGTTAGGGTTGTTTTTCACCAAGACTTCAATGCGAGAATGTTTCTCGCTTTGATTTACACTTGGGCTTCTATCGGCGCTTGCGCTCGAGCTGGGGCCATTTTTGTGCTTGTCTAAATCTGAACACCAGCTGCTTGTTGCTAACAGCATAAAACTAGCGGCTGCAAAAAACTTATATACAAATGACATAAACACCTCCTAGATTATTTTTCTACTCGCAGAAACGACAGCAGGAATATTTTGAATTCTGGCTAAAACATCACGCATTTGCTCGAAAGATCGCACTAGAATATCAAACTCGAGCAAACCTTCACTGTCTTGTGAAATTTGAACCTGAGCTTTTTTAATATTTGATCCGGCGGCGGAAATAGCCGCGGTAACTTCTGCCAAAACACCTTGTTTATCGTGCGTTAAAACCACAATGGAAACAATATATTGATTGGTGTTTGGATTGGCCTCCGCCCAAGTCACATCTACCTTTCGACGCGGATCAAAAGCCTTAGCTCGATCACAGCCATCTCTATGGACACTGATACCTTTTCCAAGGGTTATAAATCCTACAACCGGTTCACCTGGTAAAGGTGAACAGCAACCTGCGATGTTAACCAATAAATCGTTCATCCCAGAAACAAGCAAGCCTTTTTGTCCAGCTTTGCTTGTCGCACTCTCTGGTTTATTGGCATTAAGATTAAGTCTTTGCAGTAGTTCGCGATTGGCTTTCTCTTGCGCGGCTTCTTGCTCTGGGAATGCGCGTTCGAGTAGCTCGTTGGCGTCGAGCTGACCATAGCCCAATGCTACCAAAACATCATCAAGGCTATTTTCTCGGCCGGCTTTGACGATGTGTTCTGCTTTGCCGCTTCTTTCAATAATTTCTATGCTGAGGCCGCGAGGAGCTAGCGCAATATCTAAAAGCTCTCGACCAATGCGCCTGCTTTCATCGCGCTGCTCGCTGCGTAAATAGGATCGAATGCGATTTTTAGCTTTAGAAGTCGTGACAAAACCCAACCAGTCTCTGCCTGGTTTTTGAGTTTTTGAAGTTAGAATTTCTATAATGTCGCCAGACTTTAAAGGGTGTTTTAAAGTTACAATTCTGCCGTTTACCTTTGCACCAACGCAGCGCAATCCAATATCGGAGTGGATTGCGAAGGCAAAATCAAGTGCAGTTGCGTTGGCCGAAAGTTGCAGCACATCGCCCTTCGGTGTAAATACAAAAATTTCTTCTTCAAATAGATCGACTTTTAAAGCTTCAAGAAATTCTTCTGGATCAGATATCTCACTCTGCCATTCCATGATCTGGCGCAGCCAAGAAAAGTTTTTTAAATTTGCCGGATCTTTGCCCTCTTTTTCTTCTTTATAAGTCCAATGGGCGGCAACACCGTACTCGCAAATTTTGTGCATTTCAAAGGTGCGAATTTGAATCTCTGCAGGCTCGCCGTTCGGCCGAATAACCGATGTGTGAAGTGATTGATAAAGATTGGCTTTGGGCATCGCAATATAGTCTTTAAAGCGGCCAGGCATCGGCTTCCAAATTGAATGAACAATTCCAAGAACTTCGTAACAATCTTTTAAGCTCGGTACCAACACCCTAAATGCAAATAGGTCATGTACATCTTCAAAATCTAATTTTCGATCGAGCATTTTTTTATATATCGAATAGAAGTGCTTTGGCCGTCCATAGACCTTAAAGCTCGTAAAATTATATTTTTTTAGTTCGCTTTCTAGAATTCGGAGCACTTCGTCGATATAGGCTTGGCGCTCGTTCTTTTTTTGAGCAACTTTGCTTTTTATTTCTTGGTAAATGCTTGGTTCAAGATACTTTAGGCAAAGGTCCTCGAGCTGGCTTTTAATACCATAAATACCCAGTCTGTTGGCTAGAGGCGCGTATATTTCAAGCGTTTCGGTAGCTATGCGATGTTGTTTGTTGAGTGGTACAAATTCTAAAGTCGTCATGTTATGGAGGCGGTCGCAGAGCTTGATTATGACAACGCGGAGGTCTTTTGCCATGGCGATGATCATCTTGCGGAAGTTTTCAGCGAGTTTTTCTTGATTCGTGCGGAACTTGATTTTTCCGATTTTGGTCATACCATCAACAAGCTCTGCAACAGCTTTGCCAAAAAGTTGTTCGATGTCTTCAAGAGATGCTGAAGTATCTTCGACAGTATCATGGAGAATAGCCGCAAGCAGCGAATTGGTATCAACATTCAGTTGTAGCAAGATTTTGGCGACGGCAATTGGGTGCGTTATGTAGGGTTCGCCAGAATTTCGAATTTGGTGGCGATGTTGTTTGGCGGCGAATTGATAGGCGCTTTCTAGCCGTTCAAGATCTATTTCGGTGGCCCTATCTTGATATTTCTTTTTATATTCAAGAACAAATTCTGTCCAAAGCACAGCTACAGCATTCGTTTGCTCTGGAGTGTCAACGAGAGTGAGGTCTGTTGTTAATTGGGAGTCGCTGCTCATTTAAACTTTTCTTTGAGATCTCGAATCCAACTTGCTTCGTCAAATTCATTTAATAATAACTGGCAATGATCCCGATTTTTTTTTGCAATCAAACCCTTGCTGCCACCACAAATAACGATGTCTACTAGCTGATCATAAGCTTTTTCAATATTATCGTTGATAATAAAATATTGGTAATGTCCGCTAAGTTTTATTTCTTCGCGTGCTGTTATGAGACGCCGCCAACGCGTGTTTAGATCGTCAGTTGCGCGATTTTCTAAGCGTCGCCAAAGATCTAAAATACTTGGTGGCAAGATAAAAACAGAAGTACAATCCGGAAATATAAGACGGGTTTGCTCAAACCCTTGCACATCTATTTCAAGTATGACATTGATTTCTCTGCTCAGGAGCGAGTTGATAGAATTTTTACTGGTGCCATAATAGTTACCGAATACTAAAGCGTGCTCTAGCATTTCGCCTTTTTGTATCATTGCTTCAAATTCAGTCTTATTAACGAAAAAATAATCTATCCCTTCGCGTTCAGTCGGGCGTTTACTTCTTGTTGTATGACTGACTGCAATTTGCACTGCCGGATAAGAAGCGACTATTCTGCGATTAAGAGTCGTCTTGCCAGTGCCGGAAGGAGCTGATATGACAAAAACTTGCGCCGAGTTTTTTTGTTCAACTAAATTATTCTTCATGAATTCTACTAAGTGCTTCTTTTTTTGTTCAATAAATTTATGGTGTTAAACAAAAGCTGCTGCAATCCGCAATCAAGTATCATCTTACGATAATAACATTATTCCAACAAAAAAGGATGCT
This sequence comes from Oligoflexales bacterium, assembly GCA_018060885.1. GTDB lineage: Bacteria > Bdellovibrionota_B > Oligoflexia > Oligoflexales > JAGOVF01 > JAGOVF01. Next base: position 14,640 of record JAGOVF010000021.1, on the reverse strand, counting down.
TGCTTGCATAATATAGGGTCAGACCTCGCGGGAAAAATATGTTAAAATCCCAAAATTCACCTTGCTTGTGAGGATTTAGATATTGCTAAAATTTAGCCTGAAAATTCGCCGACCGCATTGTTTGATTTTATTCTTAACCTTTTTCTTGACCCTTTTTTTAACTATGAACTCGTGCGGTTCACCTGATGAAATAGCTGTAAATGAGCCGTCCATCGAAGACGAAATTGTTCTTAATGACGTTATATTAGCTTCGGATTTGCAAGTTAGGAATCAAGAGGTTATTCCAGGGAGTTATATTGTCGTCTTTAAGAATAAAGGTACTCCGCTGACTACAATAAAAGGTCTGAGTTTCTTCCAAGAGTCGCAGTTTCAACTTCTTAATCAGTTTGATTTCTTAATGAAACAGCCTGGAATTTCGGATTTGTCTTTTATCACATCTTTAAATCTGCAAAATCCTGAAAATACCTACTCCTCAAAAAAATTTAAAAGTGCAAAAACTTTACAGCTTTTTTGGGGGAAGGATCTACAAGACGAGCGCTTTTACGGCACGATGTTTCGTGTTGACTTTACTGATAGAGGGCAGGCTGCGAAAATTTTGCGAGACTGGGAAAAAAGAGGTTTGTTGTGGTTTGCTGAGCCAAATTATAATTCGAAACCAAAAGATATTTTTGCCGACTACCTGGAAAGCTACGGTGGAGCGGATGGACTTGTTTTGACGCAATTTTGGCATTCTTCGATTCGTTTAGGCGAGGCTTTTTCATATCTTGCTACTCAGGGTTTAGGTGAAGATATTTTAAACAACCCACCTGTTATTGCAGTGATGGATAGCGGTGTTGATTATGAGCACCCTTCATTAAAAAATAAAATTTGGCTCAATCAACAGGTAGGCGCATCGAGTTGCCTTGGTGACCTGCATGGCTGTAATACCGTGCGTTCAAAGAAAGGTTTTCTTGGTACCGGTGAAGTGTGGCCATATGGAACACCTGGACCAGGTGAGTGCTGCGGCGCAGGTTGTAATGTTCGACCTAATACAAAGGAGGGAACTTGCAATCATGGAACGCATGTGGCCGGTTTGATCGCAGCTGATCCTGCTCCAAGTTCCGGGGTGGGAGGAGTCTGCCCAATGTGTCAGATCATGGTTTTAAGAGTTGTGAATGACGAAACTGGCGAAATTCCAGATAGTGCCATGCTCAATGCTTTTAAATATGTTTCTCTCTTTCAGCGCCAAGGACAAGAAGTCGTCAGAGTCATCAACTCTTCATTTGGTAAGTTCCAGAGGTCTCGGGCTATTGGTCTAGTCATTAGGCTTCTCAAAGATTTTGGCCGTGGAGTTTTGGTTGTTGGAGCTGCGGGAAATGAAGATACTAGTAAGCGCGCTTACCCGGCGGCATTCAACGATGTCTTAGCTGTTTCTGCGCTTGACGGAAACCTGAAAAGAGCCAGTTACTCAAACTTCGGAGCCTGGGTTGATGTTTCAGCTCCCGGGGGAGACGCGGGAGGCCAAATAATTTCGACCGTAGCTGGTGGAAATTTTGGAGAGCAAATGGGAACGTCGCAAGCTGCTCCTGTTGTAGCTGGTCTAGCGGGACTTATTTTAGCGGTGAATCCAGCTTATTCCGGCCAAGAGCTTAAAAATTTATTAATAACGAGTTCAGACGGCAAAATCTATTCGGAAGATGTCGCTGGGGGCTATAACAGAAACTATTATGTTAAATTTGCTGGAAGTGACCAAAGGCAGCCTTTGCTAGGCTCCGGAATCGTCGATGCATTGAATGCTTTACAAGGAGAGAGAGGAAAAAGTGTAAATACGATTAATGATTTTGATCGTGTAGGTTCTGGTTGTGGAGTGATCGCGCACCATTCCAATTCAACTACAGGCACGATTGAATTACATTGGATACTTGTCTTATGTTTAATTTTGCCTTTGCTTGCGATAATAAGAAAGAATGCTTTTTTGAAATTTGTTCGAATTTATTTGGGAAGGCGATAAGCGATGCGTAGTTCTTATGATGCTGTACCTAATCATCTGCAAAAGTATCTTGTTCAACAGGATTATTCTCAATATACGGCGCGAGATCAGGCAGCTTGGCGTTATATTATGCGACAATCACGCAATTATTTTGCGAAGCATGCTGTTCCCGTTTATTTAAGCGGGCTAGTAAAAACAGCGATTCACGAAAATTACATTCCAAAAATTGCAGAAATGGACGCAGCCTTACGAGAATTTGGTTGGGGCGCTGTAGCTGTGCGAGGCTTTATACCTCCATCTGTTTTTATAGAGCTACAAGCAATGCAAATACTGCCCATAGCAGCAGATATGCGAACAGTTGAACATATTGCTTATACACCAGCACCCGATATTGTCCATGAGGCAGCAGGTCACGCTCCGATAATCGCGGATCCAGAATATGCGCGTTATTTGACCAGCTATGCGAAGTTAGCGCGGCACGCCATATTTTCTGTTGAAGACATTTCGCTTTACGAGGCGATACGTGTTCTCTCCGATACAAAAGAAAATCCAGATAAAACTAAGGAAGATATTACTGCCGCTCAAGCTGGTTTAAATCGAGCAATTGAGAATGTCACTTTTGTATCGGAAGCTAGTCAAGTTGCGCGGATGTATTGGTGGACCGCAGAATACGGCCTTATTGGTAGTTTAGAGACTCCGCGCATTTATGGTGCGGGTTTGTTGTCTTCAGTAGGTGAAAGTCGCCACTGTTTATCGAATGCAGTAAAAAAAATTCGGCTTTCTTTAAACTGCATTGAGACTAGCTATGATATTACCGAACCTCAGCCGCAGCTTTTTGTGGCGGAGGATTTTACGCACTTGACTGCTGTTTTGCAACAATTGGAAAAACTTATGTCATTTCAACGCGGAGGTGTCTATAGCCTGCAGCGCGCAAAACAAGCCCGAACTATTACAACAACTTGTTTAGATTCAGGTTTGCAAATTAGTGGGATTTTACAAAACTATTTCGCTAACGATGAAAATGTTGATTATATAAAATTTCAAGGACCAGTAGCTCTTTCTTATGGTGAGAAACAATTAGCGGGTCATGATCGTAAACGCCATCCAGATGGCTTTTCCTCTCCTCTAGGTCGTCTCGAAAAAAATCCAGAGCTGCTCTTACACAAAGCTACAACTGAACAGTTATCAAAAGTTGGTATAGTAGAAGGCGAATTTTGTCGTTTGCTGTTTAAAAGTGGAATTCTGTTAGAAGGTAGTCTTAAAAATTTATTGCGCGCTAAAAATGGTGCTTTGCTTCTAATGACTTTTAGTCAATGTAAAGTGACTCGTGGAGTAGAAATATTATTTTCCCCGGAGTGGGGTGAGTTTGATTTAGCAGTTGGCGACAAAATTGTATCTGTCAGTGGAGGTCCCGCGGATGTAGCTGCTTACGGTGAGCAACACGTCGGACAAGCTGCAACTCAGCCGGGACGACAAACGCCCTATTCACTGCAGGAAAATCGATTAATTGGTTTGTATCAAGAACTGAGAGAACTCAGCGATCGTGTTGAAAAGTCAGCTACGCTTAATCAAGACTTAGAACAGCACATATCAGCCATTGTCACTCTGCAGCAAAAAGCTGCAACGCAAAATATTGAAGAATGGCTTTGGTATCTTGATTGTTTGGAGCTTGCCGTGGCGATAAATCAGCGCCAGGATGATTCGCGCTTGGAAAAAATAATTAATGAATTGCAAAACTTCTTAAAAATAAAAACTCAGAAGATAGACTCGTTTCATTCTGGCTTATTAGTAAAGTGGGGCTTAGAGTTAGTGACTGCTGGACATTGAGTTATTTATTGTTCGTAATGCAAATTTTTTTGAGTGACTTTCATTTAGAAAGCAGGTCTAGGCTCGGTCCTCTGGCAGCCTGGCAATACAAGACCCCCCCCAGCTATAGACTCGATGAAATTCGTTTAAATGTGTACATTACGAAGTTCGAGTATCCCGTCCTCAGCAGTTCTACTAACAGTAAGGTTTTTTCTAAAAATCAGTTAGAATCCCAGAATCACGCTTTTTTAAATCCAATAGCAAAGGCTTTAAGCTGTTTTTGTTGTAAGGATAAGTTACGAGATCTAAATGTCCTAAGCGTTTAGCGCCCGGAATTTTTAAGCATTCATCACTGAGTGCTCGAATGTCCCAATGATAAGGTAAGTGTGGAACGAGCGATAGCTGACTACATATGGTGCCAGAAAATTCTTTTTGTTCTTCTAAGATCAAGCGCAAATCTTTATAAATCTCCAAACGTGGAACATCCAATTTGATCGATCCATTGCGTGTGAACAAGAGTAAAGTGCAGGCCGCTAAAAAAATCGAAGCACTTTTCTTTTCTCCTAGCTTCTTTGTGAGTTTTGGCAGCGCTTGCAAAAAACCCCAGAAAAAAAATGGCAGAAGAGGCGCGGAATAATACAGACCATAGGCACGCATATTAGGATTCAGCGAAGTGCCCAAGATGATCATTGCGGGCAACATCGCGGCAAAAGCATGTCCAGAAAAAAAAGGAAGAAAAAGCGCCGAGGCAAAGAGCAGATACCATTGTGATGACAAAATATCTTTAAGTACCAACCAAGGTGATTTGAGCATTGTTAAGGCTATGGACTCTAAATCATTTCCATAGTGACCCCAAAAAGAAACAAAACTAGGCTGCCATTCAGCTGGACGAATGGCGGGCATTACGACAAATTGATTGATTATAAATACACCTAGCGAAATTAAAAAAATCGAGGCGCTTATTTTTTTTCTTTGCTTAAATAAAAACCCATAAAATGAAAAACCTAGCATATAAAACGCAGCATCTTCTTTGATCGATAAAAATAAAAGCAGAAACAAGAATAAACTAATGTTGCGTTGAGAAATCCAGGCCCACAAAAGCCAAAAGCCTATTGGCAAATAAAAAGCTTCGACATGAAAACCATATCCATTGATAGAGCCAACCCAAGGATTGGCAATAAAAGCGACTAAAAAAACGAGTTTTAATGTCGGTGTAGCAATATAGGACTTTGTTAATAAGTAGAGCGGGATTAGAGAAGAGACAATAATTAAGGGTTGCAAAATAACCAGAAACCAAGGACTGGAAATTAATTCATGTAAAGGTATTAAGCCGAGTAGTATCCAATTTGGGTGCACCGCAAAGTGATTGCAGTTGCAGAGGTTTGACCACATAAAGGGACCGTTTGTTGTATTAAACAGGGCATGATCATATATGCTAAAATCGATGCCATTTAGCTCGAACGCTAAATATGCTTTGACGTTGTCCACGATAAGTAACAGCGCTGCTGAGAGTCCGACAATTGCAAAATGCGTTAAAGTGAATTTTAACTCTAAATAACTACTATATTTCTTAGAGAAAAAAACAAAAATAAAGATAGCGACAGCAGCAAGTGCCAAACTGATTTTTAAATTAGCCAAAGTTGGATAGAAAACGAGTAAAATAATTGGCGCTAGGAAAGCAAAGGAAAGACACACACTGGCAGGCAGTGTGTGATTATCCTCAAGTCGATGAAAATCTTTTTTGCGCAGACTTATGACTCTTTTGCAGGTTTATTCGGCACATAGTTTTCATACACCAGAACTGAGATCGACGAGTCTGAAAAATGTTTTTCGATGATAGTTTTTACTTCTTCCCAAGCAAGCTTTCCAACTCCACAGCCGAGTCTCGGTAGTGCTATGCTGTTAAAATCTTCTTTTTCGGCTTGTTTTTTTAATTCTTTGAGACTGTGATTAACATTTTGTAAACTGGCGACTCCCGGATGGCTATGTCCATGATGGCGCTCACTGCCATCTTGAGTAAATAAAGAGAAACAAGCAAAATTACCGACTCCGCGCCACAACCAGACTTCACCAGATTTAGGAGAGTTTGTATGGCAGTAATGCCTGAAGTCTTTATAAAGATCTGGCCATCTTTCACGTACGGCGAAAGCTAAACCTTGGTTGAAGTCATCGTTTGGTGCGACGCCATGGCAGATCGCTGCAGCTTTAGACAACAAAATATCGCCATCAACATATTTAATCATATAAGTATCCTCTCGTTAAAAGTTACTATTAATATTTACATTGTTAAAAATAAATTCGCTAGTTGCGAATAAATGTATTTAGAGATTGTTGCTTCATAAAAATCCTTTTAGTAAAATTCCGGCACCCATGAATAACACGAACCAGCCAAAAGCTGGTTTTAACTTCTCACTGGAGATTTTTTTTGACAAGGCAATGCCAACAAATATTCCAAGACAAGTTACAAGAGATACTTGTAGTAAAAAAGTCCAGTCAATATAAGTCGTAGCTTGTAGATCGCCGATAAACCCGAACAAGGATTTGGCTGCGATGATCATCAGAGAAGTGCCGACCGCAAATTTCATGGGAATTTTGGCTAAAACGACCAGCGCGGGGATGATTAAAAATCCGCCGCCCGCCCCGACAAATCCTGTTATTGTTCCGACAAAAAGGCCCTCAAGTCCAATAAGTGTATAGCTTTTCCCGCCAGCTGAAGCAATCGGTGTATTTGTTAATTCGATTTTTTTAGGATTTTTAATCATCGAATAAGAGGCTAATAGCATTATTACTGCAAACACCAGCATGATAAAAGCATCTTTGTTGATGGTGAAATTTTCAAAACTAAAAATTGTATTAGGTAGGCTGGGGACGATAAAACTTCGTGCAAAATAGACTCCAATAAAAGATGGAACTGCAAAAATCACTCCAATTTTATAGTTTATTAATTTAAGTCTGTGGTATTGATACATGCCGAGTAGACTTGCAAGACCTACGACGAAAAGCGAATAAGCTGTAGCGCTAGTAGGGGTTATCTTGAATAAGTAAACCAACACGGGAACAATTAATATGGATCCACCTCCGCCCAATAGGCCTAGTAAAATACCGGTTAAAATGACTCCGAAATAACCTAAAATAAACATGAGTCAACTTTCTTTTGTAACGTTTGGATTTATGACTTAAAGAAGTGTTTTTCAGCATAGAAATGCAGAAACATGCCGATAAACATCATTACGACAAAAACAATAGTTCGATTATCGAGAGCAACGATAGAAGTCAAGGCGGGCCCTGGACAAAAGCCGCCCATGCCCCAGCCTATGCCAAAGAGAGCTGAGCCTATAAGAAGTTTTGTATCGATATCTTTACGAGTAGGCAGACTAAATTTGCCGCCTAAAAGTGGTGAGTCTCTGTGTTTGGTTAAATGATAGACTAAGGAGTGAACAGATATCGCTCCGACCATCACAAAAATGAGCGTTGGATCCCAGTTGTTTAAGTCTAAAAAACCAATGACTTTTTGTGGTTGTATCATGCCGGAGAGCGCTAGGCCCAGTGCAAAGATCAAACCAGAAATAAATGGAACAAAAAACGTTTTCATATGCTCTCTCTAAGCAAAAAGATTTAATACCCAAACTGTTATTATTCCCGCGAGAATAAATGTCACTGTGGCAAGTATGGAACGAATCGAAAGCCGACTAATACCACAAACCCCATGGCCACTTGTGCAGCCACTGCCAAGGCGCGTGCCAAATCCGACAAGCAGACCGGCGACGATGATATAGGGAAGAGCGCGACTACTTTCATTGGAAAACAATACTGGGTTGAAAGACAAAGCTACAAGGCCACCAAAAATCAGACCGAACAAAAAATTAATTCTCCAGCTGGTATCTCCTTTTGCGGGTTTGAGCGTGCCAAATATAATTCCGCTAATTCCAGCTACTCGACCAAGAGCCAAATACATTATAGTTGCAGATAGACCGATGAGAGCGCCACCAATTAGTCCATTTATATAATCTGGGTTCACAAAAGACTCCTCTATCTAGTTAAGTGCGTCGCAATGGTAATTTTAAGTAAGAAACACCGTTGGATTCTGGAGCAGGGAACTCTCCGGCTGCTATATTTACCTGAATGCTTGGTAGGAGCAGCACAGGTGCCGCAAGAGTCTTATCGCGTTCACTGCGAAAACGCACGAACTCTGCTTCTGAGGTCTTAGCATTGAGTTGAATATTTTTGGATTTCTCAGTGGCGATCGTCGTTTCAAATTCTAACTTTCGGCCTCCAGGTTGATAGTCGTGTCCAACGAACACTTTTGTAGAATCCGGTAGGGTATACAGCCTTTTACTCACTGAGGTAAAAAGATCATGCGAACTTCCTAACGGAAAATCACAACGGCCAGTGCCAAAATCTGGCATAAACAATGCATCACCCGTAAAAACGGCATCATTAAAAAGATAGCAAACGCAGGCGGGAGTGTGGCCCGGTGTAAACAAGACTTTAAAGGAAAGGCTTCCCGCTTTGACGACTTGATCATCTGAAAAGAGCTCGTCAAACTGGCTACCGTCAGTCTGAAGGTCATTTAAATTAAAAAACTTTTTAAAAGTTTCTTGGACTAAAGTAATATTTTTACCTATTGCTATTTTTGCCTTTGGGAAATGTAATTTTTTCAAATCGTGCGAACCGGACATGTGATCGGCATGTGCGTGTGTTTCAAGCAAGTAATGCACTTTTAAAGAATTTCTATCTATAAAATCTTTGAGTTCATTGTTAGATCGTTGGGTAACGGCTCCAGATTTGGGATCGAAATTAAGCACTGGATCTATCACTACAGCATCCTTCGTGCTGGAATCGAAGACAACGTAGGTTAATGTAAAAGTATCCGGATCAAAAAACGTCTTTATTTGCATAGGAATTCCCCCAATCCTATAGAATAAGTTGGTCTTGAAAAAAAACAAGCAAGGACTTGAGAAAAAAAATGGCATAGAAGGTGCTGGCTGAACTTATAAAAATCCTACATAATAGTAGTCAATTTTATCGAAATTAATAAAGGTCCAGATGATGAGCCAAAAAATTCAAACAGCCATAACGCCAACACGAGAGCAAGACTACCCGGAGTGGTACCAACAAGTCATAAAAGCCTCTGATTTAGCAGAAGCTTCGCCTGTTCGAGGTTGCATGGTTATAAAGCCTTGGGGCTATGCAATTTGGGAAAACATGCAGGCAGTGCTCGATAAGATGTTTAAAGATACCGGGCATGAAAACGCCTATTTCCCACTTTTGATTCCGATGAGTTTTTTACAACAAGAAGCTGAACATGTTACAGGATTTGCTAAAGAGTGTGCGGTTGTTACGCACCACCGCTTAGAAGAGGGTGCAGATGGGCGACTGAAGCCTGCAGGGGAATTAGAAGAACCCTACATCATACGACCAACTAGCGAAACGATCATAGGTCACTCTTATGCAAAATGGGTGCAATCCTATCGCGATTTGCCGATTTTAATCAATCAGTGGGCGAATGTGATGCGCTGGGAAATGCGTACACGGATGTTTCTCCGCACCTCGGAGTTTCTCTGGCAAGAAGGTCATACAGTGCATGCTACTGCCCAAGAGGCGCAAGAAGAAACGTTGAAAATGCTCGATGTCTATGAACGTTTTTGTCACGAATTCATGGCGGTTCCTGTTATTAAAGGCATCAAGACTCCAGAAGAACGCTTTCCCGGTGCAGTTGAAACTTATTCTATCGAGGCGATGATGCAAGATCGCAAGGCTTTGCAAGCTGGAACCTCGCATTTTTTAGGTCAGAAATTTGCTAAAGCTTCAGGGATCAAATTTTTAAACCAGCAAGGAATTGAAGAATTTGCCTGGACAACTTCCTGGGGGGTCTCGACGCGTTTAATTGGAGCCTTGATTATGAGTCATTCCGATGATGACGGCTTAGTGCTACCGCCGCGACTAGCTCCAAAACACATAGTGATAAACCCAATATGGCGTGACGATTCAGAATCTTCTCAGGTGATAGAGTATTGTCAGCGCTTTAAAAAAGAATTGGAAGCATTGAATTACCATGGATCGCAATTGCGAGTCCTGCTCGATCTCCGCGATATAAGAGGCGGAGAAAAAAATTGGTTCCATATCAAGCGCGGCGTGCCCTTGCGCATAGAAGTCGGCCCACGTGACATTGCGTCTGATTCGGTAATGCTGGCGCGCAGACATCTACCGCATCGTGAAAAATTAAATTTACCACGACAAGAACTGCTCGGAAAAGTTCTGGGTTTTCTCGATGAGATGCAAAGCTCTCTTTTTCAGAAAGCTTTGCAGTTGCAAAAAGAATCTACCCAAAAAATTGCAAGCTTTTCTGATTTAGTAGAATATTTCACGCCCAAAAATGAGGAAAAGCCGGAGTTACATGGTGGTTTTGCTCTTGCACAAATCGCAATTGGAGATACTGAAGTTCTAGAAAAATTTAAAAAATTAAAAGTCTCTTGTCGAAATATGCCTCTCAACATACCTGAGCAAAGCGGCGTTTGTATTGTGACCGGTCGACCCACAAATAAAACGGTTATCTTGGCAAAAAGTTATTAATTTTGGTTTGTTATTAATTGGTAGAAAAAAACAGATGAATTGTTTGAAGATGATAAAATTTTTGTTTTTAATTTTTGTGATCGAGTTTTTTCTAAAAGCGCCTTCGGGCCTTGCTAAAACAAATCAATCAAAAAAAGTACACGGCATCGGTCTCATTTTACACGACCCTACGGGTCTTACTTATAAAAAGAAAATTAATAACAACCAAGCATTTGATGTAGCTTCTGGGTGGTCTTTACTCAGCCAACGGCGAATTTATTTTCATGCGACATATCTTTTTACGCAGCAAAATTATTTTAAGATCGATGGCGAATATTTGAATGCCTACTGGGGTATTGGAGGAAGATTTTTACAACTTGATCATCCCCGAAAGGAAGATGAGAATTTTTTAGGAGTGCGAGTACCTTTCGGAGTTTATTATGAATTTCATAAGGTACCTCTAGAGCTATTTAGTGAGTTCGCATTAATTTTGGATTTGACCCCCAGTACTGTTCTCGACGTTGATTTTGCAATAGGTGCACGTTATTTCTTCTAAAATTGCTTAATTCTTGTGTTTATTTGGAATAAATGATAACTCCAGCGCAGTTCGGGAGATATTTAAATTGTTTATTTGTAATTTACGACTTATTGAAAGGGGAAAATATGCCTAGTTTGATTTCAAAGATTAATAAAATTTTGGCAGGTTTGATTTTTGCATCTGGACTTAGCGTACTTTCTACTAGTAGCGCGTTTGCTTTTTATCCAGCTGCGTATGATTGCGCTTCTGTGAGAGACCCAAATCTCAGCGCGCTTGTTTTTGTTCGGAATAGGGACAGTGCTAATGCTCTTACGGTAAATTTTAATCCGTCTCCTGTTGGTGACCACAATGGTTTAAATATGGAGACTTATACGGGCTCTCCTACTGTGGTTAATGCAAATTATTTTGTAACATGGACAATGCAAATTACCCGCCCTATAAATCGAGTTCCAAAAATAGAGGTAGTTTCTTTTATTGCCGGCTTGCGATCTCGCTCAGATCTTGTGCTTTTTATCGGTGATAAAGAATTTACCTGCAAAAATGCGGGCAAAATCGGATAATCTTTCGTTATTTTTTGAGCCGAGTAATGTCTGCAATTAAATTTTCTACGATTTCAAAAAGTGGACGTCTGGACTTTATATAAAGGTCTTGTTCTAACTGTTCAATTTTGTAATTCAATTTTTAAATTCTAATTAACTGAAGTCTAGTTGCCGATCAGCTGATAGTTGCGGCAATTGCTTTATTTTGTTTTTATGCCGCGTAAAACTTTCAGTATATTGGGGTTAAGCGACATGCATAAACCAAGTTGCCTAATAATTGTTTTGATTTTACTTAATTGCTCGCAATCGAAGAATGACAATAAAAATTCTTTACCCATTGATATAGACAGCAAAAAAAATCCCTTAGATGAAGATCAAGAACAGCAAAGTAATAGAAATTCTAAAGGAGAGCTGAAGGCTTTTCCTGGAGCAGAAGGCTTCGGTGCTTATGCTAAAGGTGGGCGAGGCGGCAAAGTAATGTTTGTCAACAACTTGCAAGATTCCGGTCCAGGTAGCTTTCGATCTTGCGCCGAAGCAGAAGAGCCTCGAATGTGTATTTTTAAGGTAGCTGGTACGATCACTTTGAATGACCAAATCAAAATTAAATCCCCTTATATTACGATAGCAGGACAAACGGCTCCCGGCTCTGGTATTAGTATATGCTCTGCTGCGACTTACGATAAGGGAAGCCTCAAAATCGTCACTCATGACGTTGTGATACGCGGTTTGCGCGTTCGTACAGGAGCGAGTGATTCTGCAACATCTATGAGAAGTGCAATACGTATGGAAGAAGCTGCGCATAATATCATAATTGATAGAAGTTCAATATCCTGGGCTACAGATGATAATATTACTTTAATCGATGGCGTAAGAGACGTCAGCGTTCAAAATAGTATTATCTCTGAAGCGCTTTCAAATTCGACTCACTCAGAAGGTGAACATTCAAAAGGATTTGCAGTATCCGGCAAAAAATATAACTCAGATCTAGAAACCGGCAATATATCGGTTCATAGAAATTTGTTTGCCCACAATGCAGATAGAAATTTACGCCAAGCTTCTTTTGGTGTCGTCGATTTCGTAAATAATGTCATTTATAATTGGGGCATAGTCGCTACTGAAGCGAATGACGCACAAACCAAAGTGCCCTTGAATGTTGTAGGCAATTATTACAAGGCCGGTAAGAGCACAAAAAACTCGTCTTTTGAAGTTGAAATTGATGCTGATAATGGCTTTGGAGCCGCTGTTTACGTTGCAGGAAATATTGGGCCGCATCGAAACGAGCAAAATTTAGACCAAAAGCTTGTTGTAGATGCTGACCAACATCAGTATTTGATCGCCACTAGTCACCCATCTAGCCCTTTAACAATAATCGACGCAGAATTAGCCTATAGCAGGGTATTAGAAAAGGCTGGAGCAAGCCCTCGTGATGCGGTAGACCAAAGAATTATTAACGATGTAAAAAATGGTAGTGGGGAAATAATAGACGACCCATCCGAAGTCGGTGGTTGGCCGGACTTGCTTGGCGTAGATAATTTAACTGATTCTGATCAAGATGGAATGCCTGATGTATGGGAAACAGAAAATGGTTTAGATCCTAAAAAAGATGATGGGTCACTAGATGCGGATAAAAACGGCTACAGCAACATTGAAGATTATATCAATAGCTTGCTGTAGCAGATTCTAAATTTACGATTTTAAGAATTCTCGTGGTGGTTGTTTGACTTCCCAGGCTAATCCTAAGAATTCCAAAGTTCTAATAAGATAATAAGTGATGTCAATTTCCCACCACTTAAGTCCGTTACGAGCAACGTCAGCGTGGGTGTGGTGATTATTATGCCACCCTTCACCGAAGGCCAACAATGCGACGAGCCAGTTATTTCTAGATTCATCAGTCGCATCCTTGAAGTTTTTATAACCGAACTTATGTGTCAAGCTATTAACTGACCAGGTTACATGGTAGACAACAACCGCGCGGGCTAAAAACCCCCAGACGAAATAGTCAACACCGCCGATAAAAAGCAAAGCTAAACCAAGAGCGGTATTTACCGAAATTTGTCCCATAGCCGTAGAGAGCCAAACCATATAGGGGTCTTTAGCAATGTCACGAGAGAATTTTTTGATATTATCACCTTGTTCGTAAATTGGATTAAAGACCATTAACCAACCAACATGGCTGAACCAAAAACCGCGACTTGAATCATGCGGGTCTTTAAAGGTATCTGAAAAGGCGTGGTGAATTCTGTGTGTTCCTATCCAGCGGATAGGAGTGCCTTGCAATGACAAAGTTCCAAATGTTGCTAAAATGCGTTCGACAGTACGACTGGTTTTGAAAGCGCGGTGGCTCAATAAACGGTGATAACCAAGAGTGACTCCGACCATGCCTGTCATGAAGTACAAGATGACAAAGCTATAAAATGCACCCCAAGAAAAATAAAAAGGTACGGTGGCAAAAGCCAAAAGATGGATGCCGACTATCCAAATTATTGAAGGCCACGCAAGTGAAAGTGCTGTAGAAGATGTGTAAGTTGGTAAACTAGCGCCCAGTGTGACTGATTCAGCCCGCGTATTCATAATGACTCTCCTTAATTCCTTAATTAATGAAATAAAACGCAAATGTTAAAATTCACTTAGATTCATACTAGTGCAGCTATCGGCGATGAGCTGTAATGGACTGGTCAAAGTTATGTAATAGCTTTGTAAAATCTTTTTTGTGATTTTATATAAGCCTAAGAACCCGAAATTTAATCAAATTTCTTCTATAGCTTTTAAATAATTGGTGCATTATAGACTGCTCAGTGAAGGGTGCAAGAGCAGAAATGGGATATGGGATATGGGAGTTTGTAGTTGTCTAAAGATAATAAAAATCGTTTTTGCGAATTATTTGCATCGCATTTCTCTACTATTTTAAGATACTTACCAGCTGAATGGGCTCATGAAAGCGTACTTTTCGCTTTGGAAAAGGGAATTTTCCCGGAGCTTTTTTTTCCAAAAAATTGGTTTTCGAGAGAAATAGAACTGGGAATTAAAGTTCCTGGACTTGGGACGATTCAGCATCCAATTGGCCTTGCTGCGGGATTTGATAAAGATGCGCGCACGATTAAATCAATAAAAAATTTTGCTTTTGCGTTCTTAGAGTTTGGTACCGTAACCCCCTTTGCTCAGCCTGGAAATCCTTGCCCCAGACTTTGGCGTTTAAAAGATGAAAAAGCCTTAGTAAATAGTATGGGGTTTAACAA
>JAGOVF010000143.1 GCA_018060885.1 Oligoflexales bacterium | reverse complement strand
GCCTTATATTGTGTGCTGACCACGTTGGTTTGTCCTGAGCCCAGGCCGAAAGAAATAGATTGAGTATTAGCAAACAAAAGAAATGACATTAGATAAAATTGAAAAAAAAATAGAAAAATTTTAAATCTAAGCCGCGCCACGGTACACCGTGCTTACTGATATATTTTTTGCAAGCTGCTCTTCGGCGCTTTTTTCTCCCTGCACTATGGACACGTCTATTTCTGATTGTGTAAGAAGCCCATTGCTCAGTAATTCATTAATGTTGGCTTGAAGCTTTTGCCAGGCCAGCGCGGCTGATTCTTTCTCAAAGGTGCGACTTATTGTATCGCTAAAAACTGTTTTATAAGCGTCTGGAAAGTGATTTTGAAGATTAGAAAAGTTATGACCTAAGTTGCTTAAAGCAGTTGCAAATAAATCAGCGTCGATAGCTTGAATAAGAACCGTGGCCATGCGTGACGGTATATGATCTAAGTCATTTGCTAAAAGTATCCGAGGTCTTATTTTTTTTAGTAAGCTTGTATTTTCTTTGCGTAGCTGTGCAACTAAGTCAATTTGAACCTTTGGTGAATTGACTGAATGAATAAATTGAACAAGAGTCTCAGCTCTAGCTTTGTCGTTAAATAGGCTTGAAGACATGCGCTCGCTTTTCTGGGCCAAACTACTGCGTACAGATTTAAAGTCATCCAAAGAAGGAGACTTTATCTGGGAAATTTTAGTAATGACTTCCATAAGCATGTCGTCACTAAGTCGAGAAAAGAAATTTTGTAAACGATGAGACGGAATCTGCGTTGATACGAGCGCGACGGTATCGATCGACTCATCTTGCAAAACACTGGATACTTCTTCGTCACTAAGAAGCCGCAAAAAATCTAAAGGATCTGGTTTTTCCTTTAGAAGCTGCTCTGCTGCCATAAGAGCTAGATCAGCTCGCATGCGATCTAGTACTTTTTGATTCTCTTCGCTAAAAGGATCAAAGTCTAAGATGTTTTTGCTAAGAATTTTTTCAAGATCTGAAGGGTGCAAGAGCGAACAGATGTTTTCTATCGTTCTTATGTCACAGTTTTTAAGAAAAACGCTAGCAAAACGGGTGAAATCGTCGCTTTGAGCAACCCATCGGGTCAGAATCTTACCAATCTTTTTCGGATCTTCTTTAGCTTCCCCGACAATTTCTTGAATTAGATTTAAGTGTGCTTGATCTTTCGAGTAAAGCTCTTCTTTTTTTGCAGCGAATTTCTTTTTACTACTGTCCGCAGAATCATTTTCTGAACTAGAGCTTTTTTCCGGGCTATGATTTCCATGTCGTCCATGCTCGTGCAGATCGACTTTTGATTGATTAGGCGGCTGCCCAACCAAACGTTTAAGAAAGACATAACAGGCCATAAGAGAAATAATTGCTGCCCAAACTATGAGAAATATTTTCGTCATGAGGTCTGAGTTTTGTTCAATGAGCTCAAAAAGACTGGGTTGCGGCTTTTCTGGCTTAGATTCTGGGATTGGAGTCTGGCGTGGATCTACTTTTAATATAGATTGTTGTTTCACTTCCAAGCGAACACTATTCGTCAGTCCTTCGCCTTCAATGATGCGGCTTACAACTTCTTTTGCAATTTTCACTCGATCTGCAGAAATATCTCGATCTAGTACTATGAGTAGGTCGCCACTGTTCATTCCTATGTTGGCATTGCCGTTAGGCGATTGCCCTGTGAAAGACTTGCCCAACTGTTGTTGAAATACACCTGGCATCGCGAGACCAGGTAATAAATCTGTGCTGTTGTTAGGGCCGCTACTTGCTTGAGCTGAACCTTGAAAATCAATTAAATATTGGTCTTCATAAAACAGCACATTTAGTTTTTGTTTAATTTTTGTTTCTAGTTCGGAAGTAGGCTCAGCTTGCGCGAAAATCTTTGCTGCACTCAAGAAGCTGAGTGCCAATATTATGGGCCATGTTCGTATAAAAGAGATCATGGGTTTTTCCAATTCTCTTCCGAATCAATCTTAATAACAACGCGGCGATTTTTAGCAGAGTCAGCGACATTTTCAAGAGGCTGAGTATCCGCGTAACCAATTGCGCGCATGCGCATACTTGGAAAGCCTTGACTCTGCAGAAAGCGAACTATTGATCCAGCTCTTGCAGAAGAAAGCTCCCAGTTAGACGGGTAGATACCTCCGCTGACAGGGCGCGAATCTGCATGTCCTTCGACTACAATAAAAAATTTCGGTGGTAGCGCCTTTGCTAATTCGGCAACTTCTTCAAGAATAACTGTCGCTTCATCATTGAGCTTTGCAGTTCCAGAATCAAAAACTAAGGCACTTTCAAAGGTTAAAGCAAGGCCGGTGCTGGCTTTTGATAGATTGACTTGGCCACTTAGCTGGCTCTTTTGAATAACTTCACTAATAATCTGTGAAAGTTGATCGAGCTCGCTTTGACCGCTGCCGATGCGCCCGGTCGCATATTTTTTTCCGGAAACGTAGGATTCGATACCGCGGATAAAATCATATTTCGCTTTACCAGATCCATTGGACAGTATTAACAACATAACAAAAAGCGCTAAGAGATTGGTGATAAGATCTGCATAGGAATAGATCCAAGTCTCAGCTTCGCGCTTTTTAATGAGGTTAATTTTGTTCGCCGAATAAACTCGTTTCATAATCTTTAAGCAGCCTTTTTGGTGTCAGATTGAGCTGCAGCGCTCGTTTTTTGTTTAATACTATCGAGCTCTTGTTTCATAATTTCGTCGAGAATGTGATAGTCTTCTCGTGGCAAATACGCTTTCAAGGCTTGCAATAGATAGACGGGGTGGCGGCGCTCTTTGATTTGTAAAACTCCCTCAATGATCATGTTATCTAATTCAGCACAGCGTTCTGCGTTGTATTGCATATAGTCACCAAGTGGTGCGAAGATTAAGTTTGCTAAACCGACACCATAAAGCGTTGCTGTCAAAGCAACACCCATAGAGCTGGCGACTTTTTCCATGTTGCCTTCACCCATATGGTAATAAAGGAGAATGATCAGGCCTATAAGTGTACCGAGAAGGCCGAAGGCGGGGCCTAACTTAGCCATACTAAAAAAGCTTATAGAGCATTCCGCCAAAGCATTTTCATTCTGGTCTTTTTTAATTTCCATATAGCGCTTAATGTCTTCGGTTTTAAAACCCATCGAAATAAAATTAAGCCCTTCTCGCAGCATGGCGTTTTTTATGACGCTTATTTCTTTCTCGAGTTGAAGTACATCTTTGTTAGTGCTGACACTTACTCGCACAATTTCTCTTAAAGTGGAAGTAAAGTCATTTTTCGGATATTTGATGGCGTAATACGTACGGCTAAACACCCGCATTAATTCTTTAAAGGGCATTGAAATCAAAGATGCTGCAATTGTTCCACCGATAACAACCAATATGGAAACGGGATGCAAAAACACCTTAGGGCTCATGCCGTCGATTTCATATAGGATACCAAAAGTCACGATACTAAAACCGAGTAGAATACCAATTATTAAAGTTCTGTTCATGCGTTTCATTACTTGCTTCCTTTGCTAGCATCTTGAGTTAGCCGCGCAAGTTGAACTTTTAAAGACTCTAAATGAGGCGCAAGCTTCAACGCCTTCTCCCATTCTTGTTTAGCGCGCTCCTTGTCGTTTAACATGACATAGATGCTGCCTCGCAATACAAAAACTTCTGCTAGAGTCGGCTCAGCCTCTTCTAATTTTTGCAGGGCGCTTAGTGCATCGACATATCTCTGCTGCGAAGAAAGTTCTTGGACTTTAAATATCTGTTGTATCGTGTCATGCATGCGTTTTACGGTCGCATCTGTCACGGCATCTAATACAGGCTTAAGATGGACGCTTATAGTAGTTAAAGAATTATCAGAAGGCGCAATAGAAAGCTCTTTTTGCTCATAACCACTTTTTTCAAAGTTTATGACAAAAGGAGTGTCTGTTGGGAGAGCGCTTTTTGCGTAATCGATCGGCGTTTGGCCTATGAGAGTCTTTTCAGAACCGTTAATATAAAAAACATTCGCTTCACTGGGCTGGCTTTGAAATCTATAGTGAGTTGCACAGCCACCAAAAAACGCAAAAGCTGCGAATTTTACGGAAAATAAGAAGAAGATGTTTTTACCTATAAAATTCAAAAATGCCCCGATTATTAAAGTCCCATATGTTACGCTATCGTAGTTTTTTTAAAATTCTTTAGGGCTTGATTGCGGGTTTTTCCTAAAATAGTTAAAATGAATTTGGAGTTTAATATTTTTAAAAATTTTTTAACAAATACATAAAAAATATTAGAAAACTCTCTTGATTCTAAATTCTTAGTGTGGAAAAAAGGCTTGATTTGAACAATCTATTCTCTATATGGGCCTTGTTTTTAGCATGTTCAATTGCAACAACTCTTAATGCCCAGCGACTAAATATAGAGTTAAAAGAAAAAGAGACGGAGTTTCCGAAAATACTATATGGCCGAATTCTTGAAGAAAAATTATATATTTTTGAAAAAGTACAAAATTTAAAAAAAACAAGTGTAAGTGCACTTGCGTCTGAGCAGGTCATAGCTCCAAAAGCCGATAAACGTGTACGCAGCTTTTTTGATTTTCAAGAATTAGATAGAAAAAATTGTACTGAAACAGTTCGATACAAAGAATTCTTGCAGCTGCTAAAAATTCTTGCGAATAGAATTTCTTCTCTTACTTTAAAATTGCCTAAAAGCTGGGAGAGCTGTGAAACAGCGCTTAACGAAAGTTTAAAATCTTTTGAAGTGCCGATAAATCGAGAAATAGTAGATGAAAGTTTAAAACGCATCGAAGTTGAAATGTTTGGCAAAAATTCTGAAGCGCCAGCCGCTGTTACTGAGAGTGCTGAGCCAGCGCAAGGCGTTACACAAATCGCTGCACCAACTATTACTGCAAAAAGCGTTAGTCCGAGCAAACCTGTTCTTAAAATAAATGGCGAACAAATTTCCATAAATGAAAGTGGATTTTTTATTTTTATCGCTAAAAACTCAGACTGGCTAAATTTAAGTTTAAAACTAGATGGCTATGAATTTTTTGAAACAAAAGAAAAGCCGATCGTTGTTGGTATAAATGCAACAAAGATAAGCAGCTCTAAAATGTATTCAGAGCGTCTTGTTTTTTTTGCACGTCCCGTAACATCAATTGCAGTCGGTCCGCTGGTTCAATTAGATAACAATACAGTCGTGGATTTGGGGCTTGGTTTAGGCTTTGGCTATGGTCGGCAAATTCCTGGCGATGAGCGTGGAAAGCGTATTTTAGGGAGATTTGGTGCAGAATATCGAAGAATTTTAGGAGATGTCGGAGTAAAAGCTGGGTTGAGCTATACGAATGCATCAGATTCCGTTGTACCTTATACGATAGCTGGAGAGGCTTTACTGGTCTGCGATACGGCAGTGTTTAATGATAAGTTTATTACAAGATTCGGTTTAGGCGCGCAGTTTTTAAAGACAAAAATTAAAAAACAAGAAAATGCGAATGCGCAAATGGTTGAGCCGGTCTTTATTCCCGAAGAGGTGTTGGCCCCTTTGACTTTGATCTCTTTTCATTCCGTTTTTTATGAATATATAACTGCGTCCCTTAATCTATATTATGCGCCGCTCTATGTAGCGAACTTTGGATTTTACCCCAGCTTTAGTCCGAGTTTCGAGCTCGGATATAAATTTTCAAAAAGTTATATTCTTTCTTTAGTCTCTGGAACGGATAGCTACAGATATCCAACCGCAACGACATCAACAAAATTACAAATTGACTATACATCTCTAAGCTTAAAAATAGGCCTTTAGGAGCGATTAAGAATTAATGATTTCCTAATATCAGTTAGCGCGGGGTTTCTCCGCTATTTCGCGCCTGTTTAATGAGCGGCTCTATTTTTTGTTGAAGATTTTCTAAATCTTTTAAAATCAAATTACGTTGATCTTTGAACTTAAGAATTTCCCCCTGAGCGACAAACACTTTTACATCAAGATCTGATATTTCTTGGAGTTTGGTATCGACAGCTTTTTCGAGAATTTCTGTAGTTGAGCTTTCTTTTGAGGCGACATTTAAAGTTTCACTAGAAATAGCCTTTAAAAAAAGACCCTTTAAATTCAGATGCGAGTAGGCAAAGACTGCCAGTGGAAACAGGGCAACTAAGCTGACTAATAAAAATTTGTGGAAATTTTTCATATAAGGCTCCTAATAAGATGAATTGAAGTAACGGCTAAGAGTTCTAAAAAACAAACGTTGACCAGTTTTTCCGCCTTGAACAATGTCTATTAAACCATCGCCATCAAGATCTCCAAGCGCTAGTCCTGTGCTGTTTGGTTGCTCTAGTCCCCATCCGGCAAGTGAACAAGTGTTTGTGGCGCTTATTGTGCAAGTGTAAAGGAGAGCGCCAGCTTGTGTTGTTGTTAAGTTGGCAGTTTGCATTGTAATTGCAATATCACCATAGCCATCGGCGTTAAGATCTGCGATTTCAATTTCGCCAATATAACCCATCAGGCGATAGTATGACGAAGCAGTTCCAGAAACCGTGAAGTTGCCAGAGGCATCGGGAGTACCTAAGGTAATCCCAGAAATAATTCGCATGGTACTATTTACGTCTAGACCACCGAGTACTACATCATTTCCAACAATTGAGTTCAAGCGGCCTACCTTGAGGGCTGTGCCGTTACCGCCACCAGCCGCATTAAGCGTAGCGCCAGTTTGTTTTACCCAAGTCCCATCAACATGCCTTCGAGCAATCCACAAAACTTGCGTAGCATAACAAAGCACGACGAGTTCGGGTCTGCCGTCGCCATTTAGGTCCTTTGCGGCCAATGTGCGCACATCGGCACAACCGATACCGCTACCTGTAAAAAATTCACTTACAGGATAAAAAGTGCCATCACCTTTGCCGCGTAAATATGAAAAGGAAGATGTTGTTGTTGTGACATTGGTATTTGCTGTGATGATATCTTGGAATCCATCTTGATCAAAGTCTGCAATTACCAATCCATTTGGTTTTACATCACCAGATGAGCCTATTTCATATAAAGTTGAGGTACCTATGCTATCAGTTCCGTTGCCTAATGCGACGCTAATAGCGCGGCTAGCAAAGCCAGTTATTGCAACATCAGGAAACGAGTCATTGTTAAAATCAGATGTATCCATTGTGTTTTGCATATGCCAAGTATTTGGGTAGCCGTGGGTAACTCCCATTGTGTTGTAAGTTGCAGCTGCCTGAGTTTCTGTATTTTTGTTTTTAACGTTGCCGACGTGCATTGAAACAGCGCTTTGGTTGACAAGATGCGTAAATATATCAAGCTCAGAGTCTAGATCCACATCGGCAAGACGAATAGGGCCGGGTTCAGCAAAAGCTGAATAAACATCAGGGTAATTTCTCAACATCGGCGCTTGACGGAAGGGCCAGGTCTCAGAATCATCATTACGAGTTAATAAGAAATAAAAAGGATGTCCGTATACATCTGAGCCGATAAGTGCTACGTCATTCAAACCGCTGGTAACAATTGGAGCGATGATAGGTAGGTCACTTGCGCCATTTGGGGCAACATAATCAATTCTTGTTGCGCCAGAATTGTCGTCAAAATAGGGCGCTGTACCTGAGTTTGGCAAGATGCTAATAAAACCATTGCCACCGGTAGCGACTAACGCCAAGTCTCTATTACCGACAACCAGCAGTGCCGGATAGTCACAGCTATCTGATCCATCAATACAATAAGCCGAAACACTAGCTGCACCGTAAGTTACGCCCGTCGTTGTAGGCAAATAAGGTTGTACAGGTGTAAGAGGAAAAAGGTTGTCACCAGGCATAATATAGATCTTAACGTTAGCTGAGTTTGGCGAAACGTTTTGTAAAGGCACAGCGATGTCAGAAATTCCGTCATTGTTTAAGTCTGCAGTAGAAATAAGGCCTGGATAGTATGTGGCTGCCGCTGTGACAGTTTTTTCGTCAGTTGCTCCGTGGGTAGAAAAGTTGCCAGTGCATAGAGTTCCATCAAAAGATTGATGGCGCAAATATAAATGATCGGTGTTGGCAGCGCTGCTTTTTCCCGCAATAACTAAACTTGGGCAAATTCCAGGTCCCGGAGGGTCATTAAAGTAGCCGATATTAATATCATGAAAATAAAGTAAACCTGCGGGTCCAGCGCCGAGAGTTGTATTATATGCGGTAATAGAGGCGCCAGCACCAGAATAGGCCGCTGCACGGGTTCCAGAACAATTTGCTGAGCAGGCGCTTTGTGCAAGGTAGACGACCATGCGACCCACAGCGGTTCCTAAAATCGAACCACCTACCCCGGCTCCAAAACTCCAATCAGACACAATGAGATCTTTTTTAGCGGCGTCTACACCAAACGGGCGAATAGAGGCTATTTTTACTTTATATGGGCGGGTTGAACTGCTGCCACCTGCGGGCATAGAAAAATTATTTTCAGTTGTAAAGTTCGGCATGCCATTAATATCTGTTGTTCCGGCATTCCAAACCACTGTGATACGATTGTTGGCATGATCCGCAAAAACAATATCTTCATGGCCATCATTATCAATATCACCAACATCTAAAGATGTAATGAATGCTGAGTTGGCTGGTGCGTAGACAGTAGAGGTGCCACCTCCAGCGGTAAGTGGCTGAGTAAAACGTCCACTACTGTCGAGCTTTACAATATATATTC
>JAGOVF010000142.1 GCA_018060885.1 Oligoflexales bacterium | reverse complement strand
GCTTCCGCCACTGTTTTTTAATCTATCTTCTAGCCTTGATAAAAGGTCACCGATATCAATTTGATTCGATAGAACTAATCCGGCACTTAGTGAAGCTGTTGTGCCAACACCGACAGAACCTTGAATTAAAACTAAGGGTGGATCTGATGGAAAAAGGTTTTTGATTTTTTGAGATATTGTTCTTGTATTTGCGCGTCCCTGTGCCCAGCTTCTACCTTGGTTTAATAAAATTTGCCCTTCCAATCTTCCTATTGTTCCTCCGCTTACTGCTGCACCAAAATTCTGATTGCCTAAGTAATTGGTTCCTCTGATTGGTCCCAGTCCTAGCGCAACAGTTGTCATCGCGCTCGCATCAAAGCCCGCACCAAACCCAATAGAAGTGCTTAAATCAGCACCTCGAGAGTATTCAACTCTACAAGCTGCATGTTTAATATTGCCCTCAGAATCTATGCCAAGACTTATGTATGGATAGATACTCAAGCTGTAACCAAGGCTGAGCCCTACAGTAACACCAGCTCCGGCTCCAATGTTAATTCCAGCCCCAATTGAAAAGAGATTTGGAGTTTTGTACATCCTATCCAAATATTGACTTTTTTTTAAACTGTCTCTGATATTAAAGGTCCAAAATTTAATTTCATCGTATAGATCGATATCTTGATAGGGCGCCGCTGAACATACTCTTACTCCGCTATTAAGCAGATTCCCGCTCAATTCTTGTTTGATGTCTTCAAGTCGGTTTTTTATTAGACTGTTATCTGGGGTAGGCGAAATTTGAACACCTGGATTTTTATTTCTAAGCTGATCCAGTGTATTTCTTATATCAGAGCTCATTCGTTGTAATTGAGAATTTAGATCACCTGAAATCATATTTATTAACTCTTGGCGATCTCTGGGGGTGGCTAGTGCAAAAGGAACTCTAAAACATTTAACTATTCTGTCTTCGTTTCTAATGAAACCGGAGTCAGGGTTGAAATAGGCTTCACAAGTCGAACTTGCCTCTTCAAAATGATGCAAGGTACTCGTCTCAGGCGGAGGCAGTCTATTACCATTGCAGGCTGTAAATAATAAAACTAATAATAGATATTGTTGCAGACTTATGAATTTTAAGAATGACATAGAAATCCTCGATTATTTAAATTGAGCAGGACAATCTGAGTGCCTTATCGGCATAGGAAATTCTGGGTTGAGGCTTTTTTCTAAGATTTCGTAATTACAGGAAATAGGGTAGGTATTTACTGTACAAATTTGGACAATTTTTTGAAAAAGATCAGCGATATTGTTCCTACATAAATAATCAGGAATTACCTTCGGGGGTAAAGCTCGTAACGAGATATGAATTTTGATAGGAATTTAAAAAAAAAGTTGAAAGAGGTGTTTAGGAAGTATAGGAAAAACCACAAGATTCGCAGTATTTCTTGTGGTTATCGAAAATAAAAAAGCTAAATTTTTAAATGTTTAAATATCTTGGATCTATTGAGCAGCACCTGCTGAAATCCAGTTTACGAATGTGGCTTTTTCTGCATCCAAAATATCTCTGGCAGTGGTTAGCCTTAAATCATGTGATGTAATTGTAGAGCATCCAATATCAGCTCGATAGTCATCAAATAAAACCGCAAGTAGGTAAGAGTCTGCTGGTGCTCCACCGGCAACGAGTTTAATTGATGTGCAGCCTGGAGCTGTCGAGGTTTTGCCAGTTAAATCTTCGTAGGCTTCTGCTTGGGTAGTATATACTAGATTTGCGCCAGCAACATCTGCTTCCAACGTGGGAGCATGACAACTAGTGCAAAGAGCATTGTCACTTGAGAGAGTGGCATACACTGCGGCAAAACTGCTCGTAACCGCAGCTTTTTCATCGTCCTTACCGCATTGAACTATAAATACCATCGATCCCGAAATGATAAGTGTCTTAAAAATTTTCTTCATTGAGAAATATTTTGGTGTGTGTTGCATAACGAAGGGCCCTTTCTAGAAATAAATTCGAGTTGCGCGATAACTTAGTCTGACTATTGTAAACTCTCTCGCTAGAAAGTGGCAAGCTCAGCGAGGAGCATTTTTTTAAAAACCCGACTTTTTGTCCCTATCCAGTCCTAAACTAAGAGTATGTTATTTTTAGCACTTATTTGCTCCATACTATAAAGGATAGTTTCATTTTAAAGTAATTGCGGCGAAGTCCGAATAGATTCCTTAAGAGCTTCGTTCCAGCTCTATAAAAAATGGGAGAGAAGGCAGGGGGCTAACGAAAGCCTCCACGATACGCCTTCTCTCTCTTTTTTTTATGCAATACATAATGAGCTAGTTGTTTTTGGCTGTCTAATTTTTCCTGTTTCTTTTGAAAGGATTGCAATGCCGCAGCTTTTTCGAGAAGGTTTGAGCTTTGGCAACGTGCTTGCACTTTTATATTTTGCCGCGACAGTAGCTTTTGCTGTTCAAAACAAAAAGAGTCTTTTTGCTGCTTCTGAAATTCTATGTTTTTTTGCTGGTCCTTTTCGTAGCGCATTTGTGCGGTCAAAACCTGCTCAACCTGCAATGCTTGGCGTTGAGTTATAGCGTAATTTTGCTTGATTAAGGAACTTAGCTCGCGATACTGCACTTGTTGTACTGTCAGTTGATTTTTTTCAGAAGTTGTAAGTTCCTTGCGCCATGCAATAAATTCGGCTTGTACTTCGTCTTTTACAGATTGAATTTGCCGAGCAATAAAATTTTGCTGCCAAGAAAGTTCGTTCTGTAATACTGCTTGAATGTTGTTCTTATCTGATGCCGCCAGTTCTTCAATCTGAGTGGCTAACTTGGCTATTTGCTGCGCTAGTTTTTCGTGAGCTCGCTGTTGTTCAGTAAATAACTGTGTCGAAAGAGCTTGGATATCTGCCTGCTGAGCTTCAATTTGCTTTTTGCTCTGGATTTGGCTCATCGGAGCTCGAGTCACAGCTAAATAAGCTTCGACGTCCTGCGGGCGGTAAAGTGGTTTAATATAACGGCCTGATTTAATTCGGCCGACGCGCAGCTCTCGACCTGAAATCTGCGTCAAGCGGGTGCGTTTTAATCGTAAAATCCGCATGACAGCTTCGGCATCTAGACTAAATTCAGCGACATAACTCTCATCGCCTCGTAACCACACTTGCATGGGCAAACTACTTTGTTCAGCGATGCTCATTGCATTCACAATTGGACTCTGAAACGTGTAATTTGTATTTTCCGTTAGCATGCAAAAATTCCTCGCGCAATAAAGCGTGCCTTAATAGACCCGATTGACCTTGCTTGCCCAGAGGTCGAGTTTTTTAAACTGCTCCAACATTTCTGAGTTAGATTGATTCTCAAAAAACAACTGAAAAGCCATCATGTGATCACCTTCAGTAAATTTTGTTAAATCAAAATACATTGCCATATTTATAGGTCCACTGCCAAGATCACGTTTTTTTGATTTTTTATACTGCTCCTGTGCCTCAGTTCCAGTGATTTCTTGCTCAAAATAATAGGGTATGCTGCCTGATGCGAGGAGCTTTTCTGAAGGTTTAACCTCCATATAAATCATTTCTGTTTTGTTCATTCCTGTAAGCCAATAGGTCGGTGATTTCTGAAGACGCGAAAGAATACCCGAAAATATTCCTGGGTCATATTTAGGCATATTGGAAGTTATTCCCATATGGCTAGGTTTGTTTTTAAAATTAAAACCATAATAAAATCCGCTGCCTTTATTGAGTCTTTTTGTTCCATCTACTGGATTGTAAAGAACTGCAGGGAGAAAAACTGCATTTTCAAAAAAAGAAACTTCCGTATACATGCCGAGTTCAAAATTGATATTCAAAAACTTATATGTGAAACTGACGCGAATGATATTACGAATTGGCCCAGCTTTATAGGCGTCGAGCTTGCTGTCTAAATCACGGTGGTCGACGGATACTGTTACAAAATATTTTAAGTCGATGTTGAGAGCAAAGGTCGAAGAGCTGATGATTTCTTCGTAGATATATTGATTGTCGGCATTTTTGCCTCTACCAACGTCAATGCCGCGCACGACTAAATAGTTTTTGGGATCAAAACGATAGCGATAACGACTGCTTGTTACTTCAGCGGCTTTTTCATTCCAAACAACGTAATTTCGAATTGAACTAGCTTGTTTAGGTGGGAGTTGGAAATAAATCCCGACAAATATAGCGCCATTAGCGGCGGTATTTTTCTGACTTTTTAATGTAAAATTGATTTTAAAAAGGATACTAGGCTTTTGAAAGCCCCAGTTACTCGGCTCAACATCACTTCCGACATCTTTGCCCATAAAAACGAGTTCGTCTTCGTTATCAAAAATTCCATTAGAAAAACGCTGATTATTTTCCTTACCTTTGGGCAAGATATAATCGCTCCAGGGGTCTTTTTCGTCAATTTGGAAGGGTATTGGTTGCATATTGCCTTTTGAATCAGCGGCAAAAGCTCGGTAAGAATGTAAAGAGAAATTATTTAAGAGCGGGTGTTCCTTTGCAATAATAGTAACAGGTGCAGGGTGAATACCTGTGTTGTTTTGAGTGGTAGCGTCTAATGTCAGCGCTATCGCTTGTGGGTTTTGTGCTAGAGTTTCTGGAGTTTGTGCCAGTGCCGGTGGGGTATTTGTATAAATCGTATAAAAAATTCCCAGCAAACTCGCAAATACGAAGTTGCTAACGAGGCCTTTTTTTCTAACTTCAAGCCGTAATAGTTTAGCAGTGATGACTCGATCCTTTATATCATTGCAGGGCTTGAATTATTGTAGGAAATTTTTTCTAAAACTGCACTTAAAAGTACAGAACAGTTTTACTGGGTTTAATTTTGTGGGAGGAGAAAAAAACTTCTCCTAATGCCTAAAGTGTCGAGAGCCAGTAAAATACATCGCAATGCCAGTCTTGTCAGCAGCGTGGATAGAGTCTTTGTCCTTCAAAGAACCTCCTGGTTGCACGATGCTAGTAATTTGATGCGTTGCGGCAATTTCAACGCAGTCTGCAAAAGGAAAGAATGCATCACTAGCAAGGGCGGCATCTTTTAGGTCAAAACCAAATTCTTTTGCTTTGCCGATGGCACCTAAAAGCGCGTCAATGCGGCTGACTTGGCCGCAGCCCAGGCCTATACTCTGTTGGTTTTTCACGAGTGCTATGGCGTTAGATTTTAAATGTTTGACAATGCGAAAGGCAAGTTCCAGATCTAAAAGAGCAGAAGGCGAGGCTGTGGTTTTTGTCACACATTGCCAAGTATCGGCTTGAGATTGGATGCTATCTTGGGATTGAAGCAAAACACCGCTAGCTAGCTGCCGCATTTGAAATGCGGATTTCTGAGCGTCTTTGTTAGCGCGAAGTATGCGGAGATTTTTTTTGCTGCGCAGTAAAGTGAGCGCTTTTAGAGTATACTCAGGTGCGACCACACATTCATAAAATCCTTGGCTGATGAGCTTTGCGCAGTCTTCATCGATTGTAGTAGAGCAAGCGACGATGCCGCCGAAAGCTGATTTAGGATCTGCCGCGTAAGCCCGCGAAAAAAGTTCGGCGCTTTTATTTTCATTAGAATCAGCAGTCGCAACCCCACAAGGATTGGTGTGTTTTATAATTGCAAGCGCAGCAAGGGGCAACAAATCACGAACTAGCTGCCAAGCTGCATCAAGGTCGAGATAATTATTAAAAGACAGTTCTTTGCCAATAAAAATCGGCGTAAATAATTCTTCTGTCGCTAAAGGCCCATTCGCAAACTTATAAAGTGCAGCTTGTTGATGCGGATTTTCGCCGTAACGTAAGTTCGTTAGTTTTGTTAAAGAAGCGGGCAAAGATTCTGGTAGCTCGAATTCCTGACTGCTATTGCCTTCAATGGGTCTGATTTTTTTATTCTCGGAGTTAAGTAAACTATCCAAATAGCGGCTAACCAAAGCGTCATAAGCTGCTGTGTGGCGAAAAACCTTGACTGCTAGATGCGCAGTGAGTTGCGTGGAGGGTTTGTTGCTATTCAATTCTGCTAGCACCCGAGAATAGTCTTCTGGATCGCAAACACTAAAAACCGAAGGATGGTTCTTCGCTGCTGCACGAAGCATCGCGGGTCCACCAATATCAATGAATTCCAAAGCGGCAGCCATTTTTAGCTTTTTCTGCTCAGCTTCGCTTTCAAATGGATAGAGGTTGACAGCAAGTACTTTTATATCAATGAGTTTATACTTTTCAGCTTGGGAACAGTGCTCAGCAGAATCTCTTCGGTATAGGAGGCTGCCATGGATAAGCGGATGGAGGGACTTGACTCTGCCATCGAGGATTTCGGCAAATCCGGTAAGGTCACTAACTTGAGTAACCTTAAAACCGTTTTCTTCTAAAAAACGCGCGGTACCTCCGGTTGAAATAAAGTTAAATCCGAGATTTTGTAAGCCAGCAGCAAAGTCTAAGAGACCGTTTTTCTGGCTGACTGAAATAAGAGCAAAAGGTTTTGATGTTTCGATCAAGTTATCGTCCTTTTAAGAAAGAGGAAAGAAGTCAAAAATTATTTATAGAAAAGGCAAAAAACCCAACCAAGTCGCGTAAGCTTAATATCTTAGCCAATTTAAATTACTGCTGCAATGTGCAGAATATTTTTTATTTATATTTTTTTTTTAGTACTGGGTCAAAATTGCCGATGTCTCTCTATCGCTAAGGAGACTGCAGCATGCGGCTTGAACATAAGCATCATAATCTACCAAGTCTTGGGCTTGAGCAATATCTACAGTATCTTTTGCCGTATAGTAATACCGCATGTTCACTCAACTGGGTTTTGCGACCTTTTGGAGTAAAACTACGTAATAATAATGGCGCAATGGAGCTGCTGGGTGGCTATCTTGCGGACTATTTGGTCGAAACAATGCACCAAGACACAAATTTTTCTGTAGTCGAGCTTGATGTTTTAGATGTCATTTTGGCCTTGGCAGATCTTGGCGAAGTGGAAGCTATAAATTTAATCGAGCAGCCGCAAGTTCTTTATGCACAACTCATTTAACTCACAGTTCATTTAATCTTCATGCAAAAAATCTTTAGATAACTTCTACCTATTGCCCTTGATGGCTGCCTCTGGCATAGTATTTGAACGTTTTGTTAGTCAGGTTGATTCCATCTATTAAAAGAAAAAGGAATGGTAAAATGAGAAAAAATCGAGGTTTTTGGTATTGTTTAGTGCTTGTTGCGACTTTTGTTGCCATGCGAAGTTTAATGGCTGAAGATCTTTACCAATATAATGGCAAGACATTTAAAAGTGCAGACTTAGAGCCTTCAGAAATTCAAGAAATTTTTGATATTGAAAACGAAGCCTATCAGCGCAAATTACATGTTCTTGAGCATGCAATGGTAGAAGTTTATATTAAAGAACAAGCTGCAAAGGACAAAACAACGGTAGAAATAGCTCGAGAAAAAATATTTAAAGCGAAAGCGCCGAGCGAAAAAGAGCTCAAAGATTTTTATGAAAAACACAAAGACAAAATTCCGCCCTCTTACCAATTTGATATGATTAAGCCGCAGCTCGTTAATCTTATTGAGAGAGAAAAACAAGAAGAGACAAAAAAAGAATTACTCAAAAAAATAATGGCGAACAAAGGTAATAAATTTTTGCTGAGCGAACCGCAAGCGCCAAAAGTCGAGATCTCAACAGCTGGCTTTCCCAGCAAAGGCAAAGAAGATTCGAAAGTTGTTGTGGTAGAATTTGCTGATTATCAATGCCCACACTGTGCACACGCCTATGAGTCATTGAAAAAAGTTTGGTCCGGATACGAGAAAAAAGTGAAGTTTGTTTTCATCGATTTCCCAATTAACCCTTCTGGAATTTCTACAGCTGTAGCAGAAGGCGCTTTTTGTGCTGGCAAGCAAGGAAAGTATTGGGAGTTTCACGGCAAAGCATTTGAAAACCAAAAAACTCTTAGCAATGAAAGTGCACAACAATTTTCTAAGGATCTTAAGTTAGACGCAGCAAAATTTGATGCTTGTATGAAAGATGCTGGGACGAAAGCCTTTGTCGCGAAAGCAAAGAGTGAAGGAGATCGCGTCGGTGTGAAAGGCACGCCCACAATTTTTATAAATGGGAAGCGCCTTAACTTAACTGGCAGCTTTGAAGATAGCTTCAAACAAGCCGTCGACGCGGCACTTAAAGGCAGCGTCTAATTTAGCCGCTGCGCTGAAGCGCAGCGTTTGATATGTCAGCGCAGTGTTTAAGTTACTACGTCTGAAAGACTAGCGAGAAAATGGCCCAATAGTACATGTAAGCGAGGGATAAGTTTTTTACCCTCGCTTAGAACTTCCTGATGATTTAGCTCTCCTCCCTGGTCGTCCTCAGCATCCAACAAAATTTTGTTGGTAATCGCAGAAAATCCTAAAACCTTAAGTCCAAGAAAATTTGCCATCACGCATTCATTGGTTGTGCTCATACCACAAGCATCTGCACCACTATTGTGCAGAAAACGAGCTTCTGCTGGAGTTTCATAACTCGGGCCACTTACACAAAGGTAGATTCCACGTTGAATCTGTAAAGCTGGCGTTAGATGTGCAGCCTGTAAAAAGAGCGCGCGAAGATTGCGATCATATAAATGCGCAGAAGCTAAAAATCGAGAACCCATGGCCTGAGTCTCACTATCAAGGCCAATTAAGGGGTGCAAGCCACATAGTCCTAAAAGATTTATGTGATCTAGGATGACCATAAGGTCGCCGATTTTAAAGTTGGCATTTAGTCCCCCGGCAGCATTGCTTAAAAGGACGTTTTTAATGCCAAGGGCATGCAGAACCATGATTAGAAAACAGCTTTGTAT
>JAGOVF010000141.1 GCA_018060885.1 Oligoflexales bacterium | reverse complement strand
TGAGCATATCAGCGACAAATTGCCAAGCCAGACGATTTCAAGTAATTCAAAGGATGCAGCGTCTCAGTTATCAAAAGGCAAATTAATACCCAAGAAGCCATGGGGCTCGCAGAATTATCCACTAAGAGACCAGAGGCAATCAATATAGTCGTATTAGGCCACACAGCTTTATTTTCAGAAAAAAAAACAGTAATATAGAACAATCTATCAAGCCGATGAACTTGAATGTGAATAGGGGTTGTTTTATATGAATAGTGAGTTGTTGCGTCGTCTAGCATTTTTTGCGTTGGTAGTTGCTTTTATCTCCTCCTGTACCAAAAGCTGTGAAAGCGAATTGACTCCTGAAGCTGTTGTAGAGCGTTACTTAGAAGTGGCCTTAAATATGACAGAAATCCAAGAAAAACAGAATTTGCTTCAAATAACAACTGGAGCTCTAAAAGCCGCAATTTCCTCGGCGAGCGAGGATGTGATTCGTCAGGCCTACATTAACCGAGCCTACAAAATGCAGTCCTATTCAGTCGTTGAGCGACGAGATAGAACCCCGCGCGAGACGGAGATTACTTTTATATTAAGTTACAGAGACTTAGGGGAAAAGGCTTCGCGTTCGGCTGAGGCTGAGTCAGCGACTATCACGACCGAAAATACTGTAGTAGTGGTTCGAGAAGATGATCGCTGGCTCATTAGAGAGGTTTTGGGACACAAAACCACCATCGATTTTCCAGTATCTGCCGACTCTCAGATTACGGCACGTGCTCCCTAGAGATATATTTTCATATTTTTTTATTGCAATACCTGAGAAGTTCTATTAAAAACGGCTCCTAGGTTTATTACCTGTGGGCTTAAAAGCTTAGGGGCTTTTTTACTTTATTTCTGAGAGAAGGTTAGCATGTCAAAATCACCAAATCCAAAAGCTGGCGGACAAGTCAAAACACCTAAGAAGGCAGCTATAGAGAACACCGAACCAGGCAATAAACATCCGAAATACGACTTTGTCATTTATCGTGACATGTCGACGAACTCTATGTTTTTGACCAAATCAACAAAAGGCTCTTCTGAGATGGGAAAATGGGAAGATGGCAATGAGTACCCAGTCATTAACGTTGAAATTTCAAGTGCGTCGCACCCATTTTTTACCGGTAAACAAAAGCTTGTTGATACAGAAGGTCGTATAGACAAATTCAATAAAAAGTACGGTCGTAAATAGATTCTTTTAGTTTAAGCTGATTTGTATTGCCGCTGCGTCATCTAGATCGACAGCGGCTTTTTCATGCCGTTTTCTGTAAGAGCGTCGTCTTTTTCGCAACTCGATGAGAAGTTGGCTCATAAAACTACATTGCGATTCTTTGCACTTTCTGAATTCGTCTTGTAGCCAAAGTGGTAGAGAAACGTCTGAGGGTAGGAAGCCATCGCTGAACAACAAGATTCTATTTCCAGCATCTATCTTTACATGATCCAAAACGACATGACTTCTTATTGCAGTAAAAAACGAGTTTTTTGCAGGAAAATAACGCAGCGAAAACTCGCTTAAATGTACGACTCCGGGATGAGAAAAATTTGCAATAGAAGCTTGTTTGTCTTCTACATCAATCACCACAAAAACTGAACTAAACTTCAAATTTTGCGAATTTTCATTGTAGGAGAGTTCTAACTTCCTTAGAAATAGACTTATAATTTCTTGAGGAAGATTAAGTTGTTCAAATTCTGGGTCGCGCTCAAGTTGTTTGATCGCATTTATAATAGCATTAGCAATGATACCTGACTGCATTGCGGATGCAACACCCTGACCTGTTACATCAACAACAGTCGCTAAAATCCATTCTTTTGTATTGGAAATATTTTTAATAGAAAGCCAATCACCACCTATTGTGTATCCAGGCCAAAAAAATGTTCGCCATGAGTATTTATCAGACGCCTGCTTTTTCGCAGGTAATAAGCTATGTTGATATTTATAAGCAAGTTCGAATTGATTTTGCATCGTTTCTGCTTGAGCATATCGATGCGCAAAATCTTGCATTTGTCGCCATACTCCTCCATATCGAATTAACATAGCAGAAAATAGTCCAGGAAATAGGATATAATGGCCTATAGAGAATCCATTTGGTTTTAATCCGAGATTAAAATATATCAGATCAGAGATGTTGCTATAGGCTGAGCTCGCAAATATCAAAATGAGCAAAAGTAATTCGACATTCTGTCTGTTGAATGCTGTATTGAGGTTAAGAACGCTTTTATTTTTATTCCTTATGATGAGAAATAATATTAAAAAAAGACCTACTAGGCAATTAAAGGCATCAACAAAAAGATCAAAAGTTTCTAGGAAAAAGCTTGAATAAAAATAAAAATATAGCGCAGAAAAACTAACAAGAAAAAAACTAGCGATTTTGAAAAAGTGTTTATCCCTGAAAGAAAAGTAGTAATTCAAATAGTAAACAAAAGCTGGAAGAAATAAAAACACGACAATTAAGTAAGTGATTTCTACAATTGGGTTTGCCGCACTAAAGTCTATAACATAGGCTAAAAAGCTTCTCAGAGCTTTCAATGTTGAAAGTAGAGATAGCAGCACAAATATTTTTTTGTGATTAAAAAAAAGACAAAAAACTAGAATTAGCAAGGGTAAGCCGATATCAAACTGCTTGTTCAATTGTCCAGTGAATTGTTGGAACGCGATTTTTTCTTGTATTGATGCAAGCCCATCATGCGGGACTATAAAAATAGGTAGGTCTGCTGGTCCAAACCAAGGCAAATTAGTAAAGTTTATTTCAAACAATAATCGCGAATTTACAAACTCTGTGTCGCTAGTCTTAGCATAGAAGTCAGCTCCATATGCAGTAAACTCACCTAAAGTCGGTTCAAGTATTCTTGTTGTATTGTGAACCATGCGAGGAAAGTATAAATAAACTTCTTTTTGTTCTTTAAGCCAATTTAATTCCTCGTCACTAAAAACATATTCTAAAATTGCGCTTGTTTGAGTGTCTGTAGGCGATTTTTGAGTAATGTTAGTTATGTTAATTAGGTTGTGTCTAAGTGGAAAACTTATAGTTTTTTGTGCTTCATTTTGACATAAGTTATTTCGACAATAATAATTTGTCGAATTAAACTGATTTAAGCTGAGATATTCTACTCGCTGATTTGTGCCAATCTTGGCTGGAAATGCAACAAAAGCCTGCTGCATATATAGCAATGAGCACAAGATAAATACTGTGATTAAAAGAAAAACAAAAGGCAAAAATCGACGAAATTTTTTCATCTATTTTCTATGCAATGATTTATTCAACACTTTCTTCAGTAGCTTGTTCATCAAATTGATCAAACTCATCGGCTTCGTTTTCTAGGTTCTCTGTGCTTGCGCTACCACTATTAGCATTAACGGAATTGTTTTGAGGAGTGGTGTTGCTATTCAACGATTTTGCGTTGTTATTTTGAGCTTCGAAATTGCCACTTTTCGGTGTGGCAAATGCGTTGCTGACCTTAGCATTTGCGCCGTTGATAGAGTTGGAACCTTTTATTTGATTAGATGGAGCAGCATTTTGATTTAAAATAGGAGCGCTATTTTGAGAAGGTCGACTAAATGTACTTGGCGCAAACATACCTGATTGGTGATTTTCTAATGGCATTGTTGCTGGTAGTACGGCTTTTTCCTGTTTTCTATCGAGTGATTCAATAGCCTTTGCCAATTTACGGTCGCGCGGAGAGATTCTCAGTGCTTTGTCCCAAGCAATCCGGGCAAGTGGAAGATTTTGTAATTTGAAGTATAAAGTTCCCTTCATTTTGTAGAGATCAACAGAATTGGGATGAAATTGTAATAGATTATTTACATCGATTAAAGCCAATTCAAATTGATTTTCAGTATATAATTTTCTTATGCGAGATAGAGCTAAAGTATAGCTAGGACCTTGACCAGGACCACCTTGCTCTCCTACGCCAAAAGCTTTATCCGTCAAAGCGACGGTGCGAGGATCTCTTTGATCCAATCGCGGCATTGCTGAAGACAGCTCTTTATCAGTCAAATGAGGATTGCGCGCACTTTTACCCCCACTGAGCATGACATCGCTCTCGTTGAATTCTGCCAGTGGAACTTGGATATCGTAATCTTGTGCGGCGCCAGGAATTTGAATTTCATATTCAGTATTTCCAACAGCAGAACGTATGACGAATTTATCTTCTTTGGCATCTCGGCCAATGGGTGCTTGGTCTTCAAGAAATGGAAAAGCAATGGTTCCATGCAGAATGTCATCTTCTTCTTCAGAAACTGTACTTTGCTTATTAGAATGCGAACAAAACAAATTCACGAATCCAATTAATAATAATATTGAATTTCTGCAAAATTTACAGACTGTAGGAAATAACAAGTTCACCACCAACGCCTCCTTTTGTCTTTACTGTTTCGTCTTCGACCAAAACAGAAGAACTACTTAAATAGAATAAACCCAGAGTACTTACAAACCTGCGACCAAAATAGGCATCCCAACCGGCGCGCATCACAGGTGCGAGGTAGCCTGTTGCTAAAATTGCACCGACACCTGCATGCATTCCATATCTAATATCGTTATAGGATTCTAGAGCGCCGAAGAAATTGTGGGCATAAATCGCATTGAAGGCTATTGCTGTAGTAAAAGGTTCGGCTTCTGCAGGCGCATCTTCATCTTCGGCAACTTCCTCTTCCGGAGCCTTGGTTTTTGCGATAGATGAAAGCGCGCTAAATACATTTAACATCAAACCAAATTCAGACCGCCGATTGTTAAAGCGTTCTGTGGCACGAAACTCTAAACTAAGCATGCGTGAGTCATCAGAGCTGCCACCAATATTCGGTACACCCGCGCCACCTAAGCCCAACAAAAATTTGTACTCAGGTTGGTATTCCTCGCCTGGTCGAGCTTTGGCAACTTGGCTATAGTCAATCGCGAGCTTTTGATAGCGGCTTTTTACTGTCTCGCTGTTATAGGTGCGAGCCCAAACTTGTTCTTTGGTGGCAGTATCAAAAGCTTGTAAAGCTAATACCATATGGGTTGAATGATAAATTAACACCGCATCGATAAAATAGTTTATGCCTAGCTGATTCGCAGCATCATCAAGACTTGCGACGTTTGTTGTAGGTGAAGTAATTAATAATTTTCCGTCTACAATTGAAGAGGTTCGCGAACGACAAGGGACACATGAGATTACTTTGATTTTAGAGTTGTCTCTGATTCTTTCAGTTATTAAAAGTTCTAGATAGTTGTTATAGGAAGCAGGCAGAGATTCATTAACACTTATTTTTCTTACTGAAATATTTTTTAGTTTTTCTAGTTGGCCTTGCTTAACATCGTAGCCAAATTCTGCAAGCAACTCATCTAACACTTCATGAAAGCGCCGCACGCGCTTTGAGCTTGCCGTTTGCATTTCATCGGCCTTTTCGGCTTTTTCGATATCTTCAGCTGAATTTTCTAAGTCAGTAGCTGGGCGAGACCATTTTGGTAATTCATCTTCATTCTCGTTTTCAAATTCATCTTGTGCAAAGCAAGTTGCGCTTAAACTAAAAATTAAAATCGAAAAAAAATTCAAAAAATAAATAGTTAAATTTTGTACTCTTGGGCCTTTTGTCATACTCTTGTCTCCTCAATAACCACGCTGACGATTATGGATCGGAATTCATAGCTCATGGCTTTAACCGGCATGGAAGATTTGGAGGAATTGAATAAGATTAGAAGTTTTTCACTATTTACACAAAGTCTTAAAAATCGAGATTACAGGACTCATCCTTGACGATCTCTAATCGACGCCCAAAATAATCTAAGTTTATTTGCAAATAGCGATTTCTTAGATAAATGCAGTAGATATTGGATTCGCTCTCTTCCCCCATTGTTTTTGCCAGGATCCAGAGTTCCTTCATAGAAGATGCAAATGTTTTGCTTTTTTCCTGGATATCCACAACTGGACTTTTTAACTTTATATCGAGCTGACTCATTAGCTGATAGAAACACCAGTGATATAAAGGTGGATTTTCACCTACGAGTTCTGATAAATCTTGCTCGGCTTTATCTAGACCTTTGTAACTAAATATTTTTTCTGCAATTGACTTTAGCATGCTTTCGCATTTTTGCAGTTCTGGATCGCTTGGTTGATCTTCTGTAAGGAGTAGCAAAGTGGTTGCATCTTCTGTGATTTCTTCCGGATGCCTCAAACTGCCGTTTTGGACAAACTCAGCAGGTTTTTTTTCTTCATTACTAAATTCATCTTCAAAATTTTCTTGTTTAGCTGAATTATCCTCTTTGCCAGTTATCTGTTCGCTATCTGTAGCGGTTTTGCATTGAATGACTAAAAAAGCACTCAAAATACTCAAATGGACTTTAATAAACCTTCTATTTTTAGGGCTTAATATTTTAAAGCCATGTGCCCATGCCCATGCCAACCCAGCTAAAGACTTTTCCGCTGCCCAGTTGCGCGCCGAAAATAAAATTGTAACTATAAGCCTCATAGAATAGAGAAAATAGTGTTGTTTCGACGAATAATCCCGGCGCATCATACGAAAACCCCTTTGATTCAAACTCGCCACTAACTTCTTTTTCAGTGGCATAAGTTTTCACAGATCTACTCTGACCGACGACGCCTAACATGAAAAAATAGCCGAAACGAGATGGATAATTTAAAGTGCCGCGCCAGTCACCTGCTTTTTTTTTCTCTTCGTCATTTGCGACTGAAAGATTAATTTTTCCCCACCCGACCATTGGCCCTACATAGGTAAATCCAAATCTAGCTGGAACTTTTTGGTAAATCCCCGAGCCGCTAAATGCAGCCAACCTAAAGCCATACCACACTTGCGACTCCGATACTTTTTGCGTTTTGTCAGATCGCCAAAAAATCTCTGCTGAAGAGCTATAATCAAGCAGATAGCTCTCTCTGTCGCCTTTCGCAGATATAAAAGGCGCGACAAAATTGACCTGTAGATGTAGTTCTTGCTCTGGCTTTTTTTTAGCTTCTTCTATCAAACGCAGTTTTTTGATAACACTTCTCGGAGTAGGGGGATTTTCTTTGTGTTCGCGATCGAGGCGCCGTTTTTTTAATCTTTGGAGATCTTCTTCGAGAACCTGCTCAGAATCTTCGCCTTCATTGGGCGGTCTAATCACATGAGGCTGAAAGGGGTCATGTATTTCTTGGCTTAAGGCATCTTCCATGGGTGTTAAAGAGACAAATAAAAAACTAAAAAGGGCTGTCATTTCAATGATCAAGATTCGACCAATTACTAGGTAACATCTACCCATTTCCAGTCCTTCTTTTAATTTCTATAATTAACTTAAAGCATGCTCGTCGATAATTAATCTATTCAAATTTCGTGAATTTTTTTGAACACAATGGGTATTATACCAAAATGAAACGTTCTTTTGTTGCAATTCTAATAGTTTCTATTTCAATTCTTATTGGGTTGAGTTGGATTGTCATTTGGAGCTTACAAAGCAATGTACTAATAGAGCGTAATTTTGAAATTGCTGTTATCAGCCAAAGTGGCAATCCGCTGTCTGGGGTCGAGATAGATTTAAATAGTCGTATTGTGGGTAAAACCGGTGCCTTCGGGACATGGCGAGGACGATTGCAAATCAACAATGAAAATAAATTTAAGGCTATAAAAATCTCTTCAAAAGATGCCTCAGAATTAATATACAATGCAGATTCAAAAGTTTCAGCCAATTCCTTTGCCCGTCTAAATTTTATTTTATAAGCCTGCTTTTGTCGATGCATTCTATTATCGGCGGACAGATTACCGAATAATATCTTGAATCATCATTTCCACATGCTCGACTTAGGGTCTTATTTGTTTATATTTATCTTTTCAACCTTCCGTAAGCTCTTGCTTGTCTAAATACAACTTTTCAACTATCAATATTATAGTCGAACACACCAGTAAGGAGAGCACATGATAGGAAGGATTTGGGCATTGTTTCTTTTATTGCAGTGGATAGCAGCTTGTGGAGAACAAAAAGCTGGCCAATCTTCGAGTATAAATGGCCTTGACACCGTAAAGTCCAATATTGCATCTAATTCAATTTTTCTTAAAGATGTCAAACAACTAAAAGTTTTGGCGAACACACGCGTGCCAAAAGGCGTTGTTGTGTCATATATTGGCGCAAATTACACCCATGTTAAGAGCCTGTTTTCTATGATAAAAAATATCAATGCCACTGAAGGGCTCATTGATATGGAAGGCTATAAACAGCTCATTACTTTGCTGGTGGGAGTGAGAAGCCAGGAAAGTTTCAACGATTTAAAAAGACGCCTCTATGATGATAGTGTAATCACTCGCCAAGAATTCGAGAGCGCTTACCTTGCGGAACTTCAAATGGCGAAAGGTTTGATCGACCAGAGCGATATTTGGATGCAAGACTGGGGTGAGTTTGTCGCGATTAAAGCGGAGAGCTCGGCGCAGGATTGGCAATATGGGATTATGGATGTCGGTCGGGGCAGGGGAATTAACCCAGATGTTTTGTCGGATATATTCAAAATATCTTTTCTAGAAGTGAGCAATGGAAAAAACATTAGCAAAGGCAATTATGGTGGAAATCTAGAAGCCACACCGGATGATGTTCTTTATTTTGGAAATAGTTTGACTGACCAGAGTATGCGGGATTCGCTTTTGCAACGTAACTTAGATGCCATCGAATTAAGCTCTTCTTGGCTCAGTGTTGGCCACGTCGATGAATTTATAACAGTTATACGTTCAAACAATAATACCTGCGGCTTTGCTCTAGCTGTTGCCGATCCTATCCGCGCTTTAAATTTATATT
>JAGOVF010000140.1 GCA_018060885.1 Oligoflexales bacterium | reverse complement strand
GTAATACAAGAGGAAGCACTAGAATAGCAGCTTGGTGGTAACTATAAACATTGGAGACCGTAAGCCAAAAAGTGGTTTGCGGAGGGGGTGTTTTGTCCTTGACTTACTTTTTCATAGACATCCTGACGCGCAGCGAAGGATCTCAAACCTTACAAAAAAACTCCCGAATCGGCCTTAGGGTCTATTCGGGTTTTTTGTTACACTTTCATTTTGAAAATGTAACAAAATTTTAGCTGCTCGGAAAATTCACTAGTTTTAGGTGGCGAGATTTAGTGTGCAGAGCCTCTGGCAAAACTGTCGATAGCGAAGCAAGAATGGACGGTCCAGTCCCTGATACATAGGTTACATTTTTTACCGGAGACATGGGTGACAACGAGGCCTTAGGGATGCAAGTGCATGCGCGATCTTTTATTTTTTGTTGTGGCGGTGAAAATTAAGGCAAGGTGCGGCCCAAGTAGGTGGGGGGCGTGTTTGAAAATGGACTACGATAGTATCATTTGATACTATCAATTATATGAAACCGCCCTTTGTCATCACCGCAGAAATTCTAAATTCGGTTGCCGAAATATCTCGATATATCGGCATGTTGGGCGGCTTACCGACATCCTTACCAAGCCCCAGGCTGCGCAAGCAGAACAAGATCAAGACCATTAAATCCACTCTTGCTATTGAAGGCAATATCCTTTCGGAAGCGCAGATCACAGCGATCATGGATGGCAAAAAAGTACTTGGCAAGCCTGTGGAAATCACCGAAGTGCGCAATGCCATTGATCTCTATGACCAAATGGATCAGTTTAATTCCTCATCACTTACTTCTTTCAAAGCCGCCCATAAACTGCTGATGGCGGGCATCATCGATAGCGCCGGTAGGTTCCGCAGCGGCGGAGTTGGCATTATGAAGGGGCGGGACATCAGCCATATTGCCCCAAAGGCTGCTCTGGTACCGACTCTTATAAATGAATTGCTGTTGTGGCATAAACGAGAAAAGCAACTTCATCCTTTGATCAAAGGAGCCATACTTCATTACGAAATCGAGTTTATTCATCCCTTTGATGATGGTAATGGCCGCATGGGACGCTTTTGGCAATCATTGGTATTGTCTGAGTTTGATCCCTTATTCCGCTATTTGCCAGTGGAGTCTCTCGTAGAACGAGCACAAAAAAAATACTATGCAGCGCTCGAGACTGCCGATAAAAGCGCTGAATCGACGCCTTTTGTCGCATTCATGTTGAGACAGATTTTGCATGCTTTGCGCGAATTTGTACAGGAGCTCGAACCTGCGATAGATTCAAGGGAATTGCGTTTGCAAAAAGCCGCAGAGCATTTCAGAGGCGAGTGGTTCAGCCGAAAGGAATATTTGAAACTGTTTTTGAATATTTCAACAGCGACGGCCAGTCGGGATTTGCGGGATGCAGTCGTTCAGAGTGTAGTTGTGAGCAAAGGGAATGGCAATCGAACTGAATACCATTTTTTCACGCCCGAATAATATAAAATCTACCGACTTATCGAGTGACCTTCCTCAGATTCCTCGCTACGCTCGGAATGACAGCAAAGTCGGAATGACGGCAACGTCGGAATAACAGTAACGTCATCCCGCCCAATCGGATGCCAATAAGCATCTTTTGATTCTGTAAAAGTATGCTTTTAAACATTTTTGGCGGCACGCTTCCACGAGCGCATCGAAACTATTCATCCGTTCGCAAACGGTAACGGCCGATTTGGCTGAATTATTACGGAGCAGATCTGTCGATTTCATCAATATCAAATCCCAACATGGGGTCGTACACTGCAAAGCAACCCAACAAAGCGACGAACGTCATACATCCCGGCATTGACAAAAGCGAAAAGAACAGGCGACTACTCAGATCTAGTAACAATGATGTTTTCATAGTTTCGCCCAAAACACGGGGACGAAACGGGGACGATTTTGAAGCATCCAAATACATACCAATACCATTTTTGGCTGACCGCAACATCGAGTGTATTTACAGAATTTTTTCGAGGTCACCGGAAATTACTCATTGAAGGTTCTGAGAGGGGCGGATTAAGATGCTTTTATCATTCCTACTTGCTACTTACCTAATTTCAGCGTAAAAACTTAAATTCTTGGAATTTCTGAAAGATAGGATGTTTTACGCTTTTGCGTGACTTTCTATTTAGTATGTGAACATGCAACAACTACAAAAGCTGAGCTAAATATGCAATTTATTTCAATAAAAGATGTTTTGACATTCTGGCGCGAGAGACAAGCTGATAAAAGTGTCGCTTGGTTGGCACATCGGGTTGGGGTTTCTCCCTCTACTATTCACAGAATCTTTGATGGAGAAACGACAAACCCAGATTTTGCTACGGGCCGTGCCATCTGTTTAAATGCCTTGGAAAAAGAGGCAGCGTTTACTACTTTGGAATCGATATATCCAGAACGAAAAAAAATAATTATTGAGGACAGAAAATCATTTGTTGAGGTTGAAAAAAATAGTGATGAAATTTCAGATATTTTTTCTGACTACTACAAGTGGTTTGTGTTTGTTCTTGCAGCTTCAACAGGGGTTAAGAAATCGTATTTAGCAGAACTTGGCCTTACCTTTGTTAGAAAAGCAGAAGTCATGGTACACGAAAACCAGTTAGTGTTTTCAAATGGCAGCTATTCACTAAATAAAAAGATTAACTTTATAGTTAACCCCAATGGATATTTGCAGGCTATTAACCATATTTTAAGAACCATAGATGAACGAAGGAACAGGGGTACTGTTGATCAAGGTGGATTAGTTCACTTTAGTGTTGCTGGACTAAATCAAGAAGC
The DNA here is from genome assembly GCA_018060885.1 of Oligoflexales bacterium. Lineage (GTDB taxonomy): Bacteria > Bdellovibrionota_B > Oligoflexia > Oligoflexales > JAGOVF01 > JAGOVF01. Next base: position 6,060 of record JAGOVF010000140.1, on the reverse strand, counting down.
TAAAGATTCAATCTACAGTATTTTGCAATCAACAATTAGACAGGTGAATGAAATTGTTGAAAGCCCTAAATATACAGGTGATTTATCAATTTCATTGGCACTTTTAATGAGCGAAATAAATTGAGGGTATTAATGTTTAAATCTATTCAAAACGCTGTTTTTATATTTTTCTTTAGTCAAATGTCATTGGCAGGCGGCATATCAGGAGGAGGCCCTCCCGGTTCCCTTGCCAACTGCTATAAAAATGCCATCGTAGTAGATTCCTTTGATCAGGAAAAATCGTATGTTTTTAAAAACGATTGGGTTTCAACCAAAGATACAGAGTTGACAGGGGCAATGCCACCCCGAGCGTATGATTCTTTTAAAAATATCATCATGAATAGCTCCGACTATTCTTTGCGGAATTTTGGAAGCGACTCTGATGCAGTTGCATATCAGGTGCGCGAAGTAAGGTATTATTCAAATCCAGATGAGATTGAACTTGTTCTTGATAATGATCAAATTGTCCGCTTAAGCCCTATTTATGACAAACTAAGCCCCTTTGGTTTTTCCTCCCCTTGTAATGGTTTTTTCGACGTTAATTATCTAGAAAATGCGGTGAATTAAGCTCTATATAGAAATAACTATCAATTGCGAACCCTAGTATTAACTAGGGTTTTTCGTTTTGTGAAGTTCAAAAATAGCAAATGCAACTAACTTCCCAACCATCTCATTGCGTTTGCAAAACAATTCTATTGCAGTAGAGAAAACTTCTTGTTCGAAATTTATATTTTCGGCAACTTGTTTTAAATCAAAGTTGAATTTGAATTATTAAATCAATGGAAGAAAGGAGATCAAAAAGATTTGTTCAATGTCATTAACCAATAATGAAATTTAAAAAAAAGGAGGGAACTATCAAATAAATCAAAAACCATTTCCAAATGCGCTTTATTGGAAAGCACCCTGCGCTAACAGGGTGGGAACAGAATGTCCAAACCATTCCTAACGCTTTCCCCTAAAGAAAACAATTAAATTAATTATCTTATAAACTTTAGGAGAATTTACATGAGTTTTAGTATTTTTATGAAGAGTTATTACATGAAAAAGTCTGTTTTTATTAAGTGTGCTTTTTTGTTCTCATTCTATTTAATACTGGACATCGGCAATGTAGCATTTGCAGGTTGTGCAGGACTTTCTGGCTGTTTATCTGAAGGCGGCAAAATTATTTCAGATACGGGCAAAAAAGCTATAAAGGACACCATCGAAGAAGGGCATCGATCAGGTCATGGAATTATGGTTGCGACAAAAATCGCTGGCAAAGATGTATCAAAAGAATTTCATGTTGCGGCAGATAACGTTGTTCGAGAATGGGGAAAAAGCTATAGAGCTCTGGTGCCTGATCAGAAACTACGGCAAATCATTAATTCCACGGCTGCGCTAGCAACAATGTACTTTTACCCGGACTCAACTTGGTTTATATTGCTCGAACGAAAAATTGTAATTTCGGCCAGAGCAGCAAAGGGAAGAACCGACGCTGAAAATGATATTGAGATCGCTGCTTGGGATATAAATGAAGAACGTAAAAGCGATGCTGAAAATGGTGTTGTCCTCGTTGGTGACGAGGCTTTTATGCAAATCGCCTATCAGAATGAGCTTAGTGTCATCGGCGAAGTCTATGACCAATGTATTGAAAATGCAGGTAGTGATAGAAAGCAGCAAATGAAGTGTACATCGTCATACAATATTGCACTTGGGATCTTACAAGAAGACTTTTTTTAAAAAAACTTAACGGAGAAGGCTTTAAAATTAAAGCCTTCTCAATAACTTTATGGAGTTTGATATGAAATTTTCGCGATTCTTATGCGTTCTCTTTCTTTTTGTCCAATGTTACGGGTGTGGAAACAGTAAAAACAAAAATCAAAATAGGTCTGCACCGGAATTACCTTTGACTCTGACAAGTCAAGATATAAGGAACGAATTTAGCGAGAAATATCAATCAAGCTTGTCCCCTCAATTGATTGACGAAATTTTTCGGAGTACAAGAGTGTTAGCAACAAAGTGGACTATGAATGAAGAAGATTGGTACATTTTGCTTGACCGAAAAATGTATATTGCATCTCTGTCATTAGAAAAAAAGGCTCTTGCAAAGAGCAAAGTAGAGCAGGTCGCTTGGAGTGACTATGGGAAAAAGCTAATGAAGGCAGAGGATCTTGTCACTTTAATAGAAAATGCAGATCAAAAAAAAGATTATCTAAATAAATTAGATAACTTGGCTAAGCGATATAGCCTGTGTATTTCTAGTGCTGGAGGAAAATTTAAAGGCGATGATGGCCAGATGCACTGTTCAAGCCGTTTCCATTTTGAGCTTGCCGCAATTATTGATGAACTTTGATGTTCAGTTGTTAATTGTTAAGAATAAGTTACGAGCATCGCGCATAAAAGTTCTATGAAAGCAATTAATGTTGCAAACAAATCGTTCATCAAATAACTAATATATAGGATGCTCACAACAAGCAACATGGCTAACGCAGATAGAGCAAACGCGGCAAAAGTTATACCAATGTAGTTTTAATGACTAATCCAAATTGTTACTGCCATTCTCTATTCTATGTTCTATCGTGATCCTCTGCGCCATGAATGCTCGTAAATGAGTAATTTGCCAGCCAGCTTGGATCAATTACATATTTTGCTACGTGAACTTGTTTTATTTCTACCGGGATAAATTTCAAAGCTATTACTTTTCTTTAGTTCTGGTGAACACTCGAGCGTTTGTACCAATGATAGGCTCGCATACTTGATAAATTATTTTTTCAACAAAAATCAGCGATTGTACAACCACTTGATTTTAAGTTTGCAAAAACTTGATGCCAATAATCAGTAAGATTTTTATTTATCTTTTGGTTAATTCTATTTCTCTTCAAAGCGTGAAGAGAACTCTAGCAAAAAAAGCTTATTGAAGAATTTGGTTAGTGGAGCGCATAGGCCAATTCTTCTAATCTATTAGTTTCACTTCAATACCAATCAGTGGGCTAATTTATTGACTGACTTTAAGGATTTTTATTTTATAGTTTTTATGATCAATCGACTTTTCCAAGACCTTTAATTGAACTTTTTAATAGTGAACTGCAACTTCCAGTTCCTACTGATCCAAATAAGCTGCGTCTATAGTCTATATATTGCTTAATGTTTGGAAGCTCGTCTACATATTTTGAAAGAATGTCATCTATCCAATCGCCTTCTACACTCGCTATTTGGCCTAAAGTTACAAGTTTTTTGTTTCGAGAAAAATTCGCAAAATTCTCTTTTATAAGATTTGCACCGCGTTGGCTTTTTGATATTTTATTCGAAGTTATTGCAACAATTTTCAAATCCTCAGATTCCAAATATATCTCCATTAATTTTTGTTCCAACTTCGGCCCAATTTTTTCTATGTTAACAGTATAAACTAACGCTTTTATTCTTGTGTCAATATTGTCTAAGCGTTTCAACAAGCTCTCATCTCGTAATTGAGAAGCTCGTTCAACAACTGTTTTTTCATATTCGGCATAGCTGGAAAAAGACTCAGGAGACTTGAAGCGTGCTTTCCAAGCCTGCAGACGCATTTAGTCTCCTTCAAATATGATCGTTTTATCTAATGTTGCATAGTTGCTAGTTTGTTTTAAATCAGCACTTATTTTATAAATTGGTAATCCAACTTCTTTTAACTCATCGATGACTGACAAAGGTGTGTCATCAGTAACTAAAAATTCTTTAGCATCATGAAAGGATAAGTGCCCCCAAATTTGAACTTCATAATTGGGATGTTTACTTGTATCAGCTAAAGGCAATATGCCCTCAGCTTCATTGAATCGTCCCCTAACGTTTTTTATATTAGTTTCATGGTCCCCCAAATAATCGCCGGTCGTATAAGTTGCGCGCTGTTTTACGTCGTCATTTAGCACCATAATAATACTCCCGTATGAACCTTCATCCGGAAGTTGAATTGCAGCGCTATTAACACCATTTTCAGCCATCATGAACGCATACTTTGGCAACAACAGATTTTCAATATGCTTGTCTCCGCCAAATCCACTTTCAAGATCAGCTAAATTTAATTCCAAATTAAGCCTTGATTCGGGGTAATACCCGGAACCCGGGCTTGCCATTTTGATTTGATGAATGTTGAGTATTCCAGTTTCCATATAGGAACGAATATTAATGTCATGAAATTGGTGCGTAATTGTGACTTTATCCCAATCGATGGGAACAGTCTTAGGTCGACCTGGGCTCATGAGATTAATATTAGATACAATCTCCTTGGCCTGTTCATTTATCTTCTCGACGCTTTGAGCTAATATGGGCTGGTTAATGCACAGTATAACCCAGAGCGCTAATTTTAAATAGATTTTCAAAAGCAATTCTCTAACTTGGGATTGATTAATGCTCAATATAAAATTTTATAATTCAATAATACTACTGTCAATGTCCACAGTGGATTAAGCTGCGATCAAAATCTCCATAAGATGTTCAAACACTGTCCACCCGCGCGTTGAAATAACTATCAATTAATTAGTAATTTAGGGCTTATTTATGTCAATCAATTTATAGTTAATTGCAAAATGATTGAAGAGACAGCAATTTTTTGAATTGTCGCTACGCCGCGCAATGGCATAATAAAAGCCAGACCGTGAATGGCACTTTTATATCGACGAAAATCCCTTTGTATCCCATATTTAAATCCGCTCAATCATTTTTACCTTGCAAGAACCCATGAAAGGTAGTCAGAACTATGGATATTAAGTTTTTGTATGGCACAGCTTGGAAAGAAGAGTCAACCAGCGACTGCGTCTTTAATGCGCTGAACGTGGGTTACAGGGCAATAGATACTGCAAACCAAAGAAAGCACTATAACGAACCCGGTGTGGGCGACGCACTATTGCGCGCTTACAAGGAATTAGATATTTGTCGGGAAGATCTGTTTATCCAAACTAAGTTTACTTTTGCGGACGGTCAAGATCACAGAAAACCCTATAACGTAGATGACCCCTACGAAGTTCAAGTACGATCAAGCGTTAACAGTTCACTCAAGCATTTACACACAAATTATCTGGACTCACTAATATTGCACGGCCCTTATTCTCAAGAAGGGATCTGTGAAGAGGATAAAGTAGTTTGGCGTGCCATGGAGACTCTTTGTCGTGATGGCATCATAAAAAAAATTGGCATCTCGAATATGTCGTTGAGTCAACTCGAAGAAATTTATAAATTTGCTGAGATAAAACCTAAATTTGCGCAAATTCGTTGTTTCGCAGCTAGAAAATGGGAACGAAAACTTCGAGATTTTTGCAGAGACCACCAGATCACTTTCCAAGGATTTTCATTATTAACTGCGAACAAGGAATATTTAGGCGGCCAATTTAAACAATTACAAGGGAGCAAAGTCCCAAAACTAAACTTTAACGCAAACTACAATCAGAATTCTCATTTTGGAAGGATTGTTTCAGAAACAAGAAAAACACCCGCACAAATTATTTTCAAGTTTTGTCATCAGATAGGAATTTTGCCGATTACTGGCACCACAACAATTGAAAACATGCGACTTAATCTAGAAATTGATGATTTCGAGCTGTCTAAATCACAAGTAGAGCAGATTGAAAATATAGCATTTAGCTAATACAGTGCGTGCTTAAATCAAAATATTGGGGCTAAATACTTTAAATTACATCACTAATTTTGATTTTCCGTCTAAACTTCCAAGCTTATTCGTCTAAAATAGACTAATTGCTGAGTGTATCCAAGAAATAATAATTTCTGCACTTTTTTATATAACGCCTCATAACAAAATGATAGGAAAGACCGTCGAAAAAGAAGTAAGTAGATCGCTAACTGGATCAAAATACTTTAACAAGAGAATCAACCCTTTGATATTGAGATCCACATGAAAAAAAAATATTTAAGCGCGCTATTAATTGCATCGGTGTTATTAAGTGCAAGCGCTTGCACTGTTAAGGAAGAAAAAAAATCTGAAGTTAAAAGATCAGAAATGGTTAGTGAAAGCCGCCTTTATATCATCGCGGAAGGAATAGTAACGGGTGGTCACAT
>JAGOVF010000139.1 GCA_018060885.1 Oligoflexales bacterium | reverse complement strand
GGTCGTACATGTACTGGTCTCCTTTGCAATGAGGACTCATATTGACTACGTTTAGTAGTGTTTAGCCCGTGCCGAGCCGGTGTGCAATACAACCGGAAAGGAGACCAACTTTTTCAATTTACCGACGTTGAGGTCCTTCCCCTTCGCATGACTCAGGGTCAGGATGACGGCTGTACAGAATGACTAAATTTTCTTTTCTAGTTCTGCCCAGCGCTCATACAGAGCTTCTAATTTTTGGCGAGCTTGATTAAAATTTTCTGAAGCTGTCATTAATTTTTGTGAGTCTGAAGCGAGGGTAGGATTGTTGAACTCTAGTTCTGCTTCCGCAAGAGCTTTTTCAGCGTTGTGAATATTCACTTCCATGCCGTCGTATTCCCGCTGTTCTAAGTAACTTAATTTCGATTTATTGATTTTCTTTACTGGGGCGCTTATTGGTGCTTGCTGATATTGCATGCTTTCATCTGTTTTTTTATTGTCATTAATGCCGGAGTTTTTTTTATTTGTTTTATGGCTATTCTTTGACTCTTCTTCCCATTGATCGGGATCCGCATAAAGACGGCAGCTGATATTATCGACGAAACCTAAAAAGTGCGTACAAACACGTTTTAATAAAAAGCGGTCGTGGCTGATGAGGACTATAGCACCTGAAAATTCAAGAAGTGAGTCTTCAAAAATTTGCAAAGTTTCAATATCAAGGTCGTTACTAGGTTCATCGAGCATTAATACATCGGCTGGCAGCAACATCAGTCTAGCCAATAAGACTTTGGCCTGCTCACCACCTGAAAGTTTATGGATCGGTTGGCGCAGTTGTTCTGGTGTAAAGAGAAACCTTTTTGCCCAACTAATGATATGGATAGAGCGGCCTTGGTAGATTACAGAGTCCCCAGAATCTACAAGAGCCTTTTGTAGCGTGATGTTTTGGTCGAGAGTCTGACGCTTTTGATCAAAATATACTATGCGGAGATCGCGCGCATGGTCAACTGTTCCCGCTTGAGGTTCAAGATTTTTCAATAGAAGTTTGACTAAGGTCGTCTTGCCACTGCCGTTTCTACCTAAGAGCCCAAGCCGCATTCCGGCAGTCAAAGCTAGATCTAGATTTTCAACTAGAGATTTTTCACTATAAGAGAAAGTAATTTTTTTAGCTTCGATGAGTTTTTTTGTTTGCCGTTCAGAGCTGGAAAATCCAAGGTTTTGCTGATCTTTTTTTAAGCGCAATTGTAAATTATCTAGTTCAGACTTTAGATTTGCAGCTTCATCAATGCGAGCTTTTGATTTAGTGGTCCGAGCTTTTGGGCCGCGCCTAAGCCATTCAAGTTCGCGTCGATATTTATTTTCAAGACTATCAGCATAAGAGCTTTGGCTAGCTATAAATGCCTCACGGCCTTCAATAAAACCTGCGTAATTTCCATTTTGCAGTAATAAACCATCGGCATAAAGCTTGCTAATTTCCGCAACTTTTTTCGTCGTATTTTGTAAAAATTGACGATCATGGCTAATTGCCACCCAAGCATAGTCGGCTTGATTGAGCTGAGCTTCGAGCCAAAGTATATTGGCGATATCAAGGTGGTTTGTTGGTTCATCGAGTAAAAGTAGGTCTGGTTCTTGGGCAATTCCGGTCGCTATAGCAAGTCGCTTGAGCTTTCCACCTGAAAGGCTTTTTAAAGGTAGATCGGTATTTTCGATTTCAGAAAATTTTAGTACTTGAAAGTATTGTGCATTATGATCTGATGCCGAATTGCTTTTTTTTAAATGGCGCTCAATATATTCTTGAATTGTTTCATTTGTTTCAAAGCGCTCTTCTTGCGGAACGTAAACAATGCGCAAATGTTTTTTAATTGCTAATTGGCCTTCATCTGCCTGTTCGAGGCCCGCTATGATTTTGAGGAGGGTGGATTTCCCACTGCCGTTTCTGCCAATGACGCCAATATGGTCGCCAGCAAAGACACTAAAATTAATGCCGGTAAATAGCGTATGAGTGCCATGTTGTTTGCAAATATTTTGGGCGCTAAACAAAACTTCCATAAGGTCGCGATATTAACAAATGTTTTTACTTTAATCTTTCGTTAAATGCTTTTTTTCAAATTCTAAGCCTATAACGCTTGACCAAAAGTGCTTTTTTTTATTATGCATAGCGTCATGAAAATAACCCACTTTTTAAAAGCCGAGGAAATAGAAATGCCTGCAGATATTAAACTTCTAATATTTCTGATAAAAAGTTCTGCTATTCTCATTTTAATGGCTCTTTTTTCTCAAAGTGCGCTAACGGCTCAGTCATTCGATACTGGATATTACAGCAAAGATTGCCGCGTCGCATCGACTGGTCTGGCGATTCCTTGTGGTTTTGTTGGAATTAATACGGACTTAGCGAGAGAGTTTGAAGGCCATTGTCCTAGTCGAATGGGATTGGATGTTCCAACGCCTAATGATTTGGCGCAGATGAATATTAAGTGGTTACGGCAAGACAAGGGCTGGTTAGATGTTTTGGGGCGCAAGTCTGCTGCGAATTTAGGTTTATCTGAAGATGCGGGATACCTCCGCGCTTATGGCAAACTCGCAGAATTTAAGGCTCTTGGCGTAAAAGTGATGTTAGTGATTCACGGTGACTATTATGGATCAGCAACAAAGCTCCTGCAAGCTTTTGGTCCGATAGTAGATGCTTGGCAGATTGGCAACGAGCCTGACATAGCAATATCGATAAGAGGCATCATTCCAGTTCCACAATATGCAGCTGATTTGGAGCTGGCCTATAACGAAATCCGAACGGCCTATGTTGACTATTATAAAAGCCAAGGCATACCCATAAGTAGCGTACAGATTCCTCCGATTATTACTGCAGGCTTTGCTTCTAAAGATCCCGCTTATTTTAGACAAGTTTTGGCACAGCTTGGCACAAAAAGACCCTTTGATGGAGTCGGCGTGCATTTATATGCCGTCAACACAACTTCAATGAATTTTCCCTTTGCAAGTCCTCCTGCAAATCAACAGTTAAAAAACGTTGTGGCTAGTTTTTATGCTGCTTCGCCAGATCATCCAATTTGGATTACAGAAGTTGGGCTTCAACAAGGTCGAGCAAGAACAGATGTTGTTAAAAGATTTATGCGCGCCGCTTACAACGATATGCAAGCGATTGGAAATGAAGGCATCAAAGTAGCCAATACATTTTGGTTCGGCTGGCATAATGTCGAACCTCACACTTATGGGCTAGTAGAGCTTTGCGGACAAAAAAAGGAGCCTGAGTATCAGGAGTTTAAAAACATTGCTTCAGAAATAATTCAATAAGATTTGATTTTAAAGATTCAATATAAAAAGGGAGTTATTAGAAATGTTAGCAGCAAATTTTAATTATAGATTAAATGTAAGTTTTTTTACTTTTATTTGTGCATTGGTTTTAAGTAATTCACAATTAACTGCACAGACCCCAATTTCAGATTTAAATTATTTTTCAAAAAATTGCCGAACTTCTGGTGGCCAGGAAGTTCCCTGTGAGCTGGTGGGAATTAATATGGATTTAGCTAGGGAAACTGCAGGGCACTGCCCAAGTGGCTTGGGGATCGATACACCCACTCCCATAGAATTAAAAAACATGAATGTTAAATGGGTTCGTCAAGATAAGGGCTGGATGGACGTCCTTGGTAGAGACTTGGCAGCTCGCGACGGCCTTTCAGATGAGCAAGGTTATGAAAAAGCCTATGGCAAGCTTCGTGACTTTTATTATCAAAATACTAAGGTTTTGCTCGTTATCCATGGTGATTACTATGGATCTGCAATACGCTTACTGCATAAGTTTGGCCCTATCATCGGAGCTTGGCAAATTGCCAACGAGCCTGATATCGCGATCAGTATCCGACCCATCATACCCGCTTCGGCTTATGCGCGAGATTTGCGCCAAGGGTATCATGAAATAAAAAGAGCGTATGTTGACTACTATAATCAAATCGGAGCAGTGCTACGCCCCGGTGATATTCCTCCTGTGATTACTGCAGGCTTTGCTTCAAAAAATCCTTACTATCTTCAACAAGTCATAAATGAATTCCGTGGAGAAGCTTTGCCTTTCGATGGTGTTGCGACGCATTTTTATGCGGTCAATACGACTAATATGGCACACCCCTTTCCGGCGCCATTTACTGCAAGCACGCCGACGATCAAGGAGTTGTTGAAATCATATCAAAGAGTCGTTCCTAATCATCCGATATGGGTCACTGAGGTTGGCATTCATCAGGCGCATCTCACCACGGATTTGGTAAAAACCTATATGGGAGCAGCTTACACAGATCTAGTTAATGCCGTTCAAGAGGGCGTTAAGTTAAGTAATACATTTTGGTTTGCCTGGCACAATGTGATGCCGGGTACATTTGGCCTGGTAGACTTATGTGGACAGAGAAAATGGCAGGATTATAACCAATTTTGGGGTATTGCTACGGGCGTGCAGCCTAAATAATAGCAGCCAAATGCGAAGTTTTTTGCTAATAATAGTCTAATTACAAGACCGATTTATCGATTGTATTGCCTCGATTATTATGGGTGAAATTATGCTGATAGACAGCCTCGCACAGCTTGAAAGCTACAACTCAAAATTGCAAACTGCGAAAATCAACTGTTTTCCGGCGCTGAATTCAAAAAAAATTATATTAATGGCCTCTCCTGAGGCCTTTACAGTGCAGTATAAAATCAACCCTCATATGCTAAATCCTGATGGAAGTCTAAAGCAGGTTGATAAAGCACGAGCTCTCTTGCAGTGGCAACAATTAAAAGCCAAATACGAAGAACTTGGTTTTCAGGTGGAAGTATTGCCCGCAGTTGCTGGCTTGCCAGATTTTGTTTTTGCAGCGAACCAAAGTTTTCCCTATTTTGACCTCAAAACCCAAAAGCCCGCAATTATTCTAAGCGCTATGGCTTCAGAATTCCGTCAGCCAGAAGTTGATCTTTACCGAAAGTGGTATGAATCAAAAAGTTTTTCAGTGCGGAATTTTGTTGATCTTGACTTGCGATTCGAAGGTAACGGAGATGCATTACTTGATAAAAAGCGTAAGCTGATTTTTGGGGGCTATGGATTTAGGACCGACAAAAAAGCTTACGAGGCATTAGCGACCTTGACCGATTATCCGATAGTTCGCTTGCAGCTTATTGACGAACGTTTTTACCACCTTGATACTTGTTTTGCGATCTTATCTGATGATACAGTCGCACTATATGCCAAAGCTTTCAGCAGTGAGAGTTTGTCGCTAATAAAAAATCTCTTTCCGCAAATTATCGAGGTCAATCTTACAGAAAGTTCAGAAGGCTTTGCCTGTAACTGTCATAGTCCGGATCAAAAGAATGTTATTTTACAAGCGGGTAATATTGAATTCGAAAAAAAACTTAGGGAACAAGGATTTATTCCACATCCGCTTGATACCTCAGAATTTATGAAATCTGGTGGTTCGGTATTTTGTATGAAAATGGAAGTTCCAGCGCCCGAGTTGTAAAGCCGACTATTTATGGCCTTACAATAATATAACGACAGCCTCACACAATCTTAATGTATTTTCATTAAACTCGCGCTTTCGAGTCATGTAATAAACTTCAGGGAGAACGATAAATGCGAATAATTTCTTCGATTGCGACTATCGGCGCTATTCTTGTGACAACCTTACTCATGCCCAACCTTTTAATAGCTGAAAAAAAAGACGTAGATGCAAATTTAAAAGGCAAAGTTCAAATCGATGGTTCCAGTACAGTTTATCCAATAACTGAGGCTGTGGCTGAAGAGTTTGGCCACAAGTACCCAAACGTCCGCGTCACAGTAGGTATTTCCGGCACAGGCGGCGGTTTTAAGCGCTTTGCAGTCGGTGAAGTTGATATGAATAATGCTTCTCGCCATATTAAAGATACCGAAATTACCAAAGCAAAAGAAAATAAGATTGATTATGTTGAGCTTCCAGTTGCATTTGATGGATTGAGTGTTGTTGTTAATTCAAAAAATGATTGGGTAAACACTTTGACTCCTGATCAACTTAATTTGATTTGGAAGCCAGGTAGCAAGATTAAAATGTGGAGCCAAATAAATCCAAAATGGCCAGAAAAAGAAATTAAGTTGTACGGCCCTGGCACAGATTCAGGCACATTTGATTACTTTACAGAAGCGATCAATGGCAAAGCTCAGGCGAGTCGTTCCGATTATACAAAAAGCGAAGATGATAATACCTTGGTTAAGGGTGTTGTTGGCGATAAATATGCCCTCGGATACTTCGGCTACGCTTATTACTTGGAAAATAAAGATCGTATCAAGTCGCTTGCAATAGACGCGGGCGAAGGCCCAGTCAAAGCTGATGAAAAGACGATTATGTCAGGAAAGTACAAACCGCTATCTCGTCCTTTATTTATCTATGTGAGTAGCGCTGCAGCAAAGCGTCCTGAGGTTGCGAGTTTTGTGCGCTTTTATCTAGAAAATGCGGCTGCTTTGGTTGGTGATGTTGGATACATTCCGATGCCGGCGCAAGATTATAAAGACGCGCTAAAAAAATTCGAAGACTTTGCAAAAAATTCTGCAAAAAGTTAGCATGGATATTGCAGTAGGTTTCTAAATATATAGCACCTACGCTGGGATGTAATAAAATATAAAAATGTGCATTTTTATATTTTATTTTGGAGGTAGGTGTTTTGTCAAAAATTCTTGAAACAGAACTAAAAAACATAAATAACAAGCTGCTGTCTCTTTGCCACAAGGTGGAAGAGAGTGTGGCTAAGTCGGTATTTGCAGTGACGCATCAAAGCCTTGCGGAAGCAGAGCAAGTTATTGAAAACGATCGCGCTATAGATACTTTAGAAGTCGAGCTCGAAGAACTTTGCCTGCGAGTTTTGGCTACTCAACAACCGGTAGCTCGTGATTTGCGTTATATTGTAGCTGTTTTCAAGGTCAACAACGATCTAGAGCGTATTGGCGATTTGGCAGTAAATATTGCTAAACGATCTAAGTCGCTTATAGATCCGAAGGCTAAACCCTTTGCCAATCTTTTTCCAATTAAAGAAATCTGCGACAAAACAACACAAATGTTGCGAAGCTCCTTTGCGACTTTAATAGATGCAGATGTTACTAAAGCACATTCGATTCGACAGCAGGACCAAGAAATAGATGAGCTCAATCGCGAGTTTTTCAAAATCTTTATTGCAGCTGCCAAGAGCGATCCACTGCATATCGAATATATGTTGGCTTATACTTCGATTTCTAGACACCTTGAACGTATTTGTGACTATGCGACCAATATCGTCGAAGACATCATTTATTTAGTAGAAGGCAAAATTATTCGCCACAATCCGAAGGTTCCCGAAGGTGTGGAATTTAAAAAATGAAGTTGTTAATTATTCTCCAAAGCGATAGCCCACTCCAGATTCAGTAATTATCAATTCAGGTCGACTGGCATCTTTTTCTAGCTTTTGCCGAAGATGCCCGATGAATACCCGCAAATATTGAGTATTCTCGGAAGCCTTTGGCCCCCATATTAGGCTCTTTCAAAACAATTATTGTTTAATTTTTTTTCAACGACAGTTCCGCCGGCATGCAGAAATACTAAACCATCTTTAATTTTCAATTTGCGGCTGTTCTATAGCTGCTAATTCTAAATTCTTTTCAATCCGAATATCCTCTAGCTTATCTAACGGTTTTTCAAGCTGCCGCACTCTAGTCGTCATCAAGGTATCATAATCACGCTGGAGATCTTGGATACGCTTACCAATTTTTTCAAAACCCTCTAAGAATTTCAGCCAATTTTTTTTGAATAAGGCGAGTTGTTGCAATATAACATTAGACTGTTTTTCTAGTGAAAATTGATCCACAGCTTGTCTAATGACTGCAAGAATTGGAAATAAACTAATTGGCGAGCAACAAATAACTTTATTGCGCAGCGCAGAATCGACTAAATCGATGTCTTCCTGAATGATGTAGTGAAAAATCTGCTCATTCGGTACAAAAAGTAAAACGACATCTAAAGTGTTATCTTCGGTGTTGATGTAATCTCTTGATGAAGCTTCTTTCAATTTTAATTTTATATCGCGCAAAAATAACTTTTTAAAATGATCACGATTTTGATCGTCTGTACTTGCGAGCATTTTGCGATAATTATCGAGCGGAAACTTTACGTCCATATTAAGCACGCGGCCACCAGGCAGCAAAAAAGTATAATCAGGACGAGATTGGCTTTGTGAAGAGACATTTTGTTTGCGGTAGTTAACATGTTCAATAAATCCTGCAAACCTCAGCACATCTTCGGCGACTCTTTCTCCCCATTGCCCGCGATCTTGCGAGTGGCCGAGAATCTTATTGAGTTCTTGTGTAGAATCGAGCAGTGCCCTAGTTTGCAGATTTGAGTGTTTTATGTTTGTGATAAGGTCGCTGAATTTGTTTTCGCGATCTTTTTCAAGTGTTTTTACTAATTCGCGCATTTTGTCTAATTCAGAGTTTAAATGCGTGAGCTGGGCTTGGATGAGTTGCTTTTGAGTGTCGACTTCTTTAACAGTCAGTTCCCGCTCTGAACTGAGTTGGTTTTTTGCCAGCTTAAGCAGCTCACTATTACTAGCGCTTAGTGCGCGCATCGAAAGTTCTGAGAAATTTGCTTTTAGATGCTCGCTGGTGGAGCTTAAATTGTCTTTTAGAGACTCTATGGATTGTTGCATAAAATTTTCAGCAAATCTCTTCTCTGATTTTTGCAATAAATGCCGAAAGTAAAAACCAAGCAACAAGCCAGAAGCAAAAACCAGCACAAACATCGGCGCTAAGAGAAAAAGATCAAAAGATTCAGACATCGTTTTTTGCGAACCTCTCAAATCGTTGCGGAAAACGGTCGTGCATTATGCTGATACAAGCTTCAATGATGTCTTCTGCATTGGGTTTAGAAAAATAATCGCCATCAGATGCGTAACCAGATCTATGGTCTATTGCTGCGAGGCAAATCGGAGCTGCATCGATCTAATCATATGCTCCCTGTCCTTCTAGAACGTGCTGCATCAT
>JAGOVF010000020.1 GCA_018060885.1 Oligoflexales bacterium | reverse complement strand
CGATAAAACAGGTTGGGTGCTATGTTTTCTCTTCGGCAAATCGCGGCAGTGTTGCCAGCTCTCTCGGCTTCGAGAATCAATTTTGCAATCATTTCTGGACTGCGACGAACACGGATTTTCTTTTGAGTTATTTCGTTTGCTTTTGTCATAGTGGCATCCTTTTAACATAAATTGACCTCCTTTGGGAGGCTGGAGCCAGAGCAGATAATTAATTCAAATAGTTACAAGAGAATTGACACATGATCCTATCTTAAATTTTGGCTATATTTGTGTCAAACGAGCTCGGACTGCACACACGTAACCAAGGTAAGGCCGAGGCTGTGCGGCAGGGGATGCTGTATGCTTTGGCAAGTGGAGCAAAAATTACAGGGTATTGGGATGCTGATTTAGCGACTCCGGTAAACGAATTTTTAGTAATTTTAGAAGCTATTCAAAAAGACACTTTTGTAACAGCAGTTTTTGGTTCTCGTGTGCGACTTTTAGGTCATGATATTCAGCGTACCTTACTTCGGCATTATTTGGGGCGTGGCTTTGCAACACTTGCTTCTATCATCTTGCAATTACCTGTTTACGATACGCAATGTGGAGCAAAAGTTTTTCGCTGCACGGAAGCTTTAACCCAAAGTCTTGAAACCCCGTTTTGCTCAGCATGGGCTTTTGATATTGAACTGATATATCGCCTACTCAATACGAAGCGCATCGAATTGCGTTTGTTGCAGAACCAAATTAGGGAAATTCCGCTAAAGAAGTGGCGTGATGTCAAGGGATCAAAACTGAAACCCTCGGCGGTTTTTGCTGTGCTCCTTTTTTTAATCCGTTTTGGGTTTGAAGCAAGAATACTTCGAAAGAAATTTTAATGAAAAGAGAATCTATTTAGCATGTTCAAAAAACACCTGAATTTTTTCATGCTTACTATTTCTGCCCTTATAGGCGGCGGGAGTTTTTTATTTTTCCATGGTGCAGCAATACTCGATCCGAAAAATGTGCAGTGGCTTTTAAGTGGAGATCCTGCGACTCACTTTTTTGGTTGGGCTTTTTATAATCGAATAGATTCTAGTTTGACTTTGCCATCGGAAGTGTCATTAGGATATATTTATCCCATGCCAGTTAATATGGCATATACCGATAGCCTTCCAATTTATTCATTTATTATGTCATTTATATCCCCGACTCATGCGGTAGTCCAATACAGCGGACTGTGGCTTTTAATTTGTTTTACACTACAAGGATTTTTTGCTTGTAAAATTGCGCAGCACTTACAATTACATCCAATAGTAACAGTGGCCTTTACGTTGTTTTGTATTTTTCAGGCTGCATTTGTGACGCGAGTTGCACACCTTGCCCTTTGTGGTCACTTTTTAATACTGGCAGCAATCTATTTATTTTTAAGTGAAACAGAAAAGAAGCGAGATATATTTTATTGGTCCATACTGCTTCTATTCGTTTCAGGGGTTCATCCTTACTTAGCAATGATGGTCCTATTTATTGCTTTAGGTAAAGTAGTTTTTGAAGCCAATATTTCAGTGCGTAATAGACTAACAAAGTTTGTTTTTTTTATAAGCACCTGCCTTGGGGCTTTTTTGTTTTTTGGGTATTTTTCTGTCGATGCGATAAAAAATGTTGATGCAAAAATTGGCTATTATGGTGCAGATTTATTTTCGTTTGTCCATTCAAGCGATCACTCGCTGCTTTTTCCTTCTTTGTGGAAGCCTCGCATGGGTTCTTATGAGGGGTACTCATTTTTAGGATTCGGATTGTTAATTCTTATTGCTTACGTTTTTTACCGGAGAAAGAAGGAGCCTTTTTTACTTCTTGAAAACGAATGGATTAGAAAATTGGCAATGTTAGCTTTCTTACTTTGGATCTATGCTTTGGGTTCAAATATTCGAGTTTTTGGTTTTTGGATCGTCAATTTAGAATTTCTATATGAAAAATTTAATTTTCTATTTGGCTCTTTTCGGGCGACCGGGCGTTTTATATGGCCAATGTTATACTTAATAATTCTTGTAACAATGGTAGCATTAAATAGATATCGCCAAGACAAGAGAGTCCTAGCATTAATTGTTATTGCGGTTTTTCTGCAAATTATTGATGTCTCAAAGTCGCTCAAAAGAACCGAAGAATTAAAAGCAGGTGGAAGGATTCAAAGTAGTATTTATGACAAAATGGAGATTATAATAGGGGACGTTCGAAAATTTAAAAGTGTCGAGCTGATTCCACCGTTTATTCAACCGACTAACTGTGTTTTGAATTCTCCTTTCGATATCAATGCGTACATCGCTTTTGCATACTATGCACTCAAAACAGATGCGATGGTAAATAGCGGAATCTCTGCTCGCAAGACAAAAAAAGATATAGAAGAGACATGTGGGCTAGCGGTTGAAAATTTTAAAAGCGCGCGCTACGATCCTGATAGTCTTTACATTCTAGATTCCGTTTGGGCAAAAGAACAAATGCCAAAGAAAGCTTTGAAAAAGCTAAAATGTATTCCAGTTGATCGATATTTAGCGTGTTATAGCGACGATGTTTGACGCTTAATGGGGATTAGAGATTTTCTAATTTCTCATACACGTTCTTGGATTTGTTCCAAGAGTAAAGGGTGACGTTATCTTTAAATGCTCTTCTTTCACCATCTTTATAAAGTGACATCGAAGATAGCACCGTCAGTTTCAAATTCTCTTCCTTACCCAACCAGGCAAGAGTAACATAACTTGCCAAGCCATCTTCGTGAGTTCCATAGCTGAAGCCAATTGTGAACTGATCAATAAAAGGGCTAGACGAAGCGAAGCTCTCGACGCGATGTACGTTTGTTTCTACGGATCTTGCCTCTTTCCAACCACCGCCAAAAGAATTTATTTTTAGCGGCAAAATTTCATCATTTGAATTGAGCAAAAATTCAAACGAGACTTCGCCCGCCCAATGATCAAAAACAGCCAAATATTTTCCGTAAAAAAAGTCTTCTTCATCTGCGAGAGATACATTTGATAAGGACAAAAGTGCGCCGATTAAGAAAAATTTAATATAAGAACTCATTAGTTTGCCCTTTAATTTTGTAATTAGATTTTACTAATCTGTTATAAATAAATTACTGGTTGCCGTCTCTAAAACAGCAACGAGCATCCTTGTATTAAGAATGCCGCTGCATGTCAATAAATTTATAACTTACTAAAATCAATTAAAAAATTGGCTTACTTTTTCTATGGCAGAGTTTC
Source organism: Oligoflexales bacterium (assembly GCA_018060885.1). Classification (GTDB taxonomy): domain Bacteria; phylum Bdellovibrionota_B; class Oligoflexia; order Oligoflexales; family JAGOVF01; genus JAGOVF01. The sequence goes on along the minus strand of JAGOVF010000020.1, from coordinate 32,632 downwards.
GATTAAAGGCGCGTACAATTCAGCTTCAGCCAAATTATCACCGATTTCAGCGTCAAATATCAAAACTTGTTTATACTGAATAAATGCTTTCGAGCGTACTTTAAAGCGTTTTTGCATCGTTTTGTATGGCGGTTCTGCATTTGAAACACAAATATTTTCAAAGGGCGTGCCTGTAGCAACATCTCCGCAAATTTTAAGATCCAGTATGACACCACCTCTTAAAGCGAAGTCAATGAGTTCGATGTAATCGTTGCCCAAATCATCTTGAATTATATTAACCGTCCCTTTGACTTGAACTCCACCACTTAATGCGCTAAAAGTTCCAGTAAGAATAATTTGCTCATCGGCGTATGATGAGGTTGGAAGTAGCGACCACAGCGTTAGAGTCATTATGAGCGAAATAGACTTAATAAATCGTTTCACGAAGGAACCCTTTCAAAAAAAGGTAGCCATCAAAAGGGGGTTAGGAACAAATGCTTTTGCCTAAGATTTTACCAATTAATTTATAAATAGAAATGATAATCTGGGAAAAATAAGCTCACAGATATTTAACATCTCAAGAAGTGATTATTTTAATCATTGACTTGCTTAGAAATTCATAATACCCAACTTCTACGACGACCATCATTTTTGATGTATCGAAAATACTTTAAACTCCCAAGGAATTCATATGCAAAATCGAGTATCTAAATCAGTTGCTATTGTTTGTGCCTTAGCTCTCATTTTCTCTAGCTGTAGTCAGCAGATCAAAAGTTCTAGTCCATATGTTTTCGCAAACAGCCAAAATCAAAAAGTTTTTGGATTTGTTGATATGCATAAGACGGGTACATCCAGTGTAAATATTCAATTGCTTGAGTGTCAGGACGAAGCTGAATATTCGAGAGTGAGCAATGATCCAAGAGAAATTTTAAATTCATCGTGCGAAAATATTTTATATAACAAGCGTGTATTGACCTACTCAGAGCTTATGGAAGTTTATAATTATATTATTTATGATATTCGTAATGCAGATCAAGGTGCGACGATATTAGGTGCTTTTGCTGGTGCATCAGCTTCAGTTGTTGTAGCAGGGTTAATTGCCGCTGTGGCATGTGGCTCCGTGACAGGTGGATTATGTCTTCTTATTCCGGTTTTAGCTGCAGGCGGTGTCGGAGCTGCAGGCGGGGCAGTTGTCAGTTCTCAATTAACTGAAGGTGATCCGAAATTAAATTCAATTCTTAGTGAAATTGCTTCACAATCGCGAAGTAAAAAAGTGCTGTCGAATAAAGATTATGTTGTATTAAAAAACGATATAATTGGAACCGTTGAAATGGCCCTAATGAAATAATTTGAGGAAATATCTATTTGTTGATGTTTAAGCCTTTTATTGTTATTAATTTGCGCAGAAACGCAGAAAATTTAATAAGAGGGGCTGAATATTATGAAAATTATAATTATATTATGTAGATTTTTTATTTTTAGTTTATTATTTCTCTATTCGTTTGCTTGTTCATATCCAACAAAAAATCAAAATTTCGCACAAGTCCCAAATGGTTTTCAAGGTAGCTACTTGGTCTTAAAAGACGGAGTTATTTTAGATTCAAAGGGGCTTGGTTTAGCTAACAATGCTTCTCGCGAGAAAAACGATTTAGATACGTTGTTTCGTGTAGGTTCTATTTCAAAACCAATAACCGCTATCGCAATTGCAAAATTTCTAGAGCGGGGCCAGTTGAGAATTGGACAAAAAATTTCTGAAATACCTAATTTAAATTGGCAAGGCGATGTTACGATTAGGGACTTGTTAAAACATACATCGGGTATAGCTAACGTTGAGAATCCGCGTTACGCAAATAGCTTTAAGAATGTTACAGATGCAGATGATCTTCATGCTCGTATTTTGAGTATGCGTTCATTTGGAAAATCTGGATCAGCTTACTCGTATTCGAGTACAAACTTCCTTCTCTTGGGGATTATAGTTGAAAAATTAAGCGGATCTTATCGAGATTTTGTTAAAAAGACAGTTTTTGATCCAGCAGGAGCTATACGGAGCGGCTTTGACTTTCCATTCGGTCCTTTAGGGGAGGGCTATGCTGCACCCGAAGGAAATCCTAACGGACCACGCGAATCTAATAACTTTCCCTTTTCAGCGGGGGCATTTGTCACAAGTATTAATGAGCTCCTAAAAATAGATCAAGCTATGAAACAAGGAAAAATCATCGATGTTAGAAACCTTTCTAATTTAATGCGCAATAACATGGGGTTTATGCAATTTGGAGCTATGTACTTCCATCCTGGAGTTATCGATTCTTATCATGCAGCTTGGTTTACTAGTTTGCCGGAAGAAAGTAATCATGCAATTTTTGTATTTTCAAATAGTCGTAAATCTAGAATGGTTTCGAGAGAAATTGCTCAGCAACTTAAAGCCCAATATGGTTTATAAGTAAAAAAATTTTAATTTAATCGCTTCATTTTAGTTTTCGCAGTCATAAGTGGCTGATTTTAATAAATATTATGAGATAAAGCTTGATTCTGATTTACCTCTTCTGTATAAACCGAGAGCTTTGTAGAAGTTGTTTGGTCGTTCTCCCTTAAAGTGTGCAAGCGCACACAGTTCGCCAAGCTAAAAATAGAAGTCCAGACAGTATCGCTAAAATAGTTTCAATTATTGTTGGTTCTATTTACACATCACAAAATTTAGGAGTCTGTATGAAGTTTATCAGTCAATTGAAGTCAGTATTTTTACTGGCACCGGGTCTTGCAGCATTTGTTGCTTGCAGCGGCGACGAATCAAAAAATTTCGGAGCGAATAGTTCTCTAAAAGGAATCGGAAATGGTTTTTGTTATAACACGGGAGCAGATGCAGGATTAAATATACGCAGTGCACCTTCAACTAGCGGCCAAGTTCTTGGTCTTTTACCGATTAATAGAAATCCAAATACTATAGTTGCATCTGACCCGAGTGCTAATTATTTATGTAGTGAACCTAATGGCTGGCATAAAATTTCTTATGTAGGCCCAGGTTGGACGGTTGAAGGTTATTCTTCGGGTGCCTATCTGTCTTGTTACAATTATCAATATGAGCCTTGTGAGACCTTGCCCGTTGTTCCACCGCCGCCGCCACCACCACCAGTCAACGAAGTTTCTTGCCCTAATAGCAATCCTTCACAAAGTTGGGTCGCGCACTATTTCAATGATTCTTCAGAACAAATTTGGTCTAATTTGACTTATTTTGGCCAAGAAAGCTTGTTGAATTCTAATACAACAAAAGAATGTCTCTATACTTCTGCAGCAAAAATTTCTAAAAACTGGGGTCTTGGGTCTCCTGATCACAGAATTTGGGTAGAGCAATTTACCGCAGCTTTCTTACGCTACAATGTCAAGCTTACAGATGTTAGTTTTCAAGCATCTCATGACGATAAACTCGCGATAATGTTGCGTCCTTCTAGCAATAGAAGTGCTGCATTCGTTCGTTACCATGAGAATGTGACGGCATCCGCTCTGTATGGTGCAAACTTGAGAAGTTGGTTAGATGGAACTTCGCCTAATACTTCAATCGAATATGATGTTTTGGTTGTATTGAAAGAAAATTATGGTGATGCAAATATAGACTTAACTCTTCCTGCACGGGTGAAATACACAGCTGTAATTAATGTTTGTGCAAATCCTGAGCAAAAGGGTAAATTTGGCCAAAAAACAGACGGCTTTGATTTTGTTTCTTTAATGGATCATAGCGACAAAGTAAAATCGACGGTCAGCCAAGCAGCATTTAAATTAGTTGATCGCGAAGATGGTTCGAAAATTTGGAGTTCTGCACCTGTCGTAACTTTGGTTTTTGACTTTTTTGAGCATGAATTTGAAAGTGTAAAGAACAGTCTGCGCGTTCGACGTTCTATCCATGGCCAAAACCAAGATGGCGGCGGTGGTTACTACCATCACACAGATGTTGTTCTTGAGAAGAAAGAATTTCAAGTTATTGATTTAGGAGCTGACTTTAATCAAGATGGCAAAGCTACAGCGCTTCGCGATAATGGCGCTTGCGACTATTGGTCAGTACCGGGTGGATTTGATAAACTAATTAAGTAACATTTTTCACAGGTAACTAAATGAAAAAGAGCCTCACAAAGTTTATTTGTGAGGCTCTTTTATATTCCTAGAAGGTCTTTCTTTTTAATCTATTTTCCCCAATCATTAATACCATACTGTTCAAGCATTTTTTTCAAACTTCCATCTTTTCGCATGGCAACAACCTTATCACCGACAAGTTTAGCGAATTCTTTTGCCTTTGGATGTTTTGGACTAAATGCGATAAATAGATCGTCAGAATCTTTCAGACAGCCTGCATTTTTGAAGGAAGAATCTGCAAGTTTATTGACGTACATATAGTTTTTAAGAACAGCTTCAGATTCCAATAAACTTGTGACACGACCCATCTGAACTTTTTTGATATTTAGTTCTAAAGGGTTGTCTCCAGAAACTACATCAACTTTTTTTGCATTTTTTGCATTTTTTGCATTTGACTTTATATAGTCGTCAACTTCATCGCCATATGTATAGTCTTTTATGACGCCGATGCTTGCAGTCTCAAGGCTTGATTTGTCTTTAAAAGACCAAGTCGCATCTGCTTTTGCAAAAAAGCAATTTTTAGACGTACCAAGAGAAGTTTCAGGGAAAATAAAATCAGGCGCATCTGATTTTGCTGCTCCGACTATTCCTGAAAATTTCCCGGCGCGAGAATCTGCAATGGCTCGAGCCCAATTTAGAGTCTCGTATTCTACTTTGTGACCGGCAGGTTCTAGAGCCGCTTTTGCTATTTCAATCATATAACCCGGGCGAGCATCTTTTGGTTCACAATTATAGGGACACCAGGTATCTGCTCTTAATGTGATATTTTCGGCATGAGTAACAAAACTATAGCTTGATATCAAAACGGTTGTAGTTAATAGACAAGAAATTTTACGCACGGCTAACCTCCAAAGCACTGAATAAATTTTTAATATTTTCGCTGCGTTTATGATAGCAGGCATATTGTCTTAAGTCATAGGATTAGAATTCTTAACTGGCAGTTTTTAATTCTTTGTTTATAGAAGCAAAAGAAATTAATAAAAAATCGCAATGAAAACATTATATAAACAAAGGCAATTGTTTGTTTAAGCCAGTTAATAGAATTCTTGGCTTTAGAAAATAACTTTCTATCCGAATATTTCTATCGCTCTACTATCTGTGATGGAGAATACAGAATGGAATTTATAAATAAATCTTTAAGAACTGTGGTGATTGGCGGTCTCGTGGTTGGCTTGCTTGGTCCCATGGGTTTTGGTACTTGGTATGTTTTGAAAACTCAAAAAGAAAAGCTACTGCAAGATGCTGCGGCAGCACACCAGCGTGCGACTAATGTTCTGGCGCTTGGGGCGTCTCCAAAGCCCTTTGGGATCTTTCTCCTGAAGCGGCTGCTCCTCTTGTTGAGTCTATACTAGAGGATACTCGAATTGTCAGCGCGACTGTTCTCGATGCTCAAAATGCAAGTTTCCACGCGAAGGACTTCCCTGAAAGACGCATGGGGGGAAGTCATTAGTGTAGAGAAGGAAGTGACAAACGAGGGTGAAAAGATCGGCTTAGTGCGGGTCGAATTTTCTCTTGCTAGCGTAGCAGGCGAGATACAGGCAAAAATGATTGAGGTGTTCGTACTTTCGGCCATACAAGCTATTGCATGTATCTTTATCTTGTTGCTTCTCATTAATCGACGTTTGTTGGATCCTATAAATAAACTTAAAAACCAAGCCAATATGTTAGCAAAAAAATCTCTTGATCAGCCTTTTCTCTGGGCACAGCCAGACGAAATAGGGCAATTAGGTAGTTCCTTAGAAACAACACGTGTGGCATTAAAAACATTATTTGAAGAGTTAGAGGCAAAAAACGCCGATTTAGCGATTATGAATAATAATCTAGAGTCTCTCGTCGCAGAAAGAACCGCGACTATAAAAATGATTTTGGACAACGTAAAGTCAGGATTGCTACTCGTTGATAAAAGTTTACAAGTTCAAGATGGCTATAGTCGAAGTTGTGAAGAATTACTTGCGAGAAACAACTTCGCGTCGCAAGCTCTTGCAGATATATTAGGTCTTAATAAAACAAACGCCGAATACTTTAAAATATGTGTAGATCAAGTGTTCGATGACTTTATGCCAGAAGTGACAACCTTAGCTCAGATTCCGCGCCGTTTTAAGCTCGAGAATCGCTCGATCGCATTAGATGGAAGTACAGTGAGAAATGCAAAAGGCGAGGTAGAAAAAATATTGTTTACCATCACCGATATTACGAAACTTGAAGAAATTGAAGCCGAAAATCGTTCAAATAAAGCAGTGGTAAAAATTCTGCAAAATATCACTTCATTTAGTGATTTTATCAATGAAACAAGTGAACGAATTAATGATGCTATAAAAGCTATTGATACCGATAACGAGTCAGTGGTGCGTAGAGAGTTACATACGCTAAAAGGCAATTCTGCAGCGTATGGCATCGAAAGCGTTGCATCGCTCATACATCATATCGAAGACCAAAATAAAATTTCCCAGAATCACATAAAAGAAATAGAAACTGCATTTTCTTCCTTTCTTGATAACAATTTCGAGTTGTTTAGACTACGTTATGGTGAAATAGCAGAAAAAAATGTTCAGATAAGCCGTAGTGAGCTACAAACTTTTAAAAATCAAATTCATAATTTAAAGAGTTTTGAGACTTTGCGCGATAGAGTTGATTCTTGGTTAGAAAATATGAGCCTGACTCCAGTGAGCCAAGTTTTAGGTCCTTTGGGTGATTATATCGGTAAAATTGCTGGTGATTTGGGGAGAAAAGTAGATTTCAAAATTACTGGTGGAGATTTAAGAGTAGATGCAAATAATATTAAAGAATTGATGAATAACTTAATTCATTTGGTTAGAAATTCTATTGATCATGGCATTGAGCGGCCAGAGGACCGCGGGGAAAAACCGACTACAGGAAACTTAGAAATTAAATTTATAGAAAATCGACATGGATTTTTAATTACAATAGAGGACGATGGACGCGGTATAGATCGCCAAAAAGTGTTGAGTAAAGCGATTAAACTTGGGCTTATTGACAAAAAAGCCGCTGAATTATTGAGTGACAAACAAGCCTTCGCTTTCATCTTTTCAGATGGATTGTCGACCGCCGATACAATTAGTGATGTGTCTGGTAGAGGAGTCGGTATGAAGGCGGTTCTTGACGCGGTTAAATCATTAGGTGGGGAAATAGACATTGAATCACGTTTAAATAAAGGGACGAAATTTATTATTTCAGTTCCAATGAAAGCCAAAAACCAATTTGAAAAAACTGCATAATATTAAATTTACAAGTTGAACGATTGAAAATTGTATAAAGACCCTGGATTAGTCTACATTCAAACGGGACTTAGCTAAATAAATCGGCCAATTGGCCAACTTCAAATCTTCTATAATAATTGACTTATGCACTTGTATTAGCTGTAATCTAAGTTAGCTCTTTCAATTGTTGAAAGGTGAATTTATTTTGTAGAAGGTGGAATTATGTTGTTAGTAAAAGTATTGTCAGCGGTGTTTGTAATGGCTTTGGTAAGTGCGACTGGCTTTGCATCTTCGACAGAAACAGCTAAGAAAGCTTGCCAACATAGTACAGAAGAGACTTGCAAAGCGGATACTAAGTGTGGATGGAAAGCAGAAAAATGTTCTGAAATGAAAGACCATGGCAATATGAAACATGGTGACATGAACCATGGAGCCGCGAAAGCCGAAGCTGGTAAAGCAGAAGCAGGACACGAAGCTGCGCCAAGCAAAGACGCACATAAATAATTTCTTTAGATTAGATTCATTTTAAAGCTCGTAGAAATACGAGCTTTTATTTAATTTCAAAATGAGGAACATCGCAGTGCATTAGATGCAATTTATACTGCCTTAGCAACTTTGAGCTGTCCCTTTAATAAGGCATACGGGTGGTTCTGCTCCGCGATTCCAACATGACCAAATGCACTGACTCGATTTACAGTCTTTTCCCCAATGACTATAACTTTTACAATCTTGTCCGCTTATTGGAGCAGGATTTGTATGACGAGGTGGCGGAGCTGGTTTTATCGGCGCCGGTGAAGGATTATTAGGAGGCGAACTTGACAAACTTGAGCTACCTAATCCTTTATGCCGACTGGCCATACTTGGATCAAAGACATAACGCCACCAATCATTTAAAAGTCCGTTTGCCTGTACGCCTCGGTACATTGGTAAATGATTCCACCACCAGGCTTCGTGGCCTTTGGCGTTGCAACCCCAATCGACGCATGATATCCAGCGGCCATCCGAGAAGTTAATATTCGGGTAGTTTAAAAAAGAATCACAAAATGAGTACTGCGTGTTTGTGAGATTGTATTCATAGTCATCGTCTCTGCCCTGGCAGATCGCAAGATTGATACCTGGAGCGCAAGTAGAATTAGGTGCGTAGTGAATGCTGCCGCAGCCTACGCTTGCATAGTTTGGAGCTTGTGCTTTATTCAGCCCAAAGCCATCCCAATGGTGTGAAATGCCGCTAGCCTTCCAACCGCCAAAAACATGACTTAAAGTCGCTTCTGCACGATGTCCAAAAGTATGCCCGCCTGCAATGCCAAGTGAAGTCAGCTTATTACAGTTGCTTCTAAATACTGGGCCATTGACGACAAAACCTTCGGCCGTGTTGGGTCCAGAAATTTGCGCCGATTCGTAGAAACCCACCCAGGGGGCTGAATAGACCCAAAATTCATCTGCATTTAATCTATTGGCATGACTGCATAGTTGTTGTTCTGCGATCAATTTATCGTAATTTAATTTATCCTCCGGATGGGGTTGACGTCGTCCCGACATAACATCAAGCCAACTTTGGCTGCTATATTGAAAGCCGTCTTGTTTTACTGGAAAATAATTAACTCTGATTTCGCCGACTGAATTGATATTTAATCGATTGCAACTTGCTCGCTCAAAGAATTCTTTTTGTTCGTTAAATTCTTGTTGAATATCTAGCTGTCCAGAAGCTTGACGGGCCGTGCGTCCATCTGAGAGCTGTGGGTCGACAATTAGCTTTAAAATCCGAAGGTTTAATGGCTCAGCTAAGGTTTGAGTTCGTTGGCAGTTGATGCCGACAGTCCAGTCAGATGTATCGTTAGCTAAAGCAGAGTTGGTTAGAATTAAGAACATAAAAATTGATGAGTAATTTAAATATAAAGACCATTGCATAGGCACTCCTTGCATTAGTACGTAAATTGCTTTTTAAACATTTTGCTCAAGACTGTCGTCACAGCTCAAGCAGCCCATTGTAGCCCATGGCGTTGGCGTAAGGCAAGAAAAAAATCAATTTCAGCAAAGTTCAATGGACGCTATTTTTACTATACTTCAGACAATCATTGTGTAAAGTAAGCCTCTGTAATTTAAAAGGTCTACTCTGTATCTATGAGCGCCAGACAGTTGAAAATATTTTAAAGCTAATTCGAGTGGAAGGCGAAAAATTTGAGTCATCAAAATGCGAAATTACTAAATGATCTTGCTGCGCAACGGATATTAATAATCGATGGTGCAATGGGCACAATGATTCAGCAATATCATTTAAGTGAAAATGACTTTCGTGGTGATAGATTTGTCAATCATCCAAAACTTTTAAAAGGTAATAATGACCTTTTAAATTTGACGCGTCCGGACTTGATTGAAAAAATTCATCTGCAGTATTTCGAAGCTGGTGCCAATATTGTCGAAACCAATACTTTCAATGCGACCAGCATTGCGCAGGCTGACTATGGTTTAAGTGAACTTGCTTTTGAAATTAACAAGTCTGCAGCTTCAATCGCGCAATCTGCAAAAAATAAATTCAAAGCTAAAAATCCTGATCATCCTTGTTTTGTTGCGGGTGCAATTGGTCCGACGAATAAAACAGCGTCCATGTCTTCAGATGTCAATGCTCCTGGCGCAAGGCAGGTAGTTTTTGATGAGCTAGTTGCTGCTTATGACGAACAATTGCGTGGATTGATCGCTGGCGGTATTGATCTTGTTTTAGTTGAGACGAGCTTTGATACTTTAAACTTAAAAGCGGCTATTTTTGCAATTAAAACTTATTTTGAAAAGAATCCAGAAAAGGAAGTGCCTCTTTCACTTTCGGTGACAATTACAGACGCATCAGGCCGCACTTTATCAGGGCAAACGATTGAAGCCTGCTGGTATGCCATCCGCCATGCACAGCCTTTTAGTGTCGGAATAAATTGTGCTTTAGGTGCAGATCAAATGCGGCCGTTTTTAGCGGAACTGTCTGCTTCCGCTGATTGTTTGGTAAGTTGTTATCCAAATGCGGGTTTACCCAACCCACTCAGTCCTACTGGCTACGATCAAACACCAGATGAACTTGCATTAGCTATTGCTGAATTTGCTGATGCCGGATTTTTAAATTTAGTCGGTGGATGTTGCGGAACAACACCAGAACATATTAAAGCGATAGCACAAGCTACGAAAAATCTATCTCCGCGAAATAAGCCAAAACCACAGCAAGCCATGCTTTTAAGCGGATTGTTGCCATTAAAGCTTGCAGGTGAAAAGATTCCATTTGTGATGATCGGTGAACGCACAAATATTATGGGCTCACCAAAATTTGCAAAATTAATCAAAGAAGATAATTTTGAAGCGGCGGTGAGCATAGCTCGACAACAAGTTGAAAGTGGCGCTAACGTATTGGACATTTGTTTTGACGATGATCTTTTGGATGCGGCTTTCTGCATGGAAAAGTTCTTACGTTTATTGGGTGCAGAGCCCGACATTGCTTCAGTGCCTTTTATGTTAGACAGTTCGAAATTTAGCGTTCTTGAAACCGGTCTCAAAAATGTTCAGGGAAAATGTATTGTAAATTCCATAAGCTTAAAAGAAGGCGAAGCAACCTTTTTAAAACAAGCTGAGACTATAAAAAAATATGGAGCCGCCGTAGTTGTTATGGCATTTGATGAAAAAGGCCAAGCAGCAACTTGTGATGAAAAAGTAAGAATTCTACATAGAGCCTATGAACTTCTAACAAATAAAATAGGATTTGATCCCAACGATATTATTTTCGATCCAAATGTTTTGACAATCGCCACTGGGATGAGTGAGCACGATAATTATGCTGTGGATTTTATAGAAGCGATAAGGATTCTAAAACAAAAATGCCCAGGAGCCAGAATATCTGGAGGCATTAGTAATTTGTCTTTTTCATTTCGAGGCGTAAATCCGGTTCGAGAAGCTATTCATTCTGTTTTTTTATACCACGCGATTTCCGCTGGACTTGATATGGGTATCGTCAATGCTGGAATGTTGGAAGTTTACGATCAAATTGAACCAAAACTGCGAGAATTGGTTGAAGATGTGGTATTAAATCGACATCCGGGTGCAACCGAGAAACTCCTTGAGCATGCTGACTCTTTACGCGGTAAGAATAATATACGCAAAGAAACGACTAAAGATGTGTGGCGAGAGCTCCCGTTGAATGAGCGCATTAGCCATGCTTTGGTCAATGGCATTACTGACTATATTGAAAAAGACACCTTAGAAGCCTACGAAAAGTATGTTGAGCCTTTAAAGGTAATTGAAGGCCCTCTCATGGGGGGTATGGAAATCGTTGGTGATTTATTTGGTGCAGGCAAGATGTTCCTACCACAGGTTGTAAAAAGTGCGCGGGTCATGAAAAAGGCTGTGGCCGTACTATTGCCATTTATGGAAAATAGCAAATCTGATACAGAGGCAAAAAGGCAGTCTTGTTTTGTTATCGCAACGGTAAAAGGCGATGTGCACGATATAGGCAAAAATATAGTTGCGGTGGTTTTAGCTTGCAACAATTATAGAGTCGTCGATTTGGGAGTCATGGTTAATTGCGAAACTATTTTAAAAGCGGCAAAAGATGAGAAGGCAGATTTTATTGGCTTAAGCGGACTGATCACTCCATCGCTAGATGAAATGATACATGTTGTGCAAGAAGCCGAGCGTATAGGGCTTTCTGTTCCAATCCTCATCGGCGGAGCAACCACCAGCGCAGCTCATACAGCAATTAAAATTTCGGAGCATTATTCTGCTGCAGTTGTGCACGTTAAAGATGCCTCTCGTGTAATTAATATTTGTAACAATTTAATTGATGTCGAAAAGTCAAAAGACTATTGCAAAGAATTAAAAATAGAACAGCGCGATCTGCGCGATAAATTTCTTGAAAAGCAGCGTGAAAAAACTCTGCTAAGTTTTGAGCAAGCAAAAGCAAACGCATGGAAGTCGGATTGGAACGAATCTATTATTGATCCACCGGAAAAGATCGGTATACAAGTCTTTGAGCAAGTTAAGATAGAAACCTTGATGGAGTATATTGATTGGTCGCCGTTCTTTTGGGCTTGGCAACTACAAGGGTTTTATCCAAAAATATTTGATCATGCAAAATTTGGAAAACAAGCTCGAGAGCTTTTTGAAGATGCGAGAAAACTATTGGCCGGAATTATTAAAGACAATGAGTTTCAGCCAAAAGCAGTTCTCGGGATATGGCCTGCATCAAGACATAGCGAAGATGTAGATATTTTTGCATCAATAGATGATTTCCAAAAGAAGAATAAGTTAGAGACATTTCACTTTTTGCGCCAACAAAGATTGAAAGAAGATAAGACTCCGCAAATGTGCTTAAGCGATTTCATTGCACCTATAGAAAGTGGACTGACCGACTATATCGGTGCGTTTGTTGTCACTATGGGAGATGGTGTTGAGAAATTGTCAAATCGCTTCGCAGCTGCCGGAGATGATTACTCAAGTATTATGACAAAAGCATTGGGCGATCGCCTTGCCGAAGCCTTTGCAGAATATCTTCATGCCAGATATCGCCGGCAATTTGCTTTTGCAAAGAATGAAAATTTGACAATTGAGCAACTTGTCAAGGAAAAATATCGGGGAATTAGGCCGGCACCGGGTTATCCGGCTTGCCCAGATCACAGCGAAAAATTAACATTATGGCGTTTGTTGAATGTTGAGAAACTAACTGGCGTCTCTTTGACAGAGAATTTGGCAATGACACCTGCTAGCTCTGTTTGTGGTTGGTATTTCAATCATCCTCAAGCTGCTTACTTTCGCGTAGGGTCTATTGGTGATGATCAGTTAAACAGCTATGCACTGCGAAAAGGCGTCGAAGCTCGGATTATTAAAAAATCACTGAGTCTAGGACTTGGTGAAGTTTAGGAAAATAAAGTGGCAGTTATTTTTTTTAGTTACTTTTTGCGCATGTGGACAAGTTTGAGTTTTCCACAGGTGCGGTGGATGAGTGACACTTTTAGTCAAGCTAAGCCCTCTAAAAAGAGCTTTCTTGGTATTGCGTAAAAATTAATCACAGATTTCTTTTATTTTCTTTGACAAAGATTTTTGTTTTTCATAAATTCTTCTCTCTGAAAGAATCACGAAAATTAAAAGCTCGTCAAAATTTTGTTCCGATATCTAGGTTACAATCCACATTTAAATACCAATAAGGTGTTTGTTTGCTGCGATCAAAGCAATAGCTTGGATCGTTTTCGCAAGTAGAAGTTTTGGGAGAATGTAAAGGTAATCCGCAAGATACACTAGCCGATCCGATTGGAGTTAACCATGAAAAAGCTATTCCGTATGACACCGCGTGTTTCGTGTAAAGATATTGTGGGTTCGTAAATAAGTCTTCCTGAAGGTACGAAATATTTTCTTCTAAGCTCGGTTGAAAAGGTAGAGACTGAGCAGCATTTTCTCGAGCAAGTGCGTCGCGATAATTTTTAACCTCCTCATTCGATAGAAAAATATTTCCGCTATCCAAAAACAAACTAGCTCCGACTTGTTCGCTTAGTCGTTGCCTAATTTCAAATTTAGCAACTGTGCGTTTGCTGCCACCTAATATTTTTTGGCTCACATCAGAGGTATAGACATCAAGCTCTTCGTCATAATTGGGATGACGGATAAAGGGCCCAAGGGAAGCATAGCGAAATGCTCTCACGTTGCTGCTGCCCGTACCGCCTGCGCTTAGTCGTTCAGATGTTGGCAAGACGTTCAAATCGCTATTTTGGCGGCCGACGTTTTCATACCCTGTCATAGAAAGTTGGAATGCGAGGCTCGTCATTTCTAAGAGTGGATAATAATAACTGACCAGATAAGACCATTTTTGGAAACGCAAATTACCGCCTAAAGCATATTCGGCTCGACTCAATTCTGCTTCTAATAGATAGCCGTGTGTCGGCCAAGCGCTGTCATCACGGCCTTCATAAAATAAGCGTATGCCTGTTTCACCAATTCGCACGTCGCCGGTTGCAATAAAAAAATCTTTCTGTTCTTTAGTGCCCTCTTCTAAGCTAATTTTTTGTCCATAGAAAAGACTCAAAGAAAGACCTTCAAAGTAGCCGCGAAACTTATGCGTCAGCGAAACTTCTCCAGCATAGTTAAGTTCCCACAATGCAGTATTTTGCGGCGACACGCGCGCTTCATGGCGAAGAACGAATTGCCCATCTAAAGGCCAATCAAATATATATGGTTCAATATAGCTAAAGGAAATTTTCCTTCCGAGCAGAGATCGATTATTTAAAGCAGATTGGTGTTGCTGTTCACTAATTTGGCCGCGAGTAGTGAATCGTCTACCTGCGCCCATCAAATTGCTATAGGATAGCTCGCTGTTGAATCTAATTCCTTCAATCAGATTATAACCTGGACCAAAATTGATCGCACCTGAATCGCCTTCTTGAACAGTTATAATGAGATCAAGTATTTCAGATTTAGAAATAAAGCTATCTGGATCTGCGGGAGTAATTTCCACACTTCGAAAAAGTCCAAGATTCAGGAGAGCCCGCCTAGTGCTTCTAACTAGTTCTGGATCGTAATATTCTCCCGTTGTAAATCTCAGCTCTCTGAGCACAACTTTTGCCATAGTTTTTTGTAATCCAACAATGGTGACACTGCCAAATTTTGCGCGCTGTAAAGCATCAATTTCGATATTAAGATCAAATAATATTCTTTCTGAGTCGCCACGTTTAGTTTTAAGCTCGAAATTTACGTAATTGTAAAGGAAGCCTTGATTTGAAAGAGTCTTTTTTATCTCAGTTTCAGCAGAGGCGAGTTGTTCTTGAGAAAGGGGCTGCTTTCTGGGAAAGTTAACGATCTTTTCTAGATTTAGTATATTTTTATCATAATTACCGTTTATATTAATTTTATCGAGGATTCTCTGCTCTTTTTCTTCTACGGTGAAGTTTAATTGTACCGCGTTAGAATTTGGTTGAAAAATAATGTCTGGGTAGCGTATTTTTGCAAGCCAATAGCCGCGTTCTTGATAAGTTGCACGAAGCTTATCAATTGCTTCGTTAATTTTATTCGAACTTAAAATAAACTCTGCTGTCCAAACTGATGATAGCCCCATAATTCCTATCGCTGTATTAAGATCAAATTCACGTAGGCCATCCATTGTTATCGTCTTTACAAGGTACTGAGTTCCGGTCGTTACTTCATAAATATAATGATAGTGGTTACTAGTTAATTTTTCGATATTTTTTCTTTTAACTTTAACGTCATAGTAGCCTAAATTTGAATAACGACTTTTCAGCTCGGCTTGCATACTGTCTGGATCTATTAATTTCAATTCATCTGGAGTGATAATTGCTTGTGAGAATAATTTGTTTGTAAAAATATTTCCTAAATCATCTTGAATTTCAAAGGTAATTTTGCGACCGATTTTTCCGGCAATTTTTACGACTGCACTTGTCTTGTTTTTGTTAAATACAATCGATTTTAACTGAACTTCGCTATTCCTGTAGTGGTTCGCTTCGAGTGCATGGATCATTTCATCTAATTTTAATAAGACAATTGATTCTTTACACATAGTTCCAGGAGGGATGTCGAAATCGAGTTCTTCTGGTAATTCAAAAAATAGCTCAACGCGTTCGATAAAGCACGGGGGGCCAGATGCAATTTGATATAAAATAGATAATTTTTGATTTTCAGATCTTATATTTTTATTTAATTTTGCATTGAAAAATCCATTGGCTTCCATTGTTTCGTTTACAATACTATCCAGCTTTGTCAGTGTTTCTAGATATGCAGCTCTTCCAATATAGGGGTGTACTTGGGAGCTTAAGGCGTTTCTTAAGTTGTTTGTCTCTACTTCGAAGTTAATTTCGCTAATAGCGCCAGTCACTTTAGTAGTGACTATATAGTGATTGTTTTTTTTGATGACCTCTATTCTATCAAAATGACTGATTCTAGAAAGCATTTTAAGAAGTGATGATAGTTGATCGCTATTTTGGATAGAAGGGTAGCTTTTCTTTAGCGAGGCTAAATGATCTTCATTAAGGGGAAAGTCCGACTTAAGCTCCCAGGAACTGTCGGCAAATTTTTTTGATTTTGCAAATAGGGTAGTGGCCAATATAGCAAGCATAAAAAGCAGGCTTGAAAGTTGAAACAAATTTTTAGAAACTCTTTTTTGCATCAAGTACCTTAGGGAAAAGCGAACTGAAAATTTAAATCAACATTCCCATCGACAGTTTCGCTTTGTTGGCGATTTTCTCCAATGTCGTCTAATCCGGCTGAGATCGATATATTATTATGAAGTGAATAATCTGCAGTAATACCAACACGTGAACTCTGTGATTTCATAGACTCAGATCGAAATACGATATCAAAATTCTTACTAATGTTAATGGGTAGATTCAATCTTATGCCTGTTGCTCCAGTCTCTTCTGAAACAAAGGTGTCAATGTAGATTTGCTGCACAACTTTTTGTCCAGAAATTTCGAATAGCTTTTCGACGGGCTCTTCTATATATCCCGCTAGCAAATTGACGGCTTCAGATGTGATAGATTCCTGAGTTTCGCCTGACAGCCGATTTGAATCTGGCAGTTTTCCTCTAGATACTAATAAAAGAATATCCATTGTGCTTATCGGAGATCCGTCCGGTCGATAGGGCGGATCAACCGTAAATTCAACGAGAGGATTTGAAGTTTCCCCAGATATATTTAAGTAAACTCGATAGGGACTAATATCCGAATACGCACGGATGTCTAATATAGGGTCAATTTTTACAGAATTATCGAAATTAATACTACTTTGGAGAAGTTCAAAACTTCGTTTGTAAACAAACTTTCCTTTATCAACCGTCACACTTCCAAGCAATATTGGGTTTGTATCATCACCTTTTAAAATCAAATTTGAAGACATAGTCGCGACAAGATTTTTTGTCAAAATATCGATAGATCTATTAGATTTAATTGCCAGATCAAATTCGGCAAGAGCTTGTTCCATGCGCGTAGATTGAGTAACTCGACGTGTCCTCAACGCATTCAAGATTTCTGTTCGCAAATTAAAATCGGCAGTATTGCGCGCGTTGTTGATCACTAAATCGCCAAATACTTTAAAAGGTGGTTTAGCTCCGCTGATAGTTGTCGTGCCAGTAAAATTCGCTTCAAAGCTCTTAAAAACAGCAATCGGATAGACAATCTTTGCATTGAAGAAATCTATTATTATATTGCTTAGGGCTGACTTTTCTTCCTGAAAGAAATATTCACCACGAACATCTACAGTACCATTGCCTTTATCTGCTTTTAGCTGGAGTATTCTTATAGATTTGTGATCCAATTCGAGATCAAGCTTAATATTTCTTAGTGCAGGTCTTAAGTCGTGGACACTGAGAAGCACCGGCTGCCATTCTCCGGCATTATATGTCGACTTTTTACTATCTTGTATTTTGGCAAAATAATTTGGTTCTTCAAAACTTCCAGTAAGTTTTGCTTCCGTTTCTATCATTCCCTGTGCTGCTTCAATTTCAGGAAATAGTTGCGCGAGAATAGATAAATCTATTTGAGACTTAATAACTATATTATTTGCTTTTCGGGAGACTTTATCTAATAGAGCTTCAAAATAAAAACGATCTCCGAAAAGAATTAAAGGTTGATTATTTATTTCCCTGAGTGTTCCAGACTTGATGGAAAATTTGAGTGCGCGATCGAGTTGGGCATTAATTGTTTGGCGCTGACGTCCAATAGATTGAGTGAAACCACCCCAGATGTTGTCAATGTTTAACTCACCATGAATTTTTTCTGAGCTGTCTAGGGGGCCCTCAAGCTGTAAATCGAATTTAGTATATAGATAGTTTCTTGAATCTTGCGAAAATTTAGGACCAAGAAAACCTCTAAGATCGAAGCGATCAGCAATTAAATATAAATTAAACGAAGGATTACTATAAAATTCGTTAATTTTCAGTCGGCCGCGTAAAGAGCTGCCACTCATACTGAATATGCCATCTAAATTTTCATTTGTGAAAAATATTGTACTGTTGAAACTTGGCCATAGGCTGCCAAGCAATGACACATGACTAAGATTGGTTTTGATAACACCATCAAATTTGGCTGCGGTTCCACTTATTTCACAGTTAATATTTAGGTTTCCGTCCAATTCAACAGCTTTTAAATATTCTTTTAGTGTAGGTAAGTCACTTAAGTTATTTATCTGACTTGATCTATCTTGTGTTGTTTTAAAATTAAATTTTATTTGGTCGTGTGGAGTTATGTCGATATGCGCTAACCAATCAATCCAAAATAATTTCTTTGAAATTGTGTTGCTGGCGGATTTTGTCGCGATTTTTGTCGTTACCAGCTCTGCTCCAGAAGTAAAATTCCCAATTTGATATTCCTTAATAACTATTTTTTTATATGATTCTGCAATAGCGCCTTCTATGAAAAGTTTGTCAGCATAGACAGTTTCTTTAGACGCAATTTTAGTGAGATTTAAATCAAAATCACCTGTAGTTTTTTGTGGCCTAATTAAAGGAATTTTTAACCTAAAGTCAGCTTTTGGAATATTAAAAATAAGCGGCTTGTCCGAAGAATTGATTAATAAAAATTCTTTTACATCCGCGACCCTACCGTGGACTTGTAAAATTCTTTGAGGACCAAAGTCAAGAAGTACATTTTGAAATGAAAAAACACCACTACTGTTATAAATTAGACGCAGCTTTTGTAATTGCAATTTATTTCTATCGATCAATAATTTGCCATCTATAGAATTAAAAATTAAACCAAATCCGGCAAAGTTTGTAATTTTATAATTTCCATGAACTAAAAGGCGATTTATGGGCTGAGTAAGGAAAAATTCAGAATTTAAGAGTCCTTCGATTTCAAAGCCTGCAAGGTTCTCAAAAAAAGCGAGATCAAAATTGTTTGTCGTTACTTTTAAATCTAAATTTGATAAGGCACCAAAATTAATTTTTCCGTTTACTTTCAAGGCATTTTGGTCATATTTTGTTTCTGAATTAGGTAGTATTTTTGTTTCACTAAAGCGCATTGACTTTGAGTCTATTTGAATATCAGAAAATAAGTGATATTTAGGAGAAAGATCTTTTATTCTGTTTTCAGCGTTTACCTTCCCTAAATTCAAAGAGAGATTGCTTTTACCTTTGATTTCCATAAGGAATGGCTCACCGCTCCCCTGAATATTTAAAGTTCCCTTGGAAAAAATTGCATCGACTGCGAGATCGCTGTTTATTCCGACAGTATTAAGAATTTCTGATAGAGGCAAAAATTCTGGCTCTAGCTCAAAGTCAAAATTTATTTTGTCATCAAAGAATAGGTTTCCTGCAGCAACTCCTAATGTGGAACTTGCATTTTTTAATATTATTTTTTCGAAATTAATACCATTTAGATCAATGTGAGCGACAGTGTCACATTCTGCTATTTTATAATTATAAATTGCTGCGTTAGTAATATTTGCATTGGCAGTAATACTCATAGTGAATGCATCGTTTGCATTGCTCGGTAACTTAAATACACTTTTGCTTTTTCCGGTTAAATTTCCGTAGGTGTTTTCGATGTTAAGGAAGGTGCCAAGTAGAGAAAAATCAAGTTTTTTTAAGTTTGAATCTAATTCGATTGTTAGCTGATTTTGCTTGTTATTTGAAATTATAGTTCCGCTTGAGATTAATTGATTTTTTGCGGAATTTAGCGAAAGATTTTCAATTGTCGTGCTTTTATTTGAATAATTCGCCCGCAGCGCCAGTTCAGTATTACTAAAAAATGTTTTGCTCACAGAGCTCATATTAAAAATTGTGCGAGCAGCAATGCTAATTTTGTCTTGATTTCCAAAACTTAGTTTTACAAAATCTACTTTTAAATCAAAATCAAGTAATTCGTTCTTATAAGGAGTATCTGTAGAGAATTTTATTAGACTTTCTACTAATTCAATATTGTTGAAAAGAGGACGACTATTGTGTCGCGATTTGCTTTTAGGGAGATTCGATAAGTTTTTGTTAATAGTATCTATTATCGATTTCAACTGTGTTTCTCTCATGGTGCTTTTTAAGCCGATAATTTGTAGTTTGTCAAAGTTTGGTTCAGCTACAAAAAGAGATAGCAGCGAAATATTTGCGTTTACCTTTTCAATTTTCAATAAATCTAAATTAGATGGGTGGTTGATCGTTATACTATTCATTGAAATTGCGGGCGGGAAGAATTCTAAACTCAATTGTTCGTAGTCAAGTTGGAGTTCGGTGTATTCTTTAAAAAGAATTTTGGTGCTTTGTTTGGCAAATGTTTGGATATAATTATGATTTAAAATTGTGACAGAAAGCCACAAAATGACAATTAAGATAAGTAATGAATATATTGTAAATTTTATAAATTGACGCATAAGCCATTCTGTATCAAAACTGGATATTTAGCGCTTAGCTGGCAGTGATGATCTTATTCTCATAATTTAGATTGCGCCAGTCTTTAGAGATATGCTTAGTTGCCTCTAAATTTTTTTGTTCTAATTTAAGTGCACTGCTTTGAATACCTCTCATCATATAAATTTTATAGAGATTGCACAGAGCCTCGATTTGAAAGAATTTCGAGTCAGAAAGTGTGATGAGGCTTTCGAGAGTATCAGGGTATTTTTTTAGGGCGAATTTGGCTTGAATAATATCAAGTAGCAAGGGAGGAAAGTTGTTTGACGTTCTTAAAGCTGATTGAAACACCTTTAGAGCAAGTTGAGGTAGATTGTAATTTAAATAAAACTCACCGAGCATAAGTAGAAGTCCGAGATTTTGCGGTGCTATTTTTATAGCGTTAATGAGAACTTTTTCCGCTTCGTCTACTTGGGATTTTTTTTCGAGTTTTAATGCAAGAATACGGCTTGCAATCGAGCCTAATAGGCCCTTTTGCTCTATTAATGATGCAAGAAATTTATTGCTTTGTTCTTGATTGCCCTTGATGTCGTGATAATTACAGGCTCTTAGGAGTTTAAAATCAGTGGTCTCCCAAAAAGAAAGAAATTTTGCGATTGTCGGAGTTGCTTTGCTTGGGCTAGGTGGTGTTGAAAATAGAGCGGCTATGCTTAATGATTTGTAGATATTTTGATGAGTATAACTATTTGGTTTTAAAAACATCATAAGCGGAGTGGAAAGGAATTGCGGCTCACGATTTATTTTTCTAATAAATTCATAAACACTATCTTGTTCAGGCTCTTCATAAATCAATAAGTAATTTTTGCCTTTTGTAATACTTTGTAATGCAGCAGTTTCTTGTTCAATAAAAATCTCTAATTCCCAAGAGAAGGGAGCAAATATTTCTTTTATGACTCGAGATGATTCAAGTGATGCCGCTATAAGTGCAGCTTTTTTTTCTGGCCATACTTGATTTAAAGCTGGAGATTCGGTCAATTCAACCTCTGCTTTCGGAGTTCCGGAGTTATTTTTTACACAATTTTTTATTTGTTATACCTGAATAATTTTATCATGCTTACGTTTTCGATGCTTTTCAGGTATAGAAATATTTTAATTTTCTATAAAAAGGAGAGTTAATTGCGAGTATTGTTAATAGGATCAGGAGCCAGAGAACACGCCCTGCTCTATAAATTAGAGAAATCACCTTTAAATCCCGAAATCATAGTTTGTCCAGGTAATCCAGCAATTGCTCGCCAAACAAAGGTTTGGGGAGTGAATTATTTAAATAGCTTCCAAAAACTCATTGAAAAGTGTCTTTTCGAGAAGATTGATTTAGTTATCTGTGGTCCTGAACAACCTTTGGTCGATGGTTTAGGCGATGCATTTAGAGAAGCCGGCATTTTGTTCTTCGGTCCTGGAAAAGAGGGCGCGCAGCTTGAAGGGTCTAAATATTTTGCAAAAAAATTAATGAGAGATGCTGGCATACCTTCAGCAGATTTCGTCATAGTGCAAGAAAATGAAAGTATTTTAGATGTGGCTCTAAAATATTTTCAAAAAGCTGGCTCAGTAGTGCTCAAAGCCGACGGTTTGGCTTCTGGGAAAGGCGTCTTTGTCTGTCATGACGAGGCTAGTATTAAAGAAGCAGTCCTTCGTTTAAATTCTCTTCAGCTAAAGACTGCTGCAAAACAGGTGCTTATAGAAGAATGTTTAATTGGTCGCGAGGTGTCACATTTTAGTTTGATTTGCAATCATAACTCTGAAAGTTTGGGATTTGTTGTTGACTATAAAAGACTACGCGATGGAAATCTTGGACCCAATACGGGAGGAATGGGTGCGTATACGCCAGTAGCTTGGTTACCTGTCGATGCAGAGGAGCAAATTCAGAAAAAGATTCTTCGGCCTTTACTTCAAGCTTTAAATTATCGTCAGATTAACTATCAGGGTTTTCTTTATATAGGACTCATGTGGACAGTTTCAGGGCCCAAAGTCATTGAATACAATGTACGTCTTGGGGATCCGGAAGCCCAAGTTCTAGCCATGAGCGATGAAGGTGATTGGCTGGAGTGGATATTAGAGAAGGGCAGCAAGCCACTCAGGTATCCAAATAATAGAAAAGATACTGATAAAATGAAAACTGTCGCTGTTGTCATGGCAAATGCGGGCTACCCTTTTGACCAAGCTAATCAGTTTCCAGAATTAGATCTGGGAAATATCGGTCAAGTTCAAGATGGACGTATTGTTTTTGCAGCAAGTGTTGTTTCTAATAAAGATGCTTCTTCTTCTAAATTAAATGCTGGTTCTGGTAGAGTTCTAAGCATCGTTGCAAAAAAGCCAAGTTTTTTGCAAGCACGCTCATCAATATATGATTATATAAATATGCTGAAGCCGAATTGGCCGGAAGTGATATTCAGAACAGATATTGCTATGGATGCAGAGGATACGTTAATTTTATGAAAATCTACCTCGCAAGCTCTTCTCCACGCAGGCAAGAGCTTTTACAAGCGTTGGGACTTCAATTTGATGTGTTAGTTCCAGATATACTTGAGTTTCCAATGCAAAATGAAAAGCCTTCTGCTTATGCATTGAGAAATGCCCAGGAAAAGGCTTTAAAAGTTTGTGCTGCTCGCAGAAATATCGATCCTACAGAGGATTTTGTAACAATTGCGGCAGATACTATTGTGGTTCTAAATAATACTATTTTGGAAAAACCCGTGGATGAAAAACATGCGGTCCTTATGCTAAAGAGCCTTTCAGGTCAAAGCCACATGGTTATTACTGCGGTAAGTTTAGCCGGATATATTAAAGGCGTATATAGACACAAAAGTTTTAATGTTGACACCCAAGTTTTGATTAAAAACCTATCTGATGAAGAGATAGACTGGTACGTTTCGACTAAAGAACCTTTGGACAAAGCTGGTTCTTATGCAGCGCAGGGTAAGGGAAGTTTGTTTATAGAAAAGATCGAAGGATCATTTACCAATGTAGTGGGACTACCGATATTTCAACTTTTTGAGGCCTTACGTGAACATTTTGGAATTATGGTATACAATTTAGAAGGTTCAATTTCAAATTAGGCGAAAGAATGATGAAGCTTTTTATTAGTATTCTTTTTTTGCTTTGCGTTATCTGTCCTGTTGCATTGTCAGTCGATCGAGGCGCGGCCAAGGTAATTCGCTGTAAAGATTATAACGGTAAGATAGTCGCCTATTTTTCTGATGTTTATCGCGTAAAAGATTGCACATTAATTCCCATTGAATCTGAGTTGGAATTGATGAATATTCAGCGCCAAGGTCAAAATATAGTCGAGATTGACAGGGATGTTGTAGCTTCCATGAAGTTAGATACCACAGAGAAAACTAAGAATGAGCCTAAAATAGCAAAAGGTCATGACTGCCGCAGCTTAAACGGAAAGTACATTACCTATACACTTAACGAAATTTATTATGTAGAAAATTGTAAAAAAAGGCTTTTGCAAGATTGGGATAATTATATTGAACACAGTCAAAAAACAACTTTATCTAATAGTAGGATTACTGAATTAAGTTGGGAAGAATACAATGCAATTGAAGAGGGGATTCCACTTTCATCGGCAACAGATAAGTATCTCACTAAGAAGATAACAGAAGAAGGCAAAGAAATTGTACTTGTTTCACAGCAAGAGGCATGTCGGGGACTTGAAGGAAGATATATTTCTTTTGCAGCTAATCTATATAAAATTGAGTCATGCAAACGTCGTTTGATTGAAGACGAAAAATTGACTGCAAAACTATCGAATCAGCTTGGACTTATCGAACTGGAATCTTGGCGTTTCGCGTCATTGCCGGAAGGTAAGCCTATTCTGGCCCCCGCCGACAAGCGAGATTTAGAGTTAGATTAACAATCTCTAAATATTAAGCATGCGCTCGTTATCTTGAGTAAGTTGCACTCGATTTTGTTTTTATAAATAAATACAAATTTTTAAATTTTTTTGAAACAGCTCAAATTCTTAAGAGGGTAAAGACCCGAATAAATCTTGACTAAGATGACAACAGTCCCTTCTACATTTATAATAAAATTGTAATAACAAATCAACATAGCACGATTTTGAATTAAAGTTCGTTCTTTCCTTGAAACTAGAGGTGAAGCAATGTCTGCATTACTCGGAATAGCGGGAATTATTTTCAGTTTTTATTATGTATTTACTTTTCCTGCTCAGGGCTTTTCCGGTTATTTTGATAAGCCCTCCATGGTTTTACTGGTCCTTTGCCCGCCCTCAGTAATGCTTCTTTCTAATACAATTAAGGATTTTGTGCTCGGTATCCAGCTTTTATTGCAGTCTATGTTTACCAATAAAAGGCGCATCCAATTAGAAGTTATTGATTCACTCACGAGATGTTCTGCAAAAGTTCGAGCCGAAGGTTTCGGTGCTTTGGTGAACGAAAGAAAGACGCTGAAATACGAATTTTTGCGAGATGGTGTTTCTATGATTGTGAATGATTTTTCGCTAGATGAAATTCAGCACAATTTGCAAGCAAAACTCAAAGCGAAACAGAGCCAAATGCATAAAGCGAACGAGCTGTTTGAAAATATGTCGAAGTTATGTCCCGGTGTCGGGATGATTGGAACATTAATTGGCTTGATTGCATTAATGGCAGATATTAAAGATCCGAGTGCTATTGGCGCAGGTATGGCTTTAGCTCTCATCACGACTTTTTATGGGCTTATTTTAGGTAGTATGCTTTATTCACCTTGGGGTCAAAAAATTGCAGTTGAAGCTGAAAAAGCACTTGAAATTGACTTGTTAGTCTATGAAGGTGTGTTGCATTTGAAAAACAAAAAATCGAGCTTACATCTTAATAATATTATGAATACGTATACTAAGAAAAATGAGTCCTCTAATAAGCGGGGTGCATAGAGCTTGACTAACCCAATTTTTGATGTCAGTAGTCTTAAGAACAATAAAAAAAAGGGTGAAGCGTTATGGATGTTGTCCTTTACCGACATGTCTTTGGTGTTGCTTTGTTTTTTTGCACTTATGCTCTCCATGTCAACACTAGATAAAAAGCGTTATGAAAATCTTAAAGAAGGCATGAAGGCAGAAATTGTAGGCCAAACAAAAGAAAGTTTGGATAAACTTGCGGAAAAAATTCGACACGAAATTCATCGTCGTCGCTTACAAGATTTTGCTGAAGTTAAGCTCGACATCGACGGACTTGCCGTGGAATTAAAAGATCGTTTACTTTTTGCGCCAGGCTCGGATCAGCCGAATAAACAAACTGCAGAAAAAGTTAAAGGTGTTTTAGCCGTCATTGCCAAGGCCCCTACTAAATACAAAGTTCTCATTGAAGGTCATACAGATGATACGCCGATGCGAGGCGGCAAGTACCCAACGAATTGGGAGCTAAGCTCTGCCAGAAGTTTAGCAATGATGCGAAGTTTAAAAAGCCTTGGAGTTAAAGAAGAGCGCTCTACTATCGTAGCTTTTGCCCACACCCAACCTCGCTTTCCAGTTGCTGGATTAAAAGGCGAAGCCCTGCAAAAAGCTCGTGCCGGAAACCGGCGCGTGGTCATTAGACTTGAATAGAGTAGGTTCCGTCTTTTTAGTAGTTTCATTTAGGATCTTGACAAAAGACATTCCATAATCATTCTAAGTGGCGATGGATGTTTAAGTAAAAAAGGATGAATTTTATTGGCTTCGGATGAAGAATTGCAAGGCGGCGTTGTCACAAAAGCCAGAAAGTCTCTGTTAGCGCCACCGTTTTACAAAGTTATGTTGCATAACGATGACTACACTCCGATGGATTTTGTGATAACAGTTTTGCAAAAATATTTTCATAAAGATCACCAAGAGGCGACGCAGATTATGTTAATTGTGCACAATGAAGGTAAGGCGCTGTGTGGAATTTTTCCCTATGAAATAGCCGAAACTAAAGTTGTGCAAGTTACAAAAGAAGCTACTGCAAATGAATATCCTTTGAAGTGTACTCTAGAAAAGGATGCTTGAAAATGATCAGCCATCAGTTAGAAGTTGCCTTGAATCTAGCTGTTACAGAAGCAGCACGCAGGAGTCATGAATATGTGACTTTAGAGCACGTGTTATACGCATTGCTATACGATAAACAAGCCGCAAATGCGATCATCGCCTGCGGTGGTTCAGTCAATGCAACAAAAAGATTTATCGAAGATTTTTTTGAGCAGTTACCTATTGTGAGAGACCCATCTGGCTATGTTCCTCAACCGACCCTCGGTTTCCAGAGGGTTATTCAAACTGCGGCAAATCAAGTCAGATCTTCGGGGCAACATGAAATAAAAGGTGTGCATGTACTCATAGCAATGTTTGCCGAAAAGGACTCACATGCTGTGTATTCAATGCTGCGCCAAGAAATTAGTCTTTTTGACCTTTTGCAATTTGCTTCTCATGGAGTTGTTAAACCAGGAGTAGATGAAAAACTCTTGCTTCCTGAAGGTGGCGAGAAGTCACGCGAAAGCCGTGTGTCTGGAGCAAGAAATATTCGCAAAAATCTTGACGAAGCCCAGTCGGGTCGAGAAACAGAACCAGAAAGCCAAAATGGTAAGAGTGCCAATGATGCTTTGAGTCAATACACCGTTGATCTGATTCAACGTGCGGAGTCTGGAAAGATAGATCCAATTATAGGACGAGAAACAGAAATAGAGCGCGTTCTTCAAATTTTATGTCGTCGAAAGAAAAATAACCCTTTATTAATTGGTGATGCAGGAGTCGGAAAGACTGCGTTAGCGGAAGGTGTAGCAAAACGAGTCGTTGAAGGACGTGTTCCTCAGGCATTAGAAAACATGCGAATTTTTGCGCTCGATATGGGAGCATTGGTTGCAGGCTCGAAATATCGAGGTGATTTTGAGCAACGGTTAAAGGCTGTGCTTAAAGGCTTAGCGCAACACAAAAATGCTGTTTTGTTTATAGATGAAGTCCATACCGTCATTGGAGCGGGTGCTGTGAGCGGTGGTTCTCTAGACGGGTCCAATCTTCTAAAGCCCGCTCTTGCCTCAGGCGAGCTTCGTTGCATTGGTGCGACGACCTATAAAGAATACAGGCAACATTTTGAAAATGATCAGGCGCTTGTACGTCGCTTCCAGAAAGTTGATCTGGATGAACCAAGTCAGGAACAAACAGTTGAGATTTTAGAAGGTCTAAAAAAACAATACGAAGAATACCATCATGTTCGTTATGATAAAGAAGCATTGCAAGCAGCAGTAGAACTGAGTGTAAGGTATATTCGAGATAAAAAGCTTCCAGACAAGGCGATAGATATTATAGATGAAGTCGGCGCAGCTTATGCTCTTAATAGAGAGCCTGGAGCTAAAGAAAAATTCCATCGTGTAACCTTAAAAGATATTCAAAATGTTGTTGCTGCAATTGCAAAAGTGCCTGCAGAAAAACTCGAATCAAAGCAAAAATCTTCGCTCAAAAAAATAGCGGAAGATCTTAAAAAAATTGTCTTTGGCCAGGATCAAGCCATTGAAGCGCTTTCGACGTCGATAAAGCTGTCGCGTGCGGGTTTAGGTGTCAAGGAAAAGCCAATTGGCAGTTATTTATTTAGTGGGCCCACTGGCGTAGGTAAGACTGAATTGGCTCGCGGATTGGCCAAAATTATGCAGGTTCCATTGATCCGATTTGATATGAGCGAATATATGGAAGCGCATTCGGTTGCAAAATTGATTGGTTCTCCTCCGGGTTATGTTGGACACGACAAAGGTGGCTTGTTAACAGATAAGGTAACCAAAGATCCGCACAGTGTTTTGTTGCTCGATGAGATAGAAAAAGCTCACCCAGAGGTTTTTAATCTATTACTACAAATAATGGATCATGGCACATTAACCGATACAAGTGGCCGTGAATCGGATTTCCGTAATATCGTTTTAATCATGACAACTAACGCTGGTGCCGAAGAATTAAGTCGAGGCCAGTTGGGTTTTCGACGCGAACAAAACGAAAGTACTGCTGTATCGCAGTCGATAAAGACTTTATTCACCCCAGAATTTCGTAATCGCCTCGATGGCATTATCGGCTTTAAACCTCTAAATAAAGATATTATCTTACAAGTCGTAGAGAAATTCATAGCGGAACTTTCAGCACAATTAGCTAAAAAACAAGTTGTGTTGAAAATGAGTAAAGCTGCCAGTGAATATATTGCAAAAATAGGCTATGACCCGATATTTGGTGCAAGGCCCATCCATCGAGTCATTTCAGAACGTTTGAAAAAACCACTTGCGGATGAGTTGCTTTTTGGCAAATTACAAAACGGCGGTGCTGTAAAAGTTGATTATAAAGACAATGAATTTGTATTTGCGTACGAAGCTAAATTAAAGTCTTCGCCGCTGCCTAAAAGAGAATCGTTGTCCAAAAAATCGCTGACTAAAAGAGAATCGCAGGGCAAAAAAGAATCGCGGGTCCAAAAGAAGTGAGTCCAAGAATTACTTTTTGAATTAGAAAAATCGTGGCTAAGTAAAAAGAGATTCTTGGCAAGTTCAAGATCTATTAAGTTTGCTTTTTTGAGCAAATCGAGACTGAAAAAACTTTCTTCAAAACCCAGGACGCAGCAACTTGTATAAAATATTTTATTTTGGAGCCGGACTTGTTCCATAAGTCCGTGGCCAAAAAAATAGCTGTAAAATAATTTATCTAATTTTCCATAGTCTTTGTGATCCTTAGAGCTTCTGAGTTGTTGCATTAAATTACTATAGTGTTGCTTGCTGGTTACTAAAACGATGCCGCCTTCATCAAAACAAGTTAAAAAATTCTGCAATTCACTACGACCATTTAAACTTGCGGTTTCAGGCATGGCCTTTCTGAATACTTCGCAAAGAGCCCATTTGCTTTTAGGAAAGCGCGTCCAAATTATGCTGTTGCAGAAGTCATGAAGGCTATTTTTGCGGGTCAAAATTTCTTTTTTTTCTAGAATTGAATCGACATAATTCAATAAACGATTCGTTTTAAGCTTTTTAAGTTCCTGTCTGAATTTTTCTGCTTGGCGGCGGCTTAAGACATCCTGCTCGACAAACTTTAAGTTTTGTAGATCTGTTTCCCGATTAATATTTTTAAAAAAATTGTTTATGAATTCAATACTTGGAATTTGTAGATCTCTATTGCTCAGCCACAAATAATCGGTCGCTGTTTTTTGCAGTTCCCAGATTAAATCGAATCGAGTCCCCAAACAAAAATCTCCTCTAATTCTGCTTTTATTTTACTATTGAAGACTTTTGCCATCGCCATCGGCAGTAGTTCAATTTTCTCGCTAAAACTTCTTAATCCAATGGAAAATTCTTGCGGCAAATCAGCGGGCGATAGTAGTAATATTTCCGAAAAAAGACTACTAGCAAAAACCGTGTTAATTGTCTCATGTAGATGAAAGAAATTGAGGGATCCCCACTCATGTATCACTCCGATAAAATCTTTACCTCGCCCCATGACGGCGTAGGCAACAGGCGTAGTGCCCGAAAAGCAGCAGTAAATATAAGTGTCAGGAATCATTATAAGATTTCTGAATTCCGCCACAGTTCGGTGACAATTCATCTTCTGTGGAGGACGAAGTTTATTGAGATCTCGAAATTGCTCTTCGGAAAGTTCTGCATTTTTTATCTGTCGAACTTCTGTTTTGATCGTTCTTTTTTGCATTAATTCCCCAAGGACTGTTTGATAGTGCGTAAGTAGACTTCGCGATAAATGATATCTTTGCTCACGGCCAAGAGACATATAGCCCAGATTTTGGTAGAATTTGCTTAAGTCCCCCCATAATAAAAGGGCATCAAGGTCATGCTTTTCAGCTATGGAGTCAAGTTGTTTAAAAGTAGCGGTCATATAGCCCATTTTTTGCCAATGAGGCTGCGTAGCGACATTGCTAACAAAGCCAATTCGCAATACTACAGTACCATCAGCAATGACAAAGTTTCGTATAAGAAGGCTCAGGTGAGTGGCAATCGTGTCATCAATTCGGCCGACCAAGCTACCGCCACTTACATTCTTGTCACTATGCTGTTCAAAAAAAACCAGCGGGTATTCCTTTAGAATACTGTAGTCGATGGGTGGTTCGCGCAGAGTTTGGTGTAAAAGACTTTCAATGTCTGGGAACATGCTTGGAGGCGCTGGAAAGACAAATTGATGGATTTGACTCATGGTAACTTTCTTTACAAGTTTATTGGCGAATAGAAGTTGAAGTTCCTAATCCTATTATAACCGAGCTAGGATGAAAAAAAAGGATACTAAATGGGCATAAGAATGACAGGTCTTGCATCGGGGATTGATCCAAAATTGGTCGATCAATTGGTCGAAGTTCAAAAGCTTCCGATGGAGGCAGCACAAAAACGCAAAGAAAAAGTCGTTCAGGAAAAAGGTGAGTTTTCTAATCTGGATAAGCTTTTGAGTGAGTTAGATACAACAAGCCGTGCCATAAGTAGTCGCGGAGATTTTTTTAAGCTTAAAGTCGAATCTTCTCATCCTGATATTATTGATGGGACAGTAAGCGAAGGGATAGCGCTTCTTGGCTCTTATGAATTTGAAGTCAGGGGTGTTGCCAAATCTGAAAAGGAACTTGCATATGGGTTTCCAGATAAAGATCAGACTCCTGTCGGGTTCGGTTTTATGGAGGTTCATCGCGCCGATAAGGAGCCGCTTGAGATAGTTATTGAGCCAGATGCGACTCTCCAAGATGTGGCTAATCAAATTAACGATCAAGATGCTGGACTTCGAGCGATGGTGATTAACACAAAATTCAAACCAGATTCTTATCGTTTGCTTGTGGTCAGCGCAGACTCTGGAGAAGAGGCAAAAATTGTTGTAGACGAAGATACAACTTTTTTAGAATTTAAAGAGCAAGTCACTGGGAGAAACTTAGATATTTTATTTGAAGATGTACCCATCACAGATGAAGACAATACCCTCGATGAATTGTTAGATGGAGTTGTTTTTAATGTGAAGCGCGCCGAAGCAGGCACCAGAGTGCAAGTTAATGTGACACATGACATGGATGCCACGGTGGAACAAATTAAGGCGTTTGTAGATAAATACAATGAGATTGCAAATTACGCTCATCAACAAAATCAAGAAGATCCAGAGGGAAAGAGAGGCATCTTGGCAGGTGACGGTGCCCTCAGAACGATTATGCGCAACCTCCAAAGCACAGTTCTAACAACCCGAAATTTTGGAGGAAAATATAATATTATGGCAGATGTGGGTATAACCACCGACCCCAAAACAGGTAATTTGACTATGGATGACTCTAAAGTTCGCGCAGCTCTGGCCGAAAATTATGAAGAAGTTGCTTCAATGTTTGTCTCGACGAAAGATGGGCCTGGACTTGCGGCGCGTGTAAGTGATGCAATCAAGGGTTTTCGTGATCCGGTTTCTGGTGTCGTAAAGTCTCGAATAAAAGGACTAGATACGATCATCAAAAACCAAGATCAAGACATCGAGAGAAAGCAGCGACAGTTGACCCAGAAAGAGGAGCAGATTCGTAGGCAGTTTTCCTCGCTAGAGTCACAAATGTCAAAGCTCAATTCTCAAGGTGATTTTCTATCGGCAAGGATGGGAGCAGCTTCTGGTCAAAAAGGTTCTCAAGGATGAGGACTTTAATTAACAGGAAGTGGATGGGCTGCTGCTATGAACAATCCTTATCGTCAGTACCAGAAAACGTCAGTTACTACTGCAAGTCGTGAGCGTATTCTCCTCATGTTATACGAAGGAGCAATTCGATTTACTCGCCAAGCTCATGCAGCCATGAAAGAAAAGAAAATAGCAGAAAAAGGCCGTTTTATAAGTAAAGCGACGGCAATTCTTTCAGAGTTAATGGCAACTTTGGACTTCAAAGTTGGTGGGCAGTTGGCTGTTGATTTAGAAAATTTATATGTGTTTATGATTGATAAGTTGATTGAAGGAAACATCAACAATAACCCTGAGTGCCTAGAACAAGTTGAGGCGCTTTTAATGACACTCTATACTGCATGGAAAGATGTTGTAGAGAAT
>JAGOVF010000138.1 GCA_018060885.1 Oligoflexales bacterium | reverse complement strand
CCCCAAGATAGAGTGTTTTTTATGCTATCAGTTAATTTTGATGAAAAGCCACTTAATCCAGATGCAGACTTAAGCATGTCCTCAAACTGTTTTTTGCGTTTTTCACCCTCTAGGATAGAAAGCCGATGAAGATAAAATGTGTTTGATTCATTTTCTTTTTTTGCATGTTCAATTTCTTTATATTCCCCGTAATTAACTGTTTCCCCTTCTTCGCTTTTCTTGTTTCTAAATGTGAGTTTCTTAAATAGATACTCATTGTTATCGATATAAATTCCCGCTATATTTTCAAGATCTTCATCTGATAGCTTAATCACGTCGTCATCGGTAAGAACTGGGCTATCTGGCTTGTATTTATTCTCTTTCAATGATTCCTTTGGAAAGCATACATACAAGCAAAAATTCCTGACAAAATCCTCAGGAGCTTGCTCCTTTAACGAAGCACCTAGCTTTTTATGAAGTTCAGTTTGACTTTTTACATTTATGTCAAAGATACAAATCTCTCCTATGCAAGTATCAATACAAGCATATGCTTCCGGTTTTAGTAATTTCCCTAAATTTAGTGCCATGTAGCCTCTTTGTGCCTAACGCTTCACATCAACCGACCGTGAAGAGCGCTAGCGACGAACGGATCGGCTGTATGTGATTGTTAGTTTTACGGTTCAAACACCTCGTTGACTGGAGCTACGCGCATACTTGACCACGAGAGTAAATTATCCATACCGTGATCTTGCAACATCCGTTTTAAAAGTTCGAAAAACCAAGCGTCAGCTAAGGGGGATGCATATATTTGATTGATAAGACTTTGAGGATTAATCGCTATATCTATTCCTAGACCGAGTCTATTTTTAAAATCTGCCTGAATCGGCGGTTGATTTAAATAGTCTATGATCACTCTTACTTCTTGTTCGTAGGTATATGCAATGGGCTTTTTCGTCAAAGGCGCACGCCTAGAAGTTAGCAACTCCCTTGCTAATTTCTCATCTCTTGATCTGTGATCGATATAATCGACTTTAACAATCCGTTTACTAAGTAACCCTAATTCCAGGACACTATTTTCCGGCCTTCCTATTTCAATCTCTAGAGCACCGACTGTAGTTTCTATCGCGATTGAGTTCTTTCCTCCGTATAATTTCCAGAGAGCCATGCTCTCTGTTTCGCTGAGTGTCCAGCAACTCACAAAAGCGCTCTCCCTAATTTCTTTGGTATTGTTCACCATCCCTCGGTTACTAGATTCTCCATTCGATGTAACTGTAATTCCTCGGCTTATCTCATAAACGAATTGTGTGTAATTTCCTTCAAAAGCATCGTCGAACCTATCTGATCTAGAAACAAAAATCTTTCCGCGACAGACCATGTCCACGAACTTCTCAAAGCTCATATACCTCATCAATCTGTCTGTGGAGTTGATACTTCCCTCAATCACAAGCACTCCTGAGTAAAACTAACCATTGATTATCAGGGCAACTCGTCCCAATAGTCCGATATCGCCCCCCTTTTCGGGCAGATTCTGTCTGATAGCATCATTAAGCGCCAATATGCACAGCGGAGTCTAAAATTCCTGCTTAAATTCATCCATTCTACCTAAAATGATTTTTTACGTATTCAACCAGCTTTGGGCCTTCAAGCTTATCAGTTGCTGGGTTCGTTCTTACATAAAAATCCTTTCTATCAAGATAGCATGCCGACTGTGACGATTTGCATTCTACGAAAAGCACAGGCTTGTCATCAACCTTAATCACTCGATATTCAATGAAGGGGTAGTACTCTTCACCAATCCTCTCTTTCAGGAGATTTTTCCAATAAAGAAGGAAAGAATCAAGGTTCTTATGAAATTTTCCAATTTCCGCCTCCAAACCTGGTATTTGGCCATCGTTTGAAACACCAATTAGCAACTTTCCGCCGTCCGTATTTAGAAAGGCGACGACCGTCTTTAAGGCGGAATCCGCGATATATTTTTCCTTTGTCTGTTTTTTGACGTCGACGCTGAGCGTTTCTTTGAATTCAACATATTTTGTTTCACCTTCCCGCACAAAACCACGGAGTCTATCTGCATCAGTCAGTGCATTAATTGCGGTAAGCATCATATCGAGCTGATCCAAAATGGAACTTGAACTGGTAGGGTTTAAAGCTAATTCTGAATGGAATCCGTCAATTGCATTTTTCAACACCTGAAGTTTATTTTGAGTTTGCACTATAGATCTTTGTTCCTCTAACCCTGGAAGCGCAATAAGTGCCTGCTCGATATCTTTCTTATTACGATGATCAATAGTGCTAGACGTTGTTAAGGAGTCGATGACCAGCTTTCCAAGAGCTGACCCAAAGAATGAGACTACATATTTGTTTAATACCGAATCACGAAGAACAACTTGGAAATAATGATGATGCTTCAAATTGGCATCTTCGAGTCTACAAATGACATGAAAGCAGCCTATTTTCGAAATATATATAGCGTTATCGCGTTCATGTAGTTGTTCACCGGGCCTTGCATAATTTATTTCGATAGCCAAATCACCCAGGCTATGTTCTTCATATGTTTTATATTGGGTTTCTAAGCGGTCAATTTGCTCTCTAATCTTGATGTGATGAAAGCCAGAATAGTCGCCAGCACCAATAAATTTACCCCTCGCAAGGTCTCCTTCGTTGATATTTGAAAAATAGTTTCGAACTACTACTCGCGCCTGTGTATCGTCTGAAATTTCGGCCACAAACAATTTTTTTGTCCGCTGCCTCGATAGCGCGACTAAAATGGGTGTTATTGCCGTTTCCGGGTGGAGTATTCTTTTAGGACAATTGATATAAGCATTGACAAAAAAACCGTGTTCAATAAGTATCTTTTCGAACGTAACGCCCATAGATGTACTAAATCCTGGTGGTTCTAATAAAAACAAGGCTGTTCCATTTGTCCCAAGAAAACCTAGACATTTTAGTATTTCGAGCCAATTTCGCTTGACCTTAATCGTCCTTGCGCCATCAACCCACTCAACTAAATTCCTGCCGAAAGGAAGATCGCCAAGAATTAAATCGTAGAGACTATTCTTCAGGACAGATTGAGGCGCATCGACTTCTTGTGTGTTTAAATTATTAATATTTGTGAAAAAATTTAATGCCGACCCTTTGACATGAAGAACCGATTTTGCGCCTGCACAAATAGCCCATTCTTGGACAAATGCATTAATAATATTCATATTTACTCGTTCTTGCATGGCGTGATTCTTTTCTAGGCATCCAAGGCCCAATTATAAAGGCTTGGCGGAGTCTAGAATCAAGTGCAACACCCCTACGCTTGAAGGTGTTGCGATGGGCACGAACTACGAACAACTGTCTGCCGAAGAACGTGCGACGCTCATGTTGATGGCCCAAGAGGGGCAGAGTCTGCGTGCCATCGCGCGGACCCTGCACCGTGCCCCTTCGACCATCAGTCGGGAATGGCGCCGCCCTATAGCGCCGACTGATGCTCCTGGGAGCAGCGGCTACGACGCCAAGCGGGCCGGCCACGCAGCCCGGCGCTGTCGTTTCCAGCCGCGTGGGTCGCCCAAGCTGGCAGTGGCAGGCGTGCTGTTTGGCGTGGTCGAACATTTTTCTGCAGGAGAGCTGGTCGCCCGGACAGATCGCTGGCGCCATGAAAATGATGTGGCCTGATGCCCCGGATCGCCGGGTCTCCGCCGAGACCATCTACACCTGTCTCTACGCCTTGCCGCGGGGTGCCTTGCGCCAGGAACTGATCGCCTGTCTGCGCAAGGCGCGCAGTGCTCGCCTGCCGCGCTCCCGCGGCACGGATCGGCGCGGGCAACTGACTGATATGGTAAGCATTCATGTGCGTCCGCCCGAGGTGGATGACCGGGTTTTGCCCGGCCACTGGGAGGGCGACTTCCTCAAGGGGGCGGGGAACCGCTCGGCGGTGGGGGTCCTGGTCGAACGTTCCTCCCGCCTGGTCCTGCTGGCCAAGATGGACGATGCCACCGCCGCCTCCGCCCTGGCGGGTTACACCCTTAAGCTCAACGGCATTGCTGAACCGATGCGCCAATCGCTGACCTATGACCAGGGCAAAGAGATGGCGCGCCATGCCGAGCTGACCGCCCAGACCGGGGTGAAGGTCTACTTCTGCGACCCCCATAGCCCCTGGCAACGAGGGTCCTGCGAGAACACCAACGGGCTCCTGAGACAGTACCTGCCGAAGGGCACTGACTTGGCGCTCTACAGCCAGGAACAACTCGATACGATCGCTGATCGGCTCAACCAGCGGCCACGGGCGATCCACGGCTACTTCCCACCCATCAGCGTCTACGGGGCCATGATGGAACGTCTTAACCAGCCCGAGGGCTCCGTTCACTAACAGGTGTTGCACTTGGTACTGGATTCCGCCCTTTAATAAAGAGATGCAGTCATTTCATTCCACTCAAGTACAAAGGTTTCCAGTGATTTTTATCGCACACGGATGGGTCATCAAACAATGGAGATGGTGGTTTGATATTACTGGATAATTTCTTTAGTAATTTTTTTTCTTCCAGGCCATTAAAATATATACCACACTCCTGTGCGTTAAGTTTATAGATAATATCTTCCAAAGGATAATCCGTTGTAGGGCAGTCATACTTCATCAAATACTGAATATTGGTTTGCAATTTACTGGATTCATTGGGTATTTTTAATTGTGCACTAATCTCTTCAAGCCGGTTAGATTTCCTAACGCTGTATTTTAAATAAGCAATTTCTTTGAGATTTTCGTGCGCATAATTTAAATATCTCTCGCAGTCGTTTTTTTTGTTATCTTGGTTGTCCTGGCTATAAACTTTGAACGGCAGCATAATAATAATAGCAAATAGATAAATCGGAAGTTTCATGGTTTTTCCCCTGTCTATGATCAGCGAATAGTTTGGTGGTTATCGAAAAAAGGCAAGCCTCACTGTATGCAAAATTATGAATATCCCATATCTAGCACAAAGAAATTAATCAGCAGATAATCAATCTCGAATCCCTGAACAGGAACCCGCACTACCTTCTGCATCTAATAGGCATCACAATATCGTCTTCTGGACGACATTGTTCTCCCATCATTGATGCCTTAACACATCTGCTG
This sequence comes from Oligoflexales bacterium, assembly GCA_018060885.1. GTDB lineage: Bacteria > Bdellovibrionota_B > Oligoflexia > Oligoflexales > JAGOVF01 > JAGOVF01. The sequence continues at coordinate 4,009 of JAGOVF010000138.1, read as the reverse complement.
TACCTTGTGCGAAGTTCAGAGCATGACTCTCCTGAATCGTATTCATTCGTAGTTGCGCCAGAACTTGAGCCAGAACGAACAGATTTGCATTTTGCCTTTGCGATATCCGTTGATTCCCATGGGGTTGGTAATTTGGTTCCTGTTTCAAAATGTTTGCCATCAAGTTTTGTTCCAACTGCTCGACTCATTACCGTTGAACAATCTACTTCCATTTGAAACACACCATTTGTACCAGCCGGAATATCAACGTTATAAATTTGTGCATTTAATAATTTAGGGGTTATGGCAAATAACATGATTAGGTATATTTTATTCATTGAACTCTCTCCGGTTTATGATCAGGAGTTACCTTATGCGGTCGCATATTTCTTGCGTTGGTGAATATTTTATTGGTTTTGGTCGTGCGATATACGTCGTTTGGTGTGCCATTGTGCTATTTTTCATATTAAACTCGTAGCGGGTGCGTGTGCTGAGATCAAACGAAAATCTATTAATATCAATGTCTTCCCACTTTCTGTAATATTCTTTTTCTTTATATTTCCTTACACTGCTCAGATCCGATTCACTCGGAATTGTGGCGTAGTGCCGAATGGCATACCCTTTATGAAAGGTCACGAAAGCATGTCCACATCTAAATAATTCTCCTTCTTTTATTGCTTGATTAAGAATCTCAAGTTTCTTCATTGATTCTTTTTCTTCTAGTGCTTGTTTCTCTGAATTTTTTTTTGCCTCCCTCTCCAGTTCCTGCGCATTGCAATTCTGCGAAAATCCACAAAATATACAGAAGCATATTAAAAACAACTTTATTGGTGTGTTCATTTCAAACAAGCCTTACATTGGCTAGGTGGCATACGAACCAAGCGGTGTACCTTAAAGCATAAAGGTGTTGCATTTCATTTTTAAGCGCCGCCCAAGTTACTGGCGTTTACATCAAGCCGGTCCATTACATTTTCTCGCCGCATGAGGTCGGAACCAAGCTCCCATGATGCCTACTTCACACAATAGTCGCCATTTCGATGGTATCCCGGAGGACAGACACTGCCTTTACGGCTTATGGCGGGCTCCTTATAGCCTGCACCCGGTTGGCAATACTGCCCGCTCCGATAGTAGCCCGAAGGACAGACGCTGCCTTCGCGGCTGATAGCTGGCTCCTTAGCGCCTGCCCCTGGCTGGCAGTACTCTCCGTTCCGGTAGTAACCGGGAGGGCAGGTACTCCCTTGGCGGACGATGGGTGCATTGGAATCATCAGACAGGACAGCGTGGTAGTGATGATGGCTAGACGGACGTTCATCCTGATCCGCTTGTGCGGGGAGATAGAGTACGCAGAGGACAAAGACGAACAGCATTTTCATTAGACATTGTTCCTTATTCACAATACCCTAACCCTATAGCGGTGTTAGCGCCTCAATCGGTAGTATGGCAGTTGGTTTAAGCCCTATCTATCAGCCTGTTAGGAAAGATTCACCCTCTGCATTGGGGCACCACCCTGAATTAATTATTACTCCTTTTAATTCTCTTAGAATCCTTTGGCAGCCATGCAATATTGGTGTAAATCCCTTTTACGGCTTCTTCGGTCTAAATCTTTTCCTAATGCATCCACAAACCTTTCACCAAAACTTCGATAACTCCGTTGCGTATTATCTATTGGCACAGCTACTTCAACCTCATAATCACATTGCGCTTTTGCCTGGGCATACTGTAATTGAGGTTCTGATGCTTTAGGGCTAACGGTTTCGGCCTTTGATTGTGATGTTCCAGTATTAACCGTTTGAGTCTTTGGTGATTGTGATTTCTCCCCTCTTTTCCCGTATAGGTTGCGAACATTATTTTTCGCCCATTTCATATCCTGTGGTTTAGCAAATCGCTCAAAATCATCAAGTTGTTCATAGATAAACTTATTTCCGTATCCGTCAGTTTTTTTAATTTTAAGGTTAGAAGCATCAAAATAGTTTTTTCCGGCATCATATATCTTGTTATTATTTTTTAAATATTCTTTCGTTTTGGGCTCCATTCCCGGTGGAGTTCGAGTAATCATATACCACGCTTGGTAAAATTCTCCTTTAGCAGCATAACTATCAGCCTCTTCCCAAATAGTTATAGTAGCACCACCAACTTGACTTCCATCACTGTTATTTGTGGGAATACTCCCAGACCCCAAAATAGATATCACACCTGTGAAAAGTACTGCCGCCAGTAAAATGAATCTTTTACGATTAGCAGCTACAAATAAGTATCCAGATTCCTGCGCTTTCATAATTACTTTAGACATGCCTGTATAAATAAATCGTGGTTATGGGGGAAATCCCAATACTAAGGTAGAAGGGAAATTGTCTATTTTTCAAATTAACGGGGACAGATATTATGTTTTCATATAGTCACCTTATATGATATCTGGACAAGACGGGTGATCCTAAGATCATGTTTTTGCTTCATATAGTTCTAGACCAGATAATTTCGTAATATGCCTACTACATCAAATGGCTATAAATGGAGTCTGAATGCCGTGTCTCTTGTATGAAAGTCAGATTGGGTGACTGTAATTTAATAGGACGATTTGAAAATCCAAAATTGTGCCTGCCCCCTTTTACCTATTTATTTCGACGCTTCCTGTAGTATTAAAAAATAAATCCTTTACTTAAACACATTTCTCTTACATCATAATTTTCAAGGCGTGTTCCTCCTAGCTTGATAGGTGAAAATTCTGATTTTACTTTTTTCCCTGAACCTGATTGATACAATTCTCCCACGTAAGGCTTATCACCAGTATAACCCCCGAAAGTGTTTTTTGCATTAACGTAACCGCAAACCATGATTCTATTCGAGCTTGCCTTTCTAGCTTGCATAGATCCAAATAGGGGGCTAGTAGGATCTAGCAGTTTTTCAGAAACACCTTTTTTGATTGCAGCGACATCAGCCTCGCTCAATGTGAAAGGCGTAGTAGCTTCTACTACATTTACAGGTTCTGTCGCGCTACCCAAAATGGTTAATAAGCCAACGGCAAAGAAAACGAAAGTTAAAAAGATTCGCGAGTATTTCATTTAAGTCTCCGCAGAACATGCTAAATCAGCCGAATAGGCGATTTCAGTCATTGGCTTGTCATCGTATGTCATTGGTACAATGGTTTTTACTAGCTTGGCTAGCAATAGTTTCTGGTTGTCATTGAAGCTCTTGGAGAAATTAATAGCTGAATTAATTTCACCAATAACATAATATCGATTCATGCCTTGATCCCATTTTTCATTTGCGGCCTTTACTACAGCATTATAATTCGTTGAATTGCGATATTCAGGAGCGAGTGAGTTGACCCTTTTGTATTCATCAGGAACTGATACAGAGTCAAGAGTTTTTATAGGATTCGTATTAGGCGGAGGCAAGGAAGGGGGACTAACATTAATATAGGCATACCCCCTTAATTCCATACAGTCATGAAAAAGGGCTGTTTTGTTTGCTAACGCGTGAAGATTAACTTCATGTGCGCATTGTTTTTGGTCCCAATATCGCTGAGGTACAGTTTCGCCTGGCTTTGCCCATTCGTATTCCGCATTCCCAAGAATCATTATTATGCCCAGAGATAACACTACTACAGTTGTGAAACTTGAACCATTATTCATTTAACTTTTTCACCATGGACGCACAAATTGCACATCAAATAATAAGCAAAAAAGCTTCCAAAAATAATTGAAACTATATCAAGCCAATCAAATGTTCCACTGGAAATATAGGCACAAAGAAAGTCACCTAGTATTGGTTTTCCAGAGATAAATGAGCAGTCTTTTATTGTTTGCAATATCTCAAAGAAAATATCAATCACAGCCCAGACGATTGAAGCTAATAAGATATTCTTTCTGTTAGTTCCGAGCGCGAGAGCCGTAAAAATCGTGAATTAAAGTGGACCCCAAAAACCGGACAGCAATTTAAGCTCGCGTCGAACCAACAGGGGCATGTCAGAATGGGCGAAGCGAAGCGCAAGACGTACCCGGCATCCTTCAAGGCCAAAGTCGGTCTGGAA
>JAGOVF010000137.1 GCA_018060885.1 Oligoflexales bacterium | reverse complement strand
GTTCAGGATGGACTTACCTCGTCATTTAAAATCGTTGGTTTTACATATACGGAAACAAAACAAATTGATGCTACGCAGGAATCTAGAAGTTTAGGTGAGCCGAGCGATACCAATCCAAAGACTTGTGAATCACAGGTTCCAGATCCGAATCCGGTTCCTCCTGTTACTGATGCCGTTCCAGCAGCATGTCTAGAAGCTACAGAGCCAGGAGCGGATTTGGGAATTGATAGCGTGACTGGAATCTTTGCAGAAATAGACGTGGCCCATGGAGGAACAGATGATATTTGCAATAGAGATACTCCTCTTGGATATTATCAAGGACCGTATGGTGGTAAACTCGATGGTGCGACTATTTATTATTCCTGTGTGATTCACCCGGAACTTCAAAAAGCAAGATGGAAATGCGGTCTTTCAGGAGAAGGCACTCCTTACGGCAACTGATCGTTGATTATTATAAATTGTATGATTGAGTTAAATCGCGGCTTTAATTGATGGGCCAACTTCAAGCGCATCCAAGAATCGCTTCTTATTATACGGATAAATTAATATCCCCTTGACGCCTATTTTTACGAAGTTTTTAATATCTTTCTCTTCGATAACTTCAGCGACAATTTGAATATTCATATTTTTGCTTTTCGAATTCTGAAAAACTTTATTTATCAATTCTATGAATTGTGCATCGTTCGTTTGGTAATGGATTAAGAAGCAGTTAAAAGTATGACTGCCCAGAGCATCAAAAGCCTCTTCTAGAGAAGTGACATTATGTATTTCTTTTTGTTTTTCCGCAGCGAGGTCTTGTGCAGATTTTAGAAGCTCATATTTTTTACACAGAAACAAGATGGTCGCATTTTTTTTAATCAACTCGCGATTGTTTGAAAATAATTTTGCTTTATTTTTTAATAGCTGCTTTAAGTCGCTGACAGGTTTGTCTTTTGCTTTTAACAAGCTTGCTTCGGGTACTTTGTTGAGTTCGTTGTAGCTTTCTAGTAGTTTAAAATAATTTTGTTTAGCAAAGGTATCTCCCAGCTTGGCAGCCAATGACCATTGTTCTAAAGCTTTTGGAAGATTTCTTTCAAGGCCTAGACCCATTTCAAATTGTAATGCCTTAGAGCAATAATCTTGTATCAAGATACTTGAGTCTAATTTATTTTTATCCACTCTATAAACCCTATCGTTCAAAATAAAATTTTTTTTGAGAAAAAATCTATACACGTTCTTCGGCACAAAAAAAGCGAATATGAGTGCGAATAGCTTTATTTTAACTAACTGAATTTCTGAACGTTCTTGTTGTTTATTTCTTTTTAACAGTCGAGTCTTTTTAAATTCAAATTATATATCCCGATAGTTAGATCGACCAAAAAAACCCGGGAGCAAAAATGTTATTTAGATCGCAACTATTTTTAACTGTTGTTTCAATTAGTGTCCTCATTGCTTGTGGAGGCAAAAAGGGTTCATCTGCAGGCGGCACGGAAAATCCTATAGCACCACCGGAGGAGACTCCCAAGGGCGAGACGGAAGATCCTATAACAGATCAGCCAAAAGTTATTGAAACCGGTGATGAAATAGCCGTTAAGCATTTGATTTTTAATGCATCGACCAAAACTGAAGATTTTCGGTTTCTTTCTGAATTTCTATTAGTTATTCGATCTAGAACAGATAGCTGCGTAAAGATTAAAGTGCGCCCTACGGCAGGATTAAATCCAGATAATATGGCGCAACAAAATGCAGATTTAAGTGCACTAAAAACATGTGATATTGATGAAATTATAAAAGCTGCTGAAAAAGAAAAAGATGACGAAAAAGACGCAAATGAGGATGATCCAGAACAAAATAACGAAGAGCAGGACGAGGCCGCAGATCAAGATGAAAATCCAGCCAGCTTGACTCTCTACAATGCTGAGCCAAGCTCAATCTCAAAGCTCAAATTTGAGAGCATTATCAACTCATCTTTCTCTTTAGCTGCACCGAGTGTGTGTGGTCGCAGAATTTTTAGAATGCCAGAGAAAGTTGTTAAGCGCTTAGGAGACCCGCAAGGCCTTGAAAAAATTGTTACGAAGACGGCACGTTTTGCACTTAAATCGGCTAAAAGTAAGGTTAATGTTTGGGTAGATGAAGAATATGCAAATATTTGTGCCGGAGCTTCTACCCCTGTAAATACGGTGCTTAAGAACTTCGGACCACTGCATCAGCAAAGTAGCGGTTTGGTTTTGGTGAAAGATAAACTGTTTCTAGACCAATTGACCAACTTGGCAAATGCCGCCGAAGCTGCTTATGACCAACTCAGCAAAGCCTATGGCGCTGTCAGTGATGTTGATGGAAATAGTACTATCGATATTTTTATTTCTCCCGAAGTCAATCGCCATGACTTTGTAAAAAGAGATTCTGGCTGGATCGATGATTTTGCTGTTTTTCCAATTAGCCGACCTCAAGATTTGAGTGCCTATAATTCTGCGACAAATCCTAGCAGCAATGAGGGTGAAATAATTTACATGTGGTCACCTGATCCGGGTGGACTTTACAACTATCAAATATTTCCAAGTGCGAACTCACTTGCTAGTAATATGGCAAAAGGATTTGCAGCTGCACAAATTATGAGTTTGATTATTCACAATCAGCATCTCATCGTGAACAAAACCATAGTTGAAGATGAGTTTTTGACAGAAAGTTTGATGTTTATGGCCTCGCAATACGTAGGAGGAATTGACTATAGCAAGTGGTTTCTTTCGCAGTATTTAACCTCTAGGCCGCAAGGTTTAAGTCTTACTAAAGGTCCCAATGCAGATATTTTGGGTTCAGGCTACTTATTCGGTAAAGAGGAAGTTCACGGCATGCGTGCAATGTATGGTTGGTATCTCCATGCAAAGCTGTGTGGTGTAAGTTCAGTAGAACTGTGTGCAAAATTCAAAGATCTGATTCAGTCTACGAAAGTTGGTATCGAAAATATCGAAGCCGGCCTTTCTGAAAAATTTCCAGTCATTTTAGAACATTTTGGTGCAACTGTTGGACTATCTTTGATTGATGATCCAGCTGCTGCAATAGCTGAATGGACCGCAAATCCTCCCAGCAATAAAGCAATCCCACTTCTATTGCCAAGCTTTATTGAAGTATCAAAAAGCTCGCCACCTCAAACAAAGGAATCAAATGTCGGAGCAACTGCTCTTGTCGCAAATACAGCCGATCGAACAATGGCCTCTGGATTGCCAAGTAAAAAAATGCTGATTTTTCAGCCCGCACTACCAGATGATGAAATGGAAATTAAACTTGCTGAAGATTCAGTGACCTATATTTTGCTCACAGGTTTAGTCGAACAGCAGACTGATGTGACAGCGGTTTTTGGTAAGGGCCTCAATGTGGCACTTGTTCCTATTGGCGAGCGCAACAGCAATCTACGTCGCATACATAAAGAAAAGCTGTCTGAGCAGAGTCACTTAGATTTAAGACCCGTAAATTTAACTGACTTGCAACAAGCTGATCGTACTTACAATGCAGCATTGGAATACGCAGATCTTGATTACAGTGTTACTGGAACAAGGGAAATCTGGACTTTTGGCAGTATAGATCGCAACAGCATCAATGAGGCTGGCGCTAGTGTCGATATATCTGATAACGACAGTTATAATTTTAAAGTGAATCCTTGCTCTGGATTAACAGGTTCTGCTTTATCTGCATGTGCGGCGAAAGATCATAAAGTACTGGTCCAGCTTCATATCCGTCCCTCACAACTTGAGCTAGATCCTATGCTTTTAGTAACTAGTACAGATCAACGACTTTTCAAAGGTCAGTCAATTTGGGGTGTGGTGCAAGATATTGACGATACATTCATTCTAGATCCAGAAGATGATCGCAAGATTGCGGTTTTATGCGAGTCAGAGGCCTCTTGGACTGGCGGAACAGATGATTTAGAATATCGTACTTGTGCAAACGGTGGGTTGACTCAGGCTCAATTGCAGACAGACGTTTGTGATCTCAGAAAAAACTCTTGTGAAAATGGTAATATGACTCAACAGGGTCTTTATAATTACTACAATTTCATTACAGACACGGGTTTTAACGTGACCTATGACAATTTCCTGCATAGCTCATTAGATTTTCCCTACTATAATTATTTTAATATAACTTACCACGAAGCTCCTGAGTGCCCTGGTCCTAGATGTTTCATACCAGAAGAAAAAAACAGGCAATTTTTTAATTTTAGCTATAGTAACGAAGTGACAAAAAATCCATTTTTCTATTATTTTTTTACGGCAGGACGTAGCTCTGCATTTCCAAGCGCAGATAGTGATATAAAGTTTTTATCCGATGAAGAAGTAGCAGTTTTATTAGCGATAAAAGATAAGATCAATGATCCTGGCGAAGCTGAGCCTCTCGCCGATGACTCCAATTTTGTTGTGAGTTGCACGAGTTTTGGATTTACTGGAGATGCTTGTAAAAATCCGACCGCCTCGCATCCGATGTTAGAAGACGAAGTGAAAGCATACGTTGCCAATGAAAATGCGCAGGTTATATGCTCTGAAGCACCCAGTACCTGTACGGCCGGAGATTTGACTTTGGCAGGCACAGGTGTTGCGGGGGGATTTCCTGGGCAAGATACTGACCCTTGGCTCACTGCAGCTACGAACTTGCATTATATTTTGGCCACCGATACCAGCGCTGCGGCAGGTATTAGTCAGATGATTTATACAAGCTATTATCGAGCTGTGCGGCCATTGGAAAAAGATGGCTATTGCTCCGGTCGACCTGGTTTTGACACCGAAGTAGCGGCTCAGTGTCGGATAAGTGAAAATTGGCTCATTGAAGCTGACGATATTCGGCGTCAGATAAATGTTCCGAGAGATATGTTTGCTATTGAAGGTCTGCGTTACGATACAATGGGAATCATCGACAGTTGCCGAGAGTATGAAGAGGATTTTGAAGTGTGTGGCGATAAATACAGCCATTATTATGAAATCAATGGTGGCAAAGAAAATGCTCAAGGTGAGAAGTTGCATGTAACTGCCGATTATTGGCGTCTTGCTACAGATCGAACTCGTCAGATTTGGTCACCATTAGGTGCTCGGGCAATGGAAGTCGTAGGAAAGCCTGAGCGCATGCACTATGTGAATTTCATTGTACCAGGAAATGCAGCATCTTATGTGCACGTCATGGTGGGAGGGAGAGATCTATCTCAAGGGAAGTATATGCTCCGCACTCGTTTATTTCCAAGCGACTAATACAAGATTTAATCTAAAACGAATCTGCCGAGGCCTCAGCAAAGGCCCAGGCGAATTCTTTTGGGATGTCATTTGACAACAAGTCGCCTGGCTTGAGGTAATTAAATATTTCACCATAATGTTTTGCGGTGTTTTCATCAAAACGGCGCATTATATGCCAAGGGCGCAGTTGCGTTGAACTGGTCAAGCCCATTGCGGCCAAAATCTCACCAACACTATGGATTGTTTCATAGTGATATTGAAAAACTCTTTTACTTTTATCTTTAACATCCAGTCCACCAACAAGCTGAGGATTTTGCGTAGCAATTCCAGTCGGGCAACGGTTGGTGTTACAGCGTAGAGCTTGAATGCAGCCTAAAGCGAGCATCATTCCACGGGCCGAGTTGCAGGCATCTGCGCCTATTGATATTCTTTCTATGATATCAAAGCCGCTAAAAACTCCGGAGCTAGCCACAACACGAATATGTTTTCGAAGGTCAAATCCTACGAGAGCATTATGTACCACAATAATAGCTTCTTTGAGTGGGTAGCCGACATGATTGGAAAACTCTAAAGGAGCTGCTCCTGTTCCACCTTCGCCGCCATCAATGACAAGATAGTCAGGCATAATTTTTTCAATAAGCATGGCTTTGCATAAAGAAATGAATTGCCTTTTTTTGCCTAGACAGAACTTAATGCCTATAGGTTTCCCGCCGCTTAAGTTTCTGAGTTGTTTTATAAATTTAAGAAGTTCGCGAGGTGTTTCAAAGGCACTATGAGCTGGAGGTGAGTTGACATCTTTGCCCACAGGAACACCCCGTATGGCGGCTATTTCTGCAGTAACTTTTTTAGCGGGCAATACGCCGCCATGTCCAGGTTTTGCACCTTGAGACAGTTTAATTTCAATCATCTTTACTTGCGGGTGCTGCGCTTTTTTTGCAAATTCATCTGCAGAAAAATTTCCTTCTGGAGTACGACAACCAAAATAACCAGTTCCAACTTGCCAAATAACATCGGCTCCACCTTCAAGATGGTATTTCGTTAATCCGCCTTCGCCAGTCGTCAAACCAAATCCACCCATTTTAGCACCATGGCTGAGAGCAAGAACAGCATTCTTACTTAGTGAGCCATAACTCATACCACTAATATTAAGTATGCTAGATGAGTAAGGTTGCAAACAATCTGGGCCACCAATGTTGATTCTTAACGGTGAACCATCGTATTTGAGCGGACGCATAGAGTGATTCACCCATTGATATCCAGGTGCGTAAACATCTTTTTTAGTGCCAAACGGCAAAGTATCAAGTGCAGACTTCGCGCGCTGATATACTAAGGATCGCTGTTCTCGACTAATGGGTTTGCCATCTGTATTAGATTCGACGAAGTATTGATTAATCTCTGGTCTAATCATTTCAAAAAAATAACGAAAGTGTCCTAGAATTGGAAAATTGCGACGTATTGTACGACGCTTTTGAAATACATCGATAAAACCTATTAAGAGTAAGGGGAGGATGATCGCACACAACCACAAATATTCTTTAATGAAAATAGCTAAGTAGACCATAAAGCAGCTTAGCAAAACTGCCATTGCAAAAAATACACGTCGCATAATACAGCCTCTCGCTACAGTCCCAATTGAAACCTTTATTATTGTCCGCTATAACGTGGTGTTAAAGCAAGAGTAGTATTGTTGAAATTGAGGAGTTTCGAATGAAATATATGATAAATTGGTTTCGAGATAAAAAGAGAAGCTGGGGGATTTTAATTTTCGGAATTGTTTTAGTTCAAAGTCAATTTGCTAGAGCAGCAGGTTCAGAAGTTTTAATTTTCGGCAGAGGCGGTGACAGTGTCGGTTTAGATCCAGCTAGAGTCACAGATGGTGAATCTTTTAATGTTACCGATCACATATTTGATACTTTAGTAACATTTGCCGCAGGCTCCACTGAAGTCGTTCCAAATCTGGCTGAACGTTGGGAGATTTCGCAAGATGGTTTGAAATATAAATTCTTTCTCCGCAAAAATGTTAAATTTCACGATGGGCAAGCATTTAACGCAGAAGCAGTAGTTTTTTCTTTTATGCGGCAAAAAGATAATAAACATCCGGCCTATTCTTATGGTAGCCCCTATGTTTATTTCGGTTCTTTGGGTTTAGAGACTCTTATAAAATCAATAAATGCAATTGATGAACATACAGTAGAGTTTCACTTAACGCGACCTGAAGCTCCATTTTTGTCATCGTTAGGTATGCAAGCATTTGCGATTGTTAGTCCGCAAGCACTTTTAAAATACAAACAAGATTTCGCGCGCAATCCGGTTGGTACGGGGCCATTTCGGTTTAAGTCGTGGTCGAAAAATCAAAAGATTGATCTCGAGGCGAACCCAGAATATTGGGGAGAAAAACCTTCCTTAAAAAAGATTATTTTCCGTTCAATTCCAGATAATAGTACGCGCTTATTAGAAATGATGTCAGGTCGCATTCATGTAATGGACAATCCAAATCCGGATGACATTAATACACTTAAGCAAAAAATGGGTAAAAAAATAAACTTTGCCAGCCAGCCCGGTTTAAATGTTGCTTATCTAGCAATGAACAATCAAAAGAAACCCTTCGATAATATAAAAGTGCGGCAAGCAATTGCTTTTGCAATTAATAAAAAAGCAATAATAGACGCTGTTTATGCTGGTCAAGCCCAAGTCGCAGTAAATCCAATGCCACCGACGCTTTGGGGTTATCATGATAAGATAATTGATCGAAAATTAGATTTAGACAAAGCAAAAGCTCTACTTAAAGAAGCGGGCTTTCCAAATGGTTTTGAGACGACTATTTGGGCAATGCCTGTTCCTCGGCCCTATATGCCAGATGGCAGAAAAGTAGCGGAAGCAATTCAAGGCGATTTAGCCAAAATTGGAATTATAGCTAAAATAGTCAGCTATGAGTGGGGGACTTATTTAGACAAAACCCAGAGAGGTGAGCATGATATGGCGCTTATGGGTTGGACCGGAGATATTGGAGATCCTGATAATTTTCTCTATGTTTTATTGGATAAAGACAACGCAACTGCTCCAGCGCAAAACATTTCATTTTATAAAAGCGAAAAACTCCACAAGCTTTTATTAGATGCTAAAGTTAACGGAGATCGGAATGCCCGTATCAAACTCTATAAAGAAGCTCAGCAAGTTATTTTTGATGACGTGCCGATGATTCCCCTTGCACATTCTTTAGATGTCGTACCCTTGCTACCACAAGTGAAGAACTTTGTCATCGAGCCAACTGGTCGTAGACGTTTTGCGCAAGTGCGACTTGAAAAAGAGTAAGTTTAATTAGGAAATAAGAATGTTAATTGGATTTATCACGCGGCGATTTTTTGCAATGATCCCGACCTTGCTAGCCGTTAGTTTGCTGGTTTTTGTTGTTGTAAAGTCAATACCTGGAGATCCAGCACAGCTGCTTTTGGGCGACCGGGCAAGTCCAGAAGCTTTAAAGATGTTGCGCCAGGAAATGGGCTTAGACAGACCTCTCGCGGTTCAATATTTTATTTTTTTGAAACAGTTACTGATTAAGGGTGATTTTGGGCGTTCCTTGGTTAGTGCGGAACCAATTAGTCAAATTATTTTGGAAAAATTTCCTGCAACATTAGAACTAGCATTGGCTGCGATCTTTGTTGCAGTGCTTATTGGAGTTCCACTGGGAATTCTTGCGGCAGTCCGGCGAAGCGGCTGGCTAGATTTTGCCGCGGTGGGAACAGCGGTATTTGGTGTGTCGATGCCAGTTTTTTGGCTGGGACTTATCCTAATTTGGTTGTTTGGACTGGAGTTAGGCTGGCTGCCTTTATCAGGACGCATAGGCGTAGAATATAGCTATGAACCTATGACGGGGCTTATGCTCCTAGATGCATTGTTAATAAGAGACTATGA
>JAGOVF010000019.1 GCA_018060885.1 Oligoflexales bacterium | reverse complement strand
GTTTCATGACGCTCTACTCCGGTCTCTGCAATCTTCACCCAAAAAGAAATTGGATCGCCGATTGTATACTCAATCCGTTCGTCTCTACCGTCATGATATCTACTCAACGCTCGCACTTGCTCTGCATACTCAGAGTCGGTGAGCCTGTTTTTATAATATTCTCGATAAACATAGATGTGATTGTCTGGACCGACGGCGAACCAGAGACAGCAGAAATGGTCTGAATATCCCCAATCTATTGAACGAAATCGCGGCCATTCTTTCGGTATATGAAACGGTTCGTAAGTGTGCTCGCTGTCAATCCATTCTCCGAAGTACTGCCCCTCGAACACATCCCAATCCCCATCTAGCCAGGCTCTGCGAAGCTTTTCCGGTAGGCCTTTGAGCCACAAAATATAGTCTGGATCATTCTCAGTAATTGTCGGGTTGTCGTATACCTTAGACGAGATAAAAATTCGCTTCCTGCCAGTGTCTATGTCGACGTATGTCTGCCCTACACCATGCCTCACAAATCTGTTCTTTACCCATATGTGACCAGCGTTTCCCGGGTTCGTGGTGCAAAAAATTTGAGGTCTTAATTCTGGGACAGTTGACCGAACAGAACCAAGCATCTTAAGATAGTTTTCTTCACTAGGCTCAAGAGTTAGCTCTTCCCAAAGCAGCTTGTGATACTCATGACCTATATACTGCCCATAAGCATTTTTGTCCTGCAGATGTCCTGTGCGGCCCACAGCCCCATTCGGAAATCTGATTTCTGCTGGCACCCCTGTGATCGTTGCCCCAAGCGGCTTATAGAATGTACGCGCGCGGTCAATCCAATCCGACAAGTCTTTATGTTGTCTTCGAAGAACTAAAAATCTATATTTAGGATTTAGTAAATGTGATGGGTGAATCAACCACGCCAAACCCGCTTCTGTCTTCCCTCCGCCACGAGCACCGCCATAAAGTATTTCAAACTCACTCCTTGAAAGCGCTTCAGTTTGCGGCCCGGGGTGAGGTTTCCACATCTATAGTTCGCCCTCTTTTTTGATTGTTGGAAGAGCGAAAGCGGCGGCTAGGCTGACGTTTCCGCCAAGGTCTAATTTTTCACCGTACTTTTTAGGTTTGAGTTTTGATGCAATCCATTTTCGTGTATCAACGCGGAGTCTTGATCTCTGATAATGCTCATTGTTAAATCGATAGCCGGGGTTGTTTGGGTCGTTACTCTGCATCCAGTCATTTTTGCCATCATCTGCAATGTCTAAAAGCTGCTCAGCGAGGTAATCTGCCTGAGCCTCTTTCGCTTTCGTGTATTTCTCACGCACTTTCTGATCAGCGTCTATCCATCGCATAAAATTAGTATAAGAAGGATATTCTTTTTTTGATTTTAATATCCCGACCAACGACCTTCCGTTGCTAATTTCTTCAATTATTTCGTCTATGATTTTATCATTTTTCTTTGCGTGCGGGTATTTGTGTTTAGCGGTCTCTTTATTCATAATTAATTTTAATTAATTAACTTTAGTTAATAATTAATACAATCTTAATACATAATTATACATAATTTTCAACATTTTAATCGCTGCGCAAAAAAATATTTTCATTTATTATACAAAACACAGAAGACGCGCTCAAATTGGGGCAACCGACTGAATGGGATTATGAAATTGCTAGATGCATTAATGGATGTGACAAAAACGGGTTAGAATACATTTTAAAATCAATTTATAGCTGCGAAATGGGCAGGACTGGGGGAGCTGTAAAATCAGAAGCAAAAAGAAAAGCGTCAAAAGAAAACGGTAAAAAAGGTGGAAGACCAAAAAAATCTTAATTGCCATCTTAAATTTATCTCAAATCTTTTTCGAAATCCACGTTACAACTATAGATATAATAGCCCCGGCTACCGAACTTATTGCCGCAATTTTAATTTCAGCCACTTTAATACGTTCTAGCATGTTTTGCTTTTCGTGCACGTAACGATCAATTAAGTTTGTGACTTTATCATCCAATTTTTCATGCTTCTTTAATACTTTTTCAATTTTTTCTTCTTGCTCTTCGTTGTGACGTTCAAAGCGCTCCTCTAGTATTCCCACTCTGATATAAGTTTCGAGCATGTTTCCAACATCTGATTTTTTTTGTGGATCTGCCATCTCAAAATGTTACCATATTGAAATGATTAATCGCGAAATAATTTCAGACTTTTTGAGTATTAAAGAGGTCGCTGTTTATTTGCGATTTCATGAGATAACAATTTATAGGCTTATTAAGGATAAAAAGATTGAGGCTTTTAAAGTTGCTGGGAATTGGAGGGTAAAAAAAGAGTGTCTTGATGAATATCTAAAAAATAGATCTAACCTATCTCCCATTCCTCCCGCAGATAGCTATTCCGTACCAACTTCCGTCTAGTAAGTTTTGGTAATAATGTCTAATTGAATATCCTGCCGCACAGAAATTGTTTGTAGGAGTTGGAGGTGTCTCCGCGTTAGAGTCGCACACACGTCGCACTTGAGGATTAGACAATATCTGCCTGCCCTGTCTATCTCTACCGATTACATGATAAACTCCGTAAGTGATACAGCTCATTCTACCTCCGTTTATTGTTTCAACTCATCTACCCAGCATTATACCAAACGCTCAGAATAGCGCAGAGGATTTGTTTTTGGACCCTTTTTAAAATTCAGGCCAATCATTATTTTGAATGAAATAAATAACTCTTTTATAGGCTTCATATTCTCCAAAAGAATACCCATGCCCGTATGAATTATAGGCAATCTGTTTTGACTCTAAAGATTGTTTTTTTGCTTTATCCATCTTTTCTTTTAAGTCATTTAATAAATCATTAGAATAATCTTCTTGCTTCATTTCGCCCACTCCTTCCGGGTTCTACCATGTCCTAATGTGAATTGGGCCCAATCGTTCCAAATTTTTAATTCCATCGCTTCCAAAGACATTGCACAACCTAAAGTTGAAAGTCGTTTATGGATTTTTAATTCAGATTCCAATTCTCTCACCCGATTCACCAAAGCAGAAATTCTTTGTGGTGCTTTTGAAATAAAAGAAATATCATTTTGAACTGCTGTGCAATATTTTACTATACCATCCCAAGGAAAAACACTTATATGCTTAAGTTCTTCTTCTATTTTGTCTAAATCTAGTTTTTGTTCATTCATATGCACGACCCAAGAATCGAACTTGGACACCCTCTAAGTTGAAGGCCGCTCCATTAGCTAATCGTGCTTTGTGCACCAATTTTGGCATTCCTTACTGGAATTTGTGCGCCCTGTAACCAGATCAGCGTAGTGCGACTACGCAATCACGTTAATGACCTACTCCCACTATTTAAATAGCCCATATACAAAGTTGAAATAATCATTATCTACACCCACTCCTACTCCTACTCCAACTCCAAATCCCACTCCTACTCCAACTCCAACTCCTACTCCTACTCCCACTCCTACTCCAACTCCTGCTCCCACTCCTACTACCACCCCAACTCCAACTCCAACTCCTACTCCTACTCCAACTCCAACTTCCACTCCCGCTACTGCTACAAATTCTGCTCCAACTCGAACCACTCCAGCTGCTGCTCCAGCCACAGCTCCAACTCCCGCTCCAACTTTTACTACCACTATTTAAATAACCCATATACAAAGTTGAAATAATCATGATATTCGTCCATTCCTACTCCTAGTCCAACTCATACTCCTACTACTACTCCAGCTCCCACTCCCACACCCACTCCTGCTCCTGCTCCAGCTACAGCTCCAACTCCCACTCCAGCTGCTGCTCCAGCCACAGCTCCAACTCCTTCTCCAGTTCCTGCTAAAAATCACTCTATTTAAATAACCGGCATACAAAGTTGAAACATTCATTATTTTTGCTCCGTAGGGCAAGCATGTCTCCACTCTACAGCATCGATGATAGATCCCCGTCCGATGATTGCATCTCCAATTATCGGCTCAACCTCATTGAGAGAACCGACCTTTAAAGCATCGTGGTATCTACCGTCATCGGCAATCCAAGAGGCAGAGGAGATAACAAACTCTTTCTCACCTACCCATTTTATAATTCCGATATAATGATGCGTTACTGTTCTGATTAAATAAGCCTGTCCTATTTTGTAAGGGTTCTCAGAATTCTGTTCTGTTGAAAACATTGCTTGAATTTCTTTAATTTGACCTAAAGTAAGGTCGTGAATATTGAATGACATTGCGTTATCTCCTTTTAATATCGTGAAATCCCTTTAATAATCACCCCTACCCTAAAAATGTGCTTCAAGTGAGAGGCGAAATTGAAAAGATTCTAATCGCCATAGCCGTTACCGTCGCCGTCAACGTTACCGTCTCCGTTACCGTAGCCGTCTCCTGAACCGTAACCGTGACCATCTCCGTTACCGAAGCCATAACCGTCTGCGTTACCGTATCCTTTTCCATAGCCGCCACCTAAGCCGTCTCCGTTATCATAGCCGTTACCATATCCGTTGCCGTCGCAGTAGCCATAGCCGTTGCCATTTCCGTTACCGTAGTCCACTATAGATTGTCCTTCATGATTTATAATTTTTCGCATAGCTTCACCCATTTGGATTCATCGCAATCTATTACTGCAATGACTGTCAACTCATGGAAGCGAATGGTTCTTGATTTATCTAGCTTTGTTAAACGAGTAGGCCCTTCCTCAGCAAGCTGCCCAATCCCTCGATCAGTACCCCAAACACGAATTACATAGCCATTTTCAATACGGCAATTCTCTCCGTCTTTAAAGTAACGACCCACCACAATCCATCCGCGTTGCAAAATCACGATTTGAACCGTATTGTCTAAGCTATATGGGCTTGATTTAATTTCACATCCGCCAACCATTGATTTAATTTCTTTAATTTGGCCTAAAGTAAGGTCGTTAATATTTAATGACATTGTATTCTCCTTTACATTGTAACCGTTAAAAACACGCCACCCATCCTGCGCTGACATAAATATCTTCTCAAATTCTTTTTCGTAATATTCACTAGTCATAGTTATTTCTTTTCTTGCGTTTGAAGTTCTGTAACCCAGTCATCTAACTTCTTATTCAGTATATTCAGGACTTTATCAGGGATTTGATTCAGCTGTTTGTTTTCTGATATTTTTGGGATTAAATACATGGCAGCCACTGTTTTTGAATCGGGCACAAATATAGCTAGCAATAATGCGGCGCACAAAACTTTTGTAAATAAACTTCTAGTTTTGCTAATGGCTTTTCGCTCACTCTCATCTAAACCTAACTCGAATGGAATTGATGAGGTTGAATATAGTGCACAAATAAGAATAACAATAGCAGATAAAACAAAAATTGGAATCAACACATATTGTAAATTGTCTAAAACACCAAACAAATAAATTATCCATGCCATAACTTCTCCTTTTTATTGACACAGCTTAAACTACTAATCTAAAATTCATTCAGCACTGGGAATACCCTGTGGGACAACTGGCTTCGGGAATACTCGAGGCCTTTTGTTTTTCTGTTTGTGCTTACTCCCCTCTCGCAAACGCTATCAGACGATTTGCAAAATCTTCTGGACGCTCTGCATGTGAGTTGTAGCTTTTTAGTATTAATTTAATTGTTAAATATTTATCACGAGTCATTTGAAGGTCGTTAAACGGAATCATGTCAGGGTCAACGTGCACAAAATCTTTGACTCTAATCATTTGAAGATCATTCATGGCCGGATCAATTGTTGTTGGGCTAATTTTTGGGTCAATAATTGGATGAGTGATTTCTTCTTGCGCTTGTTGTGTTTCGTTTTGTGTTTCCATATTTTCCTCTTTTAAGTTTGATATTTCTTGTTTAAGTTTTTTAAAATGTCTGTTGTACAGGTAGTCTGACAACAAAAATAAAATTTCTATTGCTGCAATAAACAAAATTAAAAAAAAAATTATTTTGTACATTTATTCCCCAAAATACTCGTAGGTAATTTTTTGGAATTCATCGAGTGAGTAACACACCCCTGCTTCGTAATTTCTTGATTTTAAATTCTGCATAAACTCAATTTGCTCTTTTGTGAGCTTATTCTTACCAACCTTCAGCTCGACAAATAGCCCGTGTCGCAACGAGGATGGCTCAAGAACAACAATATCCGGCACTCCCTTGGTTACCCCTTGTCTCTTCAATCTGACCGCTTCTAGGAGCTTTCTGCGCCCCCCATTTGGAACGTGGAAAATGATCTTTCCTGGGTAGCGATAACGAAACCAAGTCACACAAGTTTCTTGTAAGCTTTCTTCGAGGTATTTCATCCAAAAGGCTCCTCGCCAGGGGCGTCGCGAAGCTTATCTCGCCTCAAAGATTCTGTTCTCCTGCGCTCCTTCTCAGGGTCTGGCTTTGAAGAATAAAGCTCTCTTAAAAATCGCTTTCCAGCTTCAACTTGCTCGTCTGAAAAGCTATCAAGCTTATAGCCTAGCTTCGCAAACTCACTTGAGTACATCGGCACCTCGTCCGAGTATTTCCCTGCCCAGTTAAGACAAGATGGGCAGCGGAAGGTTGTTGCGTAACCCTCTGCACTCCTAGTGCTTAAAGTACCATATCCTGAACAAGTCTTGCAGTCTGTCTTGTGCGTCAGCACTTCCTCCTTGAAGTCGTAACCGCGCTTAAGCAACGACGCTATCGACGGGAAACGCTCGTTGGTGTTGATATGGTCGTCAACTGCGGACAAAAACTTCTTGGCCGTCCAAGATCTAAATTTGTCAAACCAGTAGTTTAACTGGTTGCTTTCCAGTGATTTGCCATAGGCTTTCTCAAGGTAAGCCATCCCTTGGCTAAAATCCTCGTAATTCATACTCCAGCAACTCCCTTCTCAAGCAATCTTTGCTGTTCAAGCCACGCTTCAACACCAACCTTAGGTCGCAAACCTAATACTTTAGACCTCCAGCGATGCATGTCTTTGCAAAACCAGCTAAATGGGTGCCCATTTTCAACTATTCGCTGGTCATTGCACTTAAAATATTCCTCTACAGCCCTGTCAAACTCAGAGTCGTCCATCATCGACTCCGTTCTTTTAGCTAATGCGCCTGATTCTGCGAAGTTTGTAATCAGGTAAGGCCTGCTAAACTTAGCCTTAAACAGCTCGCAAAACCTCTCAAGCCTACGGTTAGTCTTCTTCGCAGACTTTTCCTTCTTCTCCTCCTGAGACAAGACAATCCTATCCCCTGAAGCAGTCGGAGTTTTCTCCGACATACACGAAGTGTATGTTTTAAGTTTTGAATATGAAGATGAAGATGAAGGGTTATCGTTTTGCAATGCGTTTGTTATCGATTTGTTATCGATTTGTAATCGCTTTGTTATCGATTTGTTATTTTTTAACACTTCATCCTGCTTTTTGTCGGGAGACCATCTTTTTTCCATCCCATTCTTCCCAGCGATACTGCGGTTTATTCTTATGTTCTCTAATTCAATTAGTCTTCTGCTACAGATGCATCCGCTTTTGCGTCTTTGGAACACACCCTTAGTCATTACCTCTTGAACGGCTGCCAGAGCAATTTCATAGGGGCCTCCGATCGCAATCGCGACTTCCTCGTCGGTCCATGCGTTGTCATCATCCCCTAAGTATCCACGTCTCTCACCATCGAACATTAAGCACAGCATTTTAATTGCAGCCCCTTGCGCGCTAAGGCTACATCTTAAAAGATTGGGGTTTCTCATCCAATCACCTGGGTAAAATTGAAATGATGGTAATTTGGACATCCCGACTTTCTCCTATATTCTATTATCTTGCTAACTTCATCTCTTGGTTCTTCACGTAACCAATTGACGTTAGTACCTCCAAGCTTCTCATCCATGCCCGGTACTCAACATGAAGGAGTTCCGCCTCAAACTCAGCGGTGTTCATCTCACGAATTGCGTCTTGATATCCCTCAGAACTTAATGCCGTTATTTTGGCAGTGGTCTGAGTAATACCGGGCAGCATGAAACCCATTTGATAGGTGGCCAGTTTGGAGGGCATCAATTCTTTGAGATCTCTATATCTCTTATTTGCCTCCGCCCACTTTGCGCCTATCTCGATGCACTTTTGACGCACTTCATCAGAAACTTTTAACAACTGACTCGAATCTAAATTGATCAATTCTTCCGCAAGAAATTTCATATTAAAATGGGATGTCGCCTAGTTTGTCAGAAAGAGACACATCTCTATGCTTAGGAAAGAAATAATCTTTTACTTTTATTGTATCCCCGTACTGACCACTCTTATCCTTGTGGATATAGAGCACACACTTCCCTGAACTATACTCCAAATCCATTGGGGTCACTTCACCCTGCCCGTACAGCCGAAGCTTATCGATGCTCTCCAGAAAATTGCGGATCTTCCACTGTGCATTAGGGGTTAAATAATCAAAAACAATCCCCTCTTTACTATTAGAATCCCAAACTCTTAATTGTAGCTTAAGCATCGGGTTTCCAGCTTTAGATTTAGTCTCTTCTGCTGACATGATTTCAAAGTCTGCATCACCAGGATTCAGTAACCCTTTTTGCTTATCCAATTCCTCTTTACTTAATGGCTGAAATCTCATGCTACTTTCTCCTGTTTTGATGAATCAATTTTGTTATTCAAAAAAGTAATGCATTTTTCAATTTGGTCCTGAGTCATTTCAACCCAGCTATCCACATCAGCCTTAGTCTTCCACTTCTGAATTACTTCATCTTCAACCTTCACAACTCGAAGCAAATGCTCTAACTTCTTTACCTGTTCTTGGTTTGCGAGAGCAATTGGGGCAGATTCTTTTTCCAAAATATCTTTACCATAAAATTTACAGAAATTTTCATAAGACCATTGAAACTCAGCAGGAAATTTATTTTCCCCTATTTCCGAACGTTCTTTTTCTGTTTTAGAAATTCTCTCTTTTCCGCGTTTTTCTAATCGAAAAATTAGATCAAACAAATAATCATCCCCTTTCATAGAATCGAAGGTCACTCCAAGTTTTTTAAAATTATCACCATAAACATCTTTTTGATGTGCTGTCATAATCACATTCATGTCTAAGCGGACTAAAATGCGTTGAATTTGCTTCATCTCAGACTTTACTTTTCCCCAAAATCGCATGCCAAAATCTTGAGTTTCAGATTTTTTTTCTTCTTTTTGACTTTCTTCAAAAATCCTAGACCATTTCTCTTGAATAGCATTATAAAGCTGCGTAACGGGATCAATTATAAGAGTTTTATAGGGGTGTTTTTCTGTAAGAAGCGCCTTTAATTCTTCAAGAATTTCAGAGGAATTGTTAGATTGAAAAACAACACTATTTGATTTTATGATTGTGTTTGAATAAAAATCTGTTCCTCGCTCTGTGTCTATTATATAAGCATTTGGGAACTGAATCGCGGCAGTAGTCTTCCCTACGCCCGCTGGACCATAAACAAACATTTTTAATCTCTTTACAACCACTTCTGGTTTCTTTCCTCTAAGCATGGCTACCTCCAAAAATACTATCAAACACTAACCCATCCCTATAATCATCTTCTCTCATGTTATCCTCATGACATTTCTTACATTCATCATCATAAGGCCCATGCTCACATTCATGCATATACCCAGTTTCCTGGTAGCGCTTACATCCCTTACAAAGGTGATCTCGTTCACATTCGTGGATTTCACACCACACAAGGTCATCAATTATTTTTTCTAATTTATCCATTTGGTCTTCAATTTGAGCCTGTGTTTCAGACACATATTTTTGCAATTTTTTAATAACTCGAAATTTTGAGTTGATTATTTCTGCGATATGTCTATTAGTATCTATAGTCATTGTATTATCCCTTTCTTTACCTCGAAGCCTCTAAGCTCGTAACTTAGGGGCTTATCTATTTATAATATTTACGCTTACTTATCATCGTTCCAACACTTAACACTTTTTGCTTTGCGGCTTTTCGTTTTGCTAAAAATTGCTTAAGCTTTTTCATCTCCCCTCCTCTCTTAATGATAATTTTTCCCAATTAATTTGCTGTTGAATAGTTTGATACAATTCACGTTCCGGAATTTTCCAGTCACCAAACATTTTAGTTCCAATGATTTTACCAGCTTTGCACATTTTGCTGACTGTCGTCACATCACAGCGCAAGATTTGAGCAACCTCTTTGGTTGTAAGAAGTTTAATCTCCATTGCTATCACCATTTTCTAAGCAACTATTTTCTTGATTGGTCGAGGACTGCTTAGGCTTTAGGTAGAATATATCTTCGATCTTTTTCCCAAGAGCTTGGCTGATCAACATTGAGTATGCTAGAGAAGGCACATTTTTTTTATTGATCCACCTGCTTAAGTGAGAAACATTAAGGCAGATAGCTCTAGCAAATGCTTCTTGAGTAACTCCAAGATCTTTGAGTTCTTGAAATAGATTGTGATCAATTTCATATTCTGGTTTTTTAAATTGGTCTGTATTCATATGTGTCTCTTATATTAATTTATTAGACATAAATGTCAACAATAAAATCATTGCAAGTGTTTTATATGTCACTTAATATCGTCAACTAATGAATTTGATTAAGAAAAATTTTGATAGAATATTAGAAGAAAGAAATAGCACTTATGAAGCTGTCGCTGAAAAAGGTGGGCTATCTCATAGGTCTATTATTTCTAGAGCGTTTAAAGGAAATGCAACGATTGATACTCTTTCCAAAATTGCAAGAGGATTAGACATCCCTCTTTGGCAACTCTTTATCGACGAAGATGCTGGGGAATTTCCACTGAATAGTAATGAGAAAAAATTTGTAGCCAAATTGCGCAAAATTAGATCCACTCAACAGCTTGAAGCTCTTGAAAATTTTCTGAATATGTTTATGCAATAAGCCAAAATTTTTCCCTTTAGACATCCCACCCTCCATTTTCTCGAATAATTAACGCTTGGATGATTTACCATCCAAAATCAAGCGTTTATTTAACAAAAACACATCAAATTGCTAATAAATGGATAGATTTATAACCATAAACATATTGACAGTTTTAATAAAATTGATACTAGGCTTAGCAGGTTTAAACAACGTGAAGTGTTAGTGCACTATTAGTGCAGGAGAAATTTATATGAAAAAAATTATTTTTTGTTCATTACTAGCTACTATTTTATTTTCCGGTGGAATTGGTTGTGGCGGCGCTGGAGGTAGCACAGCTGATTTTAATATGACTCCAACAGAACCATTAAACGCTGCTGGGACTTGGTATTTGCAAAGCACTTCTAGCAATTGCACCAGCATGATGGGCTCTGTCTTTGTCCCTGAAGTGCAGGTCACTCAAACTGGGGAAAATATAACTATGACATCTCGAGTATCTCCTGAAATAATAACTTCAAGGTTAAGCTCTAATGGATCGTTTGCCTATACAACCAACATGACACCATGCACAGGACAATTTTTTCAAAATGGTGGGAGATTTGGCAGAGGGTACGCTAACATAGAATGCCGTGCAGGATCTACCACATGCACTTCCGTTTACGCAAGAAATGAACTAGGACTTAGTACTTTTTCAGGCTGTTCTTTTAATCTTTCTAGTTTACTTAACGCAGACAATAGATCATCCGCTACAACATATTGGCAATGTAGCTTTACTGGAGGATCGAGTGACACTTCAATTTTTAGAGACGGCACAGGGCTTTCAACTGCCATTGGGCCATTTACTTGGATGCAAACAAGCTGCAATTCATTGTTCTATATGGGAACAAGAAATGGAGACATAACAAACATCACTGGTTCTGTAGCGTCTGGGATTTTAAGTGGAGTAGATAGGTTTAATGGGAACGCAGTAAATATTTCTTGTGTACTAAGGAATTTATAAAGTTAACTTTAGCCAAAGCGAACAACCTTACCAACAAAACCCTAAGTAAAATTTAAACCATTTCATTTAACTAGGTTTATTTAACACTTTCAAAGCTTCTCTCATCGTATCTTCATAAGGCAAGGGGTGAATATTGTAGTTTTCGCTTGCTATTGCTAATGGTCAAACTTATGGGTATAATCAGACCTATGAGCACAATTCTACAAAAAGAGATTGAAACATTCGATAAAATAAAAGATGTCCTATTTGAACATCATTTAGGAAAATTTGTTGTTATTTATGGGGATGATTTTATAGGTTCATTTGACACATTTGATGCAGCTGCCAAAGAAGCAATAAAAAAGTTTGGAAAAGGGCCTTACCTAATAAGAAAAGTTGGCAGCAAACCCCCAACCCTTCCAGCCTCTCTTGCACTCCGATTATCCTATGCCACTAATTGAAGCCGGATTTAATTCCGATCAAGAAAAGTTACAACAATATGGGCCTACAACGCAGGTGATTGTTTGTTCATTCGAAATACCTGACAAAGTAGAGGAGTTAAAAACAGAAACTGTATGGGCCTTAATAGACACAGGAGCCTCACACAGCATGATAGATAGCCAACTTGCTTCTAAGTTGGGCCTAGTTCCAATTGACAAATCAATTGTAGCTGGTGTTTCAGGGGCTCACGAACACACAGTTTACCTTACAAGGATAGTCTCAATTTCTCTAGAAATTGAACAATATGGTAGTTTTATGGCTGCAAACCTAAAAGAAGGTGGAGTAGAACACGAAGTCCTTTTGGGGAGAGATTTTCTTAGCAATACAATAATGATATACGATGGCCTTCGAGCCCAAGTAACAATTGCATCACCAAAAAAACTTTAATCATGTCACTAATTTCTTCAAAGCTTCTCTCATCGTATCTTCATAAGGGTGCGCATACCTTGCTGTAAGTTTTGGGTCTTTGTGCCTGAGCAAGGCCTGAACAACCCTTGTCCCTCCCACTATATTTGAATTTACTAGGGCACTAGCAGACGAATGACGAAACACATAAGGAGTTACTCGAGGGTAATTGTCTTTCCATTCATTCTTATTGCATATTCGTTTTAATACAGAAGCAAAGGCGTTTTGTGTCACATTTAGAGGGATATCTTTTAGGTATGGCTCAAGCTCATCATTAAATGGCAAAAATTCCCAATGCTTATTTTTACCATACACTTGAACAACCCTATTTTTAAAATCGATGTTCTCTTTTTTAAGCCTTATTACTTCACTTGGTCTAAGCATTAAATGCTTTAGAATCATTGCGTAAGATTTATGATGGCCGCTTAGCTTGCTAATAACCAAATCGATTACAGACAAATCAACAAATCTTGGCGCCATTTCGTAGATTTTTGGGCGTGGAATTTTTAGTTGCTGTATACTATCATTTATTATAAAATTATGTGCTTTTGCATATATTATTATGCTCTTAAGCAAGCCAAGCCGAAGCGCCCAAGTTGTCGTCTTCCAGCCTGTACCCATCTTTTTAAATTCCTCAACCTCCCCTAGGCCGATTTTACTAATTGGCAAATCATAAAAAAACTTTAACGCCTGAGAGTTACTCTTCTCCCCTTTGTAAGTAGAAGCTGCCTTTTGCGTTTTTGCATTCTCTAAATAAGATTCCATTATATCTTTAAACAAAACTTCTTTTCTAGTTATCTTGGGATCATTCCATTTTAACCACTCAAGAAACGCAAGTTTCCCCTCATATTTTGTGCTAAAATAATTTCTACCGGTGTTTAGATTTTTTAAAGGTATCCATTGGCGCTTATTGTCTTTTGTGCGCGTAACAGCATAAGCTTTTTTTTCTTTCCAAACCAGATAGGACATGTAGAAAAAGTGTAGATATAATATTAATATAGAATGTTAAAGCGTTATAACATGTTGAAATTACTAAGCCACCCACCGGAATCGAACCGGTGACCTACTGATTACGAAAAAGAAAACGGCCTTATTTGCATGTTTTAGAAAAAATAAAAATTTCAAACACTTAATCTAACCATCTGTTTTAAATAAGAAAACAGAATAATGTTAAAATTGTTTATATTGA
Source organism: Oligoflexales bacterium (assembly GCA_018060885.1). Lineage (GTDB taxonomy): Bacteria > Bdellovibrionota_B > Oligoflexia > Oligoflexales > JAGOVF01 > JAGOVF01. The sequence continues at coordinate 22,236 of JAGOVF010000019.1, read as the reverse complement.
TTAAAATGATTAGGCTAGTTATTTTTGAACAGAAATGTAGAAAAAAGTGTAGAGATTATGTAACTAGATAGTTACATCTTTAAGCACAATAAAAGGTTATTCTTTATAATCATTTTTATCTTTTTTATCAACTATTTTACTTGATGTTGATTTCCTGTTTTATTACTGATATAATCAGACGATAGGATATGTAAAAATTTAACCATATAAATAAAAAAATTATGGATATTAGAATATTAGGCGAAAAAAAAAATGGTTATTGGATAGCTACTTGCTTGGAGTTTAACCTTGTAGCACAAGGTGATACTTTTGAAAAAGCAGTTATTGATTTGCGTGATGCTATAAAAGGGTATCTTACAACCGTATTTGATACGGATGATGCTCTAAGCATTCCTGACTTGCTTTACCGACCCGCGCCATTGTACAAAAGAATTTTGTTCTTTTTAATAGTAAAGATAAAAGAATTTAAAAATTTTAAAACTGCGCTTGAACATCCCAAGTTTAATCCATCCTCACAAAAAGTTTTTGCATAATGGGCTTCAAAAAATATCCCCCTTTAAAACCAAGGCAAGTTATAAATGTTTTACAAAAGAACGGATTTATTTTCAAAAGACAAATAGGTTCTCACCAGCAATATGAGGCTTTTGTTGAAGGAAAAAGAAGAGTTGTTACGGTGCCTGATTATTCTGAGTTGGACAAGTCTCTACTAAAAAGTATTTTTTCTCAATCAGGACTTGATTGCAAAGTCTTTTATAAATAACCTCTCCACACATTGCAAAATATGCAACAACTCATGAGGTGTTGGCTTTTTTAATTCTGGCGGCTGCTTATTTATGCCTGCTAAATACTCATCAACAATAGGCGCGCATTTAGGCTTAGGAGGCTTAGCACACTCAACCTTAATCGACTTTGCGCAGCTTATCATCATCCCAAGAGTCAGGAATAGACAACCTAACCTTATCGTATTTTTCACGTAGCTCATCGCCTTTTACAATTATCTGAGTCAATTCATCATTACGTTTTTGCTCAGCTTCAAATTTTAACAACCCTTCTTTGGCTTCTTGCCTTTTCTTTTCATTACTCTTCCCCAAATGATAAGAGAAAATAACTGTAACTACTTCAATAATCTTTTTAATCCATCCAAAAATATTCATTTTGGGCTCATCTTAGGATCAATTTCTAAATGCCCAGAAAACTTAGCAATCGTTCTGGAAATAGAATAGGCAAGGCTGCCAATCCCTGCCACTATTGCTGCATATTTTGGATCTAATACACCTGATAAACTTGCGCTAGCTGCTCCAATAGTGGTCAAAATTGTGACCCAGAATTCTGTGGTTTTTAAACCGTTTTTCATATCTCCCCCTTATGCTAGCCCTAAATAATCTCTAAGAGCGTTTAATCGATTTAACCACCCTCTTAAAAACATGGGCTTATTTTGCTTCTTATAAAATCTCTCTCGAATATTTAAAAACATCTTCAGTTGATTCTTACTACATTCATTTGCAGCTTTCAGTGTTATTGGACCCATAACACCATCTTCTTTTACTAGTAGCGCTAGCTGTAAGTGTCTTATTGCTCTTTTTACACCCGTATTCACAGCCCAATCAAATAACGCAATAGCTACATCTTCTTTCAAATCATCTCCTCTTATTTTGTCCCAAAATAGTTCGTCATAAACATCAACTATTTCAAGAGGAGAAATCTTCTTAACACTCTGTAATGATTTTTTAATTTTTTTTCTGTAGATGTCGTATGTCTTTTGGGTTACGCCACAATTCGTTACACCGCCAGGATCATCAGGATGGTTGCTAAATCCACCCTCCCATTTTAAAACAAAATCCAAAGCTCTTTTATAAGACTTTGTGATCATTTTTTATCTAGGCTCCGCTTGATCTCTTTTACATCTGATTTTAATTCAACAAGCATCTCTCTAATAAACTGAGTTTCCTCTTTACTAGAATACGTTTGCTTGTTTTCAATCCTATGCTTTTCAGAATCTGAAATAATACTCGTTTGAATTTCTGTCCGAATGTCGGCAAGAGCTTTAAAATAACTACCAATTGCAGCACTAAAGCTGATAAGAAAAGACCCAATAATAAAATAGGTGTTTAGGTTAAATCTCATTATGAAATTAAAGTCCTATTTTTAAATCTTCCCTCTGTTGACCATGTTGAGGTTGACAATGTCCCGTTGTTGTTTCTGCCAGAAATATCTGCTATGGTAGACCCTGCCCCTTCAGTCATCGCTAAATCTAAAACAAGACCTGTGTTTATTGTTGAGTCATCTGTGTCATAAAAAAACCTGCTTTGATGTTCAGCTAAAGTAAAACCTCTAGAATAAATTCTTGGCCTGTATAAAAACCCATCAAAACTTAAATTTCCTGTTAGGCTAACATAGCGGCCGATTCTTAATTGCCCTGTGTTTGTACCTAGGCTCCCACTAACAGAAGCTGTATCTGCTAGTTGGTCACCATTTAAAAAAAATAAAATTGCTGAACCATTGTAACTTATATTTAAAAAGTTCCACTCGTTCATTTTTACTTTTTTTGCTGTGCTGGCAATGACAGTTGATGAACCGCCTATCGTTCCATAAAATGACAAACCTCCGGTCGCAGAGAGGAGAACAAAATAAGAATTTGTCGCGCCTGATTGTGAATTGTCGAATAAGACAGAAGCTTTGTAAGACTCTGGCTTTATCCACATTTCTAAAGTAACAGCCGAAGTCGGATTTAACGTTGATGAATTCGCGCACAAAATACAATCAGAATTCCCACCATTTACTTTTATAGAATACGCATTTTGCCTTATTTTAAAGCGTGGCATAAAAACCCCCTAAGAAGGCGTTACGGCAATAAATTCAGGAGGCGCGGCATCAATAACCTCTGGCGTCACTGCTGCGACTCTTTGTTGATGAAAATGCCGAGCCGCTGCTCGCAATACAGAAACATCCCCCAATATAGTTTGAGTCTCAGAATATCCATCATCAGCTCTTAAGATTACAGTGAATCTTCTTCTCCCACCGCCTAAATCTGGACCACGTTTTATGACTGCATAAGCTGGCATAATACCCCCTCTAAGCTATAATTGACGCCCAAATGTTTTGAAATTGCACTTTCATCTCTGAAGCAATTGAAGTAATTTGAACCCCAAACAAATGAAGATTTGTAAATGGAGGTTCACCTTGATCTCTAAAAGCGTTAACTCTATTACTAAGCACAGTGAAGTTATTTGGCCTTGGATCTCCCATAGTCCCTATTGCCCACCCGGCTTCAAACATAGACCCTCTACAACGCAATCTTAACCACAATCTCCCATCTGTTGGGACTAGCGCAGGTGTTGTAAAACCATAACTTGAAAAACTTCCGCTTCCATTTGTCCATCCTGTCTCTAGTGTCCCGTCTCCCCATGCAATAATTGAAAAAGAAGGCCAGCCTGAGGACGCAGTCCTTAAGCTTAATACTGCTCTGCTATTTGAATCACAGTTTTGGAAAAGAGAAAGTTGGGCGCCAACCTCTAAATTCACACAATCATAAGGGCTAAAATATTCCCCGCTTAAATTGTACGCGGCTTCTCCGCCACTATTTATTGCTGCCGAAGCTGGGACTGTTACATCAAAAAATTCTGACCCGGTATTAATTGACGCAGTTCCCCCCGCAATATTTGTAAGAGTCCAGTTATCAGTAGAAAACAAAGGGATGTTTGTTTCCCCTCCGCCAGACGCTGCCATCTCAGTAGTGAATACAAATGACATTATAACCCCCTTATTTATATTCCACAAAAGTGACTTGATCCGCAGCAGTTCCAGCGGTGTAAGTCCCCTCGGTTGTACTAAATGCCATTGCAATTCCGTTTGAGAAATTTTTCCCAGCTTCACCAAAGAAATTTTTGTCAATTAAAAGGACTCCCGATGGAGGCACTAAAAATGAATATTCTGGAACGGATCCACCTGCTGGAGTTGTAGCTGTGTTGTGAAGTTGTAAGTAACGTATTGAAGCATTTAAGTTATGACAGTATATTGCCCCAACATTCCCAGTAGAAGCTTTAACGTTTTGTGTCACTGCCGAACCATAGTTGGCGTAATGAGACCAGCAATAGGTAGAATCAGACAAGGGCTTAACTGCTGTGGCCGCAACGGCTCTAGTGTTGTCTTCATATCCTGGAGCTTGTTGCTCCATGCTTTTCACTGCAACCTGTCCAGAAACAGGCTCCCCAAAAGCGTTGTATTCTCTTTCGACCAATGCACTAGGCAATGTCATAATTCCCCCTACTGATTCATGTAATTAAACATCTGCATATTTTTAAAAATGTTCTTAATTTGGTCTTCACCAAGTTTGTTGTCTTGGAATATTTTTGCCGCATATCCTTGCCTTAAGTGTTCTGGCTGTTTTTTTAACATATCTTGAAACACACCAGCTCTTCCGGCGGCTCTAACAGTAGTGAGAAACCCGCTTAATACTTTTACTTTCTCTTCGTCTGGTAATGATAAAAATTCTTTGTTTTTAGCTAATTGTGAAAAATGGCTTTTAACTCTAACCCCAACCCATTCTTGTAAATTATTTTTCTGTCGTGCATTTAATTCTATTGGGATTCCATTAAACTTGAATTTGTCTTCAATCACAATGGGCACTATTCGTGCATCACTAGTATTTTTGTATAAATCTAAAACCATTTTAGTTTCTGGATTTGTTTTATATTCAGAAACAAAACTAGGATTGAAAAAAACGTTCATTATTGAATTAGTACCATCTTGATATTTTTCTATTTTATTTCCAAAAGGATCAATTTTTGCGGGCAACGCTCTTGCAAATGGAGTTTTAGCTATAGCCATATTTGCAGCCATTTTTAGAGGGTTGCTATCTTTTGTGTCTCTGGATGTATTATCAATCAAATCATTAAACTGTTTAATGAGAGTCGGAGTAAAACTTGCAGGAATCCCTTTTGAAGCTTCTATAATAGATTGAGGAAGAGTGTTCCCACGTGCGAGATTAGTAAATGTCTTAATTAATGGTTGATCTCCAAGTGTTTCAAGGCCACCCTCAAAGCCTGCCGCAGCAGTCGCTAAGTAGTCTTTTCCTTTCTCAGAGTTTGAAAGCGTAGTCGCTTTTTCTTTTGCCCTAGCACCCATCGAAACAGGAATAGAAAGAGGTAGCGCCCAATCATAAGTAACGAGCTTATCACCAGGTTTTAATTCAGCTTCTTTAGGGTTAAAGCCTGAAAGAATAAAACGAGTTAGCCCTGAAAGATTTAGTTGAGATTGCGTAAGCCCTGCACTTTTTTCTATAGCCCTTAAATCTGGATCTCGTGGTGATGTGTTCCGAAGCAAACCAAGTTCTGCCAACTTATACCCGACAGCAGTTAATCCAGCCGTCCCGATAATAGCTCTCGAAGTTGAATCAACAAAATTCTTTTGATCAAACCCCCTGTTTGTCGCAGCCCTTGCTATTTCAGAAATAGACTTAATAAACCCACCAGGTGAATATTCAATTGAACGATCTAAAAGATTCCCTGGAGTTTTTGGATATTTAATTAATATATCTCCAGCCCCAAAATCTTTGTTAATATTTAAAGCGTTTTTAATACCACTAAATACTTTTGCAGGAGCAGAGTCATCTTGGAAAGTTTTATAAAGAGCTTCAATCTCTGCTTTGGCTAACATTTCAGGAGTAGGCGCCTTTATTTTTGAAATGCTCATTTGCTCAGCTAAACTTTTACTTTTTGCAGCTTCGTAAAATGCACGGTCTGGAGCACGAAGCATCACGTTCATTACTTTTTCAGCACCGCCTAAAAGACCTTTTTTAAATGTTCTGCCTCTGGGAAGCCCGTTTGACACACCTGCAACGTCCCATTTTTCTCCTATGCTTTTTAGCTCAATTCCTTTTATTGCCTCATTAGCCCCTTGCTTAAGGCCTCTAAAAAATCCCGAAACTTGTTCTGGAATTTGGTTAAACCCAGACAAAGATTTTGACCTCTGCCCTGTAATTAAAGAAACCCCGCTATCAATGGGCAATGCAACTAAATCTTTTATGTTTTCAGCTACTGTAAATGCGGCATTCCCCAAAACGTTTCTTATTCCTGTTTTTGGGTTTAAGAGTTGTGCTATCGCTTGAAATGTAGAAAGTTTTCTTCCCACACTGGGGGGAACTTGCTCAGCAATATCTCTTAACATTAATGCGGTCGCTTCAGCTTTCGCTCTACCCTCTGGCATTTCTTGAATCGTTCTTGCTTGTTCTGTAATTTTTGCTGCAAATTCTGGAGTGAGTGAAGGGAGCCCTAATTTTTGAGCCGCTGCTGCCAAAGCTTTGTCTTTAGGGAGTTTATAATCTTTTGATATTTGATCAACGGTTTTTTCTAAAACCTTTTGCCGTGCTGGAGGTAACTCATCAATCGCTTTTTGAAATGTTCTTTTAGCAAATACTAAAATCCCATCAGGGCCAAGCTTATCATACATTGATAAAGCTTGCATCGCTTGCCCTTGAAAGGTTGCTTTTGTTGCTATTTGCTCAGCAATGTCAATTGATGTGTTAAAATCTTTTTTAGCGTTATTAATCCGAATTAATTCAAAGCCTATTGCATAATCTACAGCACTTGGATTTTTTGTAGAAAGTAATCTGTCTTTAGCAAGAATAGGATCTGACTTAACAATAGATTGTGCCCGTGCCATTGTGTCAGGATTATTAATTGGGTCGTAGTTCCCGCTTACATTCTCCGCAATCTGTTTTGGAGACATAGGACTTTCTTTAACCGTGGTAACAAATCCTCTTTCCTTTCCTCCACCTTCAAGTCTATTTTGCACAACCTGAAGCGCACCTTCAAGCCCAGCAACTTTCACCTCAGCTTCAGGAAATTGTTTTTGAAAAACCTCCATCTGTTTATTTAAATTTTGAGGAGAAGCCATTGCGGCTTTTGCTTCAACACCATCTTTAATTGCGGCCACAGAAAGCAATGTATTTGTGCTCTTTGGTTCTACATAACCAAGCAGTTCGCCATAGGTATCTTTAGCGACCGCTTTCTTTATTTCAAAAGGTTTAAGTTTGGCAGGGTCATAAATCCAAGTTCCTACTTTACTATCTAATATTTTAAATCCTTGTGGAACTTCTGGAAGCGCTGCGCCAGGGGTAACAAGCACAGCTTTATTTCTACCTTGTGCTAAAGATTCAATTTGAAGTTGTAAAGTTTCAGGCCTTTCTGGAACAGGAGGCGTGTCTTGCCTTATTTTGATTGCCCCTGTTTCATCTTTTGCCCAAGAAGGAAGTTTAGCATAATCTCCTTTAATCCCTTTATATGCACCTATCCCTCCGCCAATTGCCATAGAAGCATTTAAGGCAGAATTAAGAAGGTTCTCAGTTCCGCCTTTAATATCACCTTCTGAAAATTGATTGTATGATTGGACCCCAGAATCATAAGCCCCTTTAGCTGCAAATGGAGTCATCGCAGCAAGAACATAAGGAGCCGCTGGAGTTAAAAGAGCGGCCTGTGTAACTATCGCTTTGGGGGTTGACATCCCAGAAATATTCCCAGCCAAAGAAGAATCAACTCCCTCTCTTATATTGGCAAGAGAGTCTAACCCAAGTGCACGGCTAGCTTCTTTTGGTGGCAGAAACGGGAATATCCCTGGCGCAATTGTTTTACCTAAAAAATTAGAAGCTGATTGAGGGATTATCGGAGTGTCAACATTTTGCGGTCCTGCCATAAGTGCATTAGTTTGCTCTTCATTCAAGCTTCTGACATAGTCCCCAAATGCTTGTTTTTTAGGAGGTAGCCCATCTGTGATTTTTTTATTTTGACCCTCTATAGTATTTAGTAAATTCTCTTCAGGACTTAATTCTTTTGCTAATTGCTTGAGCTTGCTTTCTGGGCTTTCTTCAATTTCGTTGCGTCGTTGGTCACTAAATTGTTTAGCTAAAAGTAAATTCTTTAATCCAGAAAAATCAGGGCTAGTGGTGCCTGCGATTTCAGAAAAAGCAGAAGCCCCTCTCCCTAAGCTTTTCATTATGTTCGTAACATAATTTTGAGTTTCTTTAAAAGGAGGTACGCCCCCATGCTTTATAACATTTCCAGGGCCAGCATTATAAGCCGCCAGCCCCTTCTCTAATCCAAATTTGTCAATTTGCTGTTTTAAATATCTGACACCACCATCTAGGTTTTGTTCCGGATCTAAAGAATTTTTAACGCCTAAGTCTTTTGCAGTACCTGGCATTAATTGCATTAATCCCTGTGCACCTGCTGGGGATACTGCGCCAGGATTCCCTCGTGATTCCTGCATTATAACCGCACGCACCACAGTCGGATCTAAACCATACTGTTTAGCTTTCTTTGCAATTAATTCTTCGAACTGTGCGAGTCGATTGCCCATTTTATTTGTTTAGATCTAACTCAGTCGGGGTTGAGGGGTTTCCAGTGCCAAACATTCCAAAACCAAACGGATTAAATGAATTTGATTTTTTTAGTTTTTCTATAAGATCAAGAGCCTGTTCTTTAGTCATTCCTGACCTCATTAAATCTGTAAGCTGTTGCCCTAGCTCGCTCTTTGGCTGCATTGCCGATGAAGTTAATGCTTTATAATATGGGACTTTCATATTTTGTTCAAGTTGCTGAAGCTTAAGCTCTTGCAGACGAAATGGGTTTGTTGCCTGATTATATTGATCAAAGCCTTTTGGACTAAGTTCAAATCCAAATCTTTGCATTTGTTTTTCGACTGGAGTTAATGCATTTTGCTCAAGTGTTGCTGCATGATCTAAAGCTGCCAAACGAAATTGCTGCTCCAACTCAGCTTGTTTTTTCTTGTTATATTTATCAAGTGAACGATTAAAAGAATTTGTAAACCCATCTGAAAAGGCTCCCCAGTTTGCCATAATATCTCCTCTTTGTTATTGCCCAAAAATTGAACCATTTCCAAAAAAACCACCAATGCTCGACCCTATTCCTTTCCCTATTCCTGCTCCAACTGGGCCAGCCATAGAACCCACCAAACCACCTGCAATGCCTCCTAAAGTGCCTAATATTCCAGGGCTACCTTGTGTTGGTCCTGTTGGGCCAGCCTGTTGCTGCCATAATCTAAACAAATCTTCTAAAGGTTGACGTCTCATCAAATTTGCAAGCTGTTCTTCCGATGTCGCTTGCTGCCTACCTTGTAACAGCTGATTAAATTGCTGCGCTTGCTGCTGTCCCAATAATTGGTTTCTTGATAAATCTTGCCCAAAAGCTTGCTGTTGGGCAGAAAGCCCCGCATTGTAATTTGAAAGCCCCTGATTATATGCCTGCTGCTGATTAGACAAAGCCGCATTAAAGTTTGAAAGCCCTTGTCCATAAGCCTGTTGCTGCCCAGAAAGCCTTGCATTATAATTTGATAAATCTTGTCCATAAGCTTGTTGCTGCGCACCCAAGTTAGTGTTGAACGCAGATAAGTTTTGTCCCGCTTGAGCATTTTGAAGATTTAAGTTTTGGTTAGCTAGGAACTGTGCTTGCTGATCTGTCGCACCCTGTTGTCTAAAAATTTCTTCAGCTTGTGAAATCTGACGCTGTTGCTCCATTTGCCTTCGCGCTTGGTCTTCTTGCAATTGTGCTTGTGATTGAGCTAAAGAATACTGAGAAGCTAAATCAGCAAGCTGCCTTCCGCTTTCCTGTAAGGTGCTTGCTGTCGCTCTGTTCCCTGCCCCAGTGGTAAGCATTCCGCGTGCGTTGAGGTCAGCCATCTGCTGTTCAAGACTTCGTCTAGTTGTTTCTTCTATTTGTCTGCGCGCTAAATCCATTTGCGGCGAGTAAATATCTCCAACGTTAACTCTAGGAGTTTCCTGAAACTGGTACGCACCTCTTTGCACAAACTGTGCACCAGGGTCATTAAACTGATAGGGAGAATAGTTCAAATAAGATGGAGTTGTAATTTGTGGAATTCTATTATTAAACTGCGTAGTCGTGATTTGTGGCAGTCTATTATTAAATTGCGTAGTAGTAAGTTGAGGCAACTGATTGTAGGATGCTGTTGTTTGTGCTGGCAAATTGAATGTTGTATTTGACGCTATCTGCCCAGGAATATATTGACCGGCTTGAGTAAAACCCTGCGGAGAAAATGCTTCAGCATTTGAGCTTCCACCTTTGCCACCCTGTCCTCTTTGAGGCTGTCCAGCATTTGAGAAAGAACCACCATAGTTTGAACCACCACTATTAAATGTATTCTGAAGAAATGCCCTAGAATTAGGAGTTACGTTTTGGGTTTGATTTTGAGAAGGACTCCCTAGCAATGGTGTTAACTGCCTATTAGCCCCTAAAAAATTTCCTAAAACTGCAGCGCTTAATAAATTATTTTGTAATCCAAAATCAGGCCCCTGATACGGCCTCGATGGCTCTGGAGCGTCCCCTTTTTTGCCCATGTAAAACCTCTAGTATGGGAGACTCTAACCGAGGCTCATCGTGTTCAAACTCGTGTTTGTACTTTTTATTAAAATCTGTTTTAAACATTGCGTAAACCGCTATGTCATGAAATTCGCCATTTAAAAATGAATCCTTTTTAAAAACCGCTGTTTCTCCACCCTCACGATACGCACCAAAGTTTTCCATGATTTGGCAAACTCTTTTATTCTTTGCCATAATGTGCATTTTCATTTTATAAAAATTGCAGTAATTAAACTTCCAGTTAAGAAAACTCTTTAGTGCTGAAATCCCAAAACCTTTATGCGAGAATTGTTTTTCAAGTAATTCGCCGAGCCAGAAATTTCTTGCATAAATATTTTCTTGGTAACAAAGCTGCATTCCTATAATACTATTATCATCTTCTTTTATAATAATAAAAACTTTATTTATAGCATACTGTATTAATTCTGAAGCATTTGCAACATCTGGAAAGTCTCTAAAAAATTCAGGGTACTCGCCTGAGTAATACCATTCATAAAGTTTAGAAATATGGCATTCTGGCTCGAAGCGCACTAACCGCACGCCTCCTAATTTTTTAAACATGTTTACCCTCTTCTTAATTGGTTTATCTTATTATTTAGTTTTTGCCTTACAGTCGGCTTGTCTAATTCACCAGCTGTGACTCTTTCATTAAGACCTTCCAGCGCTAGTTCTAACATTTGTAGATCGTTAAAATATTCTATCTTTTCTTTCTTTCTATTAAGCGTAACAACTTCGGTCATATCAGGATCTACTTTCTCAAGCTCAGCATCAAGTTTCTGATTTATTTTTTTTAAATGTTTTTCTTTAATTAAAAAGTTTGGCATGAGCTGTTTGTCCCATGAACTATCAACCTTTAAGTTTTCTTTTGATAGAGGACCATCAAAGTGAAGTTGTTCATGATAAAACAAAGAGTCTTCTCTTGGAAGCTCTTCTAAATCTAAAACAATAAAATCTAAACCTTCAAGATCCGCAGGGATAGGGCATTCTTCAACTTTATCCTGCCAGTTTTTGGAAGGCCAATTGTACACCACCCCACCATCTTGTTTTCTAAAAACTCTACATTTCATTTTATTGGTCTCCCATAATAATTACAGAAGTCTGTCCGTTTCTTGCACTATTTGTTAAAGGGTTTGATGTTGTAAGAGTAACTTGATCCAATCCGGAACCTGTTATCTGTATATAAACATCATTCACAGTTGAGCTTGTAGTATCGTATGAACAAGCAACTGGGCACATCGTCGCAGTAAAATCAGTGTCAATTGTAATTAAATATGTCCCAGTAAAAGGTCTTGATGTACTGCTTACATTATAGGAATTTAAATCAGCCCCCGATGAATCTACAGTAGCCCATGCTTTTACAATCCCATTTCTGTTTGCATAATTTGCAGTTGGGGGATCAACATCAGCAAGAAGCAATTGCCCACTATAAGCATGGTCTCCTGCTACGGTTCCGCTCACTGTGGGAGATGACAAAGTATAGGTCCCGGAAACTGTGCCGCTTAGTGTTGGCGTTGAAATAGTAGGGGTGTTAATTGCTGGACTAGAGATAGTAGGAGACCCGCCAAGCGTGTAAGTTCCTGTCGCTGTTCCACTAAAAGTTGGGGCTGAAATAGTCGGAGTGTTAATTGCTGGGCTAGAGATAGTAGGACTGCCGCCAAGCGTATATGTCCCACTTGCTGACCCGCTTAGAACAGGCGCAGAAATTGTGGGAGTATTAATTGTTGGAGAAGAAATAGTTGGGCTGCCACCTAAAGTATATGTTCCTGTTGTCGTCCCACTAAGAACAGGTGCAGAGATAGAAGGGCCTGAAATTGTAGGGCTGCCGCCAAGCGTATATGTCCCTGTCGCTGTGCCGCTAAAAGTTGGGGCTGTGATCGTTGGGGTATTGATAGCTGGGCTTGATATTGTCGGAGACCCGCCAAGTGTATATGTCCCTGTTGCTGTACCACTAAAAGTTGGGGCCGTAATTGTGGGAGTATTAATTGCTGGAGAAGTTAGAGTTTTGTTTGTTAAGGTTTCAACACCTGCAAGAGTTGATAGTGTACCAGTTGTTGGGAGTGTTACGTTTGTCGCACCACTTGTTGTTAATGTCAAAGACGAGGTCCCTGAAGTAGCAAAGTCTCCCGCTAGTGTTAATGTTTTGTTAGAGTCTCCAATATTAATATTTAAAGTTCTATCCGCAGTAAAAACAGTGCTTACGGCTATGATTAAATCAAATGCAGCGCCTGAGCTTAACACATGTAATTTAGTGCTGCTAAATGTATGGTCTCCGGTCCATGTATAAGTCCCACCCAACAATAAATTATCTGGACCAATCCCTGAGCTAAACATAGAATACAAATTTAAAAAACGTTGATGCAATCCAGTCGCGCCAGCTAGCAATATTGTATCAACGTTATCTGTTAGGCTTGTCCCTGGATCTATAGGCACGCTCATATTTTCCCCCTACCAACTAAACCAAGCGCTTCCACTATTCATCAGTCTCAGCGCCCCATAGTTAGTGTTAATTACTTTGGTTAGTGAGCCGTCAATTGTCTCCGTCCCACTACCATCAACTGTTATGTTGTTGGTCCCAGCCCCACCGCTTTCGTCTTTTATTACATACATGCTTTCCTTTGGGATTGACGCTAAAGACGGTAAAGTCAATGCCCTAGGGGCTGAAGTTGATGTAACCCCAATATAAAAGTCATCTTTTGTTATGGTATAATCAGCCGCAACTCTTGTTTGTTTGTACAAAAAACCAAGAGTTAAAACGTTATAAATCCATCTTAAAAACTCATCTAACTTATTATCACCTGTCTTATTTGGCGCTGGGATCTGTATCATGTCGCTATATACTCCGCTTGATAACCGAGGTCTGTTATCCCCATAATGTACTCTTCAAGGCTAAATAAGAACCCGCCAATATTTTCAAATTTTATTTTAAAATATCTTCCGTTCAAACTAGTCGGAGCCCCTGTGTCTAATTCAAACCGAGTATATCTCGCCCCGCCACCTCCATAAATCGCCAGCCCATAAATTGCGACCCCGTAAATAGCACCGCTTGGCGTAATTGATTGAGTCTGTGTCCCCTGCCCTGAGTCTGTAGTTACTGTAATTTTTATTTGCCCGATTCCAGAACTTGCAGTTACAATACTTAAATCTTGTAATAATTTTTGATGTGCGGCATTCCCGAAATTATTTTTCTTCGATGTCCAATAAGCAGAAATATTTTGTTGTTTCTTAGCTATCCCTGCTCCTCCTGTCGCATTCGCTGCTGTTTGATTATAACGAAACGAAGTTGAACTGGGGACTTCTGTAACCGTAAACGTCCCATCAAAAGAACCTGACCCACTTGCTATTGTTGTGACTGAAACAGTTATTGAATCACCGACTAAAAACCCATGTGCTAAACTAGTTGTAATCGTAACAACATTTGAGGTTCTTACCGCACCAGTCGGACTAGCTGCTATCTGAGATCCTGAATGAATATCTTTAGTGTTTGTGCCATGCTTCAAAACCCAACCATCATAAGTTGTGCTAAAAAGACTTTCTACACCCCCGGAATCCATCATTCTAAGATAATTCGCCGCTATCCCTGAATGTAATAACATCGTTGATTCGCGGTCACCTTCGCCACTATATCCATCTAAAAAATAATCATGAGCGATAAGCTTGTTGCTCGTTGTCCCCGCTGAAGTGTAGCTGCTTAAATAATGGTTATATTTTTTATAGTTAACTCCGCAGCTATATTTAAACCTCGACTGGTTATATGTTTGCAATGTGTTATCTATATGCTCAGAAATATTTATTAAATTTTTAGTTCCATTGAACCCTTTTAGTTCTCCATTGCGATTCACAAAAACTAAAATATTTCCAAACCTTCTTGATGCGACCTCAACTATTGAATGCCCTGAAATACAACCATCACCAGTGACGACCTCATCAATATAGCCATCTGTAAAATTCTCACCGGAAAACATGAAAATCGCATCCTCTTTAAAAATAACTAAATTGTCGCCGTATTTTGCTAGGCCTGTAACTTCATTTGTATAAATCCCTTGCGAAGAAAATCTTGCAACCCAATTAAGTGCGTCCCATGACTCCCCGTTAAGCAACGCAGAATGATAAACAAACTCTCCATCGCTTCCATAAAGCCTGTTTTTGCGAACAAGTATGTATTTGAAGTTTGCTGGAGGGCTACCAGCTAGGGTTGCAGCATTTCCGGACCCTGTCCATTTTATAGGAGCATCTAGCCCATTGGCAGCAATAATAATATCATTGCCAGAAGAATTTTTAAATTTAGAAAAACTAAACAAAAGATTCTGTGAATCTGTAAGCGTAACAGCCCCGGTTATATCTGCTAAAACTCCTGCCCCGGTCATTGAATAAATTTTAGTTCCGCTTGTTACTACTTGATATGTTGACCCTGATAAAACAGCCTGGAATAAACCAGTACCAGGCTTCGCAGCTCCACCCTCTATCATTTGAGTAGTTGTAAAAATATCGCAACCATACCTCACGTCGATAGTCTCGCGCTGGAGCAAAACGTTCTGCAAATCAGAAGCTTCTCTCGATGTGATAGAAATTTCTGAAAGTTTTGTATTTAACCCTCTAAATGTTGAAAACGCTGTTGGCCCAGCGTTACGCTCTAATCCCATTTAACCCCTCGGGTAATTCCCTGGCAAATTACTAAACTTACTAAATCCTCTTGTTGAATAATCACTTTGCATTTGAATATTTTTTCTCGGAGCCTTGTCATCAAGAACAGCCTGCCTCACAACATCCTTAAAATTGTTCATTGCCTGCTCTGCCAATCCTGGATCTTTTTTTGTTAAATAACCTCTGTACAAACAATAGCTTTCAATCGCGTCATGATACCGTTCAGGAATAAGAGAAAAATCGTTGTCGTTAACCAACTCTGGAAGCCGCATGTAGGCATCGTAATAGTATGTCATTGCCCCTGATGGAGTTGGCCACAAAACAATTTTAGGATGCATCCCCTGTCGTGATCTCGGTGAAATAACTGAGTTTGTTACACCACCAGAATTTGATGTCATTGTAACAGTCCCCAGAAGAAACCCGCTGATTCCACGGTTTAAAATCTTAGTGTACGAATTGACGCTATTTACCGGAGTTGTTCCATTTAGTGTAATTTCTTCACCAACTAAAACTCCACTAGAGTTCAGCCCCTCAATTTTAACAACGGAGTTGTCTGACGTCGTTGAAACAAGAGTTAAAACACTTGATGAAGTTGGTTGAGAAACGACTGGAGTAAACCCTGAGTGATATGCCCAATACGGATCACCTTGATTATCAGTTGGGTCGGGGACATTTTCTAAAAACTGCTCTCTAGTAATAACTTCGATTTTTCTAGGAGAATTTCTTTCCGTTAAAATAATAAGCTTTGAATTATCAACCAATGACGATAACGCATATTCACGTTGCGACGCAGTTGTCGTAAATGTTAAATCAGTAATAGCGAGCCATGAAAAATTATGGTTAGCTTCAGAGATAAACCTGTGCTGTGCACGGTTAGCCCATCTTCTGATTACAACATCAATTGTTGTCGGAGTTTGTAATTCAATCCGCACATTTGAGACAATCTCGCCCAAATTCATTTAGGAACTCTTTTCTTTAAAATGACTTTGTGTTCTTCAGTTGCCGCTTTAATTTCCTCAAACTCTTCTTTTTCTCTCTTTAGCTTTGCTGTTTCTATTTCTAGCTCAGCATAACCAGCTACTTCTTTTTCTGCTGGCAAATAAAAATCATACTCTCTTCTTCTTGTCCCGTCATGCTCTGGTCCTGGGTTTAAAATAAAATCGATAGCCATTTTTACACTCCAAAAAAAAATAGGGGAGCCTATAAGACTCCCCCAATTTAGTTACGCGGATGCCGCAACTTTCTTAGCAAACCCGCAGTTAATATACATGCCAACTTTACGAATAACAGTATCAGTCGTAAGCTGAAATGGGGTGTAACCCACTCGCAACTCAACCGCAGAAGTAGACCCGTTGGTCACAACATTGGTTGATGCAATAAGATCACGATTTGCTGTAATTGTTGTCCCTGCTGCGACTGCTGAAACAGTAGGATGAAACCCAGCAAATTGAACCCAACCCCAAGAGTATTGAGGTTGTGTTACCATGACAACACCGGCTACTGCCGCCGCTGTATCACCTGACGCTGCGTCAATAACTGCCCAGGGCAAATGCACTCTGAAAGTATCGCTTGAAGCTGTTGCTGCGCTAAATGCGTCATTTGAATCTATCGTAATTAACGTTGCAGAGTTAGAAACAACACGTGCATTTTCACCCTCTGGCGCTGCACCTGCTGCGCCAGCATCATCTAAGCAGGCAATGATCCCGTCTGCTAAAATGTTAGCTGTTAACCCGCTAGTAACAATCGTGGTTGTTGATCCCGCACCAGACGCGGAGACAGAAACCAATCCTCTGTATGAGCAAATATTATCTTTTGTTGCTCCTCCAGACTGATCAAAACGCACATATTGAAAACCGCGATAACCAAACACTGGATCAAATGTCCAACGGACTGAACCCTTTGGCTCTTTTGGAGTTGTGTCTGATGCGTCAAGGGTGGTGTTCCACACCCTTTGAACTGCAGTAGTTTCTTTGTATAATTTGGCTGTTTGAATACTCATTTTAATTTCCTTTCAGATTAAGAGGTGAATCCATCAATTACGCCCTGTAACGAACAGTTTGAGCACACCAACTGCCCAGCAAATAAAATCTTTGCGACTTTGACGTCCGCGTCAGCAGGCTCGATGAAATCGCCCATCTTAAAATTGAGATCCTTGTGGATTTTCATTTTCAGGAAATCAGTATTTAAAAAATACATCCTGCCAGCTGTACATTGAGAATCAAAAATAACATCAATCCCTTGAAACTTAAGGGCTTGAAAACCAAGACCAGCAAGCTCTGGATTCATGAATTGTGCGCGACCATTTGCCACATTTTCTAACAATCCGAATGTTTCAGCATCGGTGACGATTAAATTTGGCTTATCCATTCCGCGGGTTAATTGGCGAACCATTTGACCCATGAAGGTTAAACCGTTCACAATAAAGCTTCCTGCCGACACCCTAGTTTTATTTCTCCAGAATGAAGAAGAGGCTCTATTGATTCCACCCAAAACTCCGGTCGTTGGATCGGTGTTAACGATAGCCGATAGTCCGAGGACATCTTTCCCAGAGTTTCCGGTTCCGTCTCCAAAAATCATACTTCCGATTCTATTAGAAATGGTGATCTCAGCTTGTTTAATTCTAGCTTTAACCAAATCTTGAATACGCTCAGGGCCTGAGTTTTTAAGCTTATCTGTTCCGGTATATGTAACAGTAGCGTACACTTGCTTCCAATTGTATTCTGCAGCACTTAAGCCTTCTGGCTTAGTAACTGTCATCACGTCGGCTTCTGAGTAAGAACCACCGTTGCCTTCGGCATACATCAGTTCTTCTACAATTGTATCACCACCAGAAAGTTCCACTTTGCCCTTTGTGGTCATGTATTTTAAAAGTGGCAAATGGTTGCTGACGTTATCAGCGAATTTTTTATTATAATTTTTAAACGTGGTAGCGGTAATCGCTTCCAAACCTGGAACAGCCATGATTTAGCTCCTGTTAAGAGCGCCGATCAATCAGACAGCATGCTCACGCATAGCCAAGTTTATAGCATCATCAATAGAATTCACAGCCGCAGGGGTCACGTTGGTTAAACTCACACTGGAGCTTCCCACATTCCCACTAGTTTTTTGCGCTTGAACTTTATAAGCGTTGTCAATTGCGACTTGCTTTTGCTTGCCAAAATTAACAATCGCCCATGCTTCTTCAAGCGGGCACCCGTACTGAGTTATTTTTTCAAGTACTGGTTTTTCGTTAGCGTCCCACTCGTTTCCGAATAAGGACTTCCCACGACTAGAAATTTCATTTTTTAATGCTGAATATTGAGCTTGGGCTATTTGCTGTTGAGATAACGCAATCTGTTGTTGAACCGGCGCAGCAAATGAATTGAATGCTTTCTGCATTGCAAGAGCGCCATCGACTCCGAACTGATCAACCAAACTTTTAAATACGTCCCCATCGTTCAAATTCTGCCCAGCAAAATTCTGCTGTGGCTGATAAGATGTTTGTTGGTGGGGTGTTTGTTGATAATGGGCTTGTTGACTTCTTTGTTGTTCAACCCACTTTTGACGTTCGGCTTCAAATTCGCGCCGCTCTGCAGCTAGCGATTGAGTTTTGTTGTAGTAATCCCTAGCTTGACTATCAGTCATGCCAGAGCTTACCGGTTCTGATGGCTTCCCAGTTGCGTTAGTTCCTGCATCGCCTAAATCGGCGGGTGCTGGCTGGCTGCTGTCCAACTGATTAAGTTCTTCACCTTCCATATTTTTTTCTCCTTCCCCTAAACGGGGAGATTGTTAGATTGCGTAGGCCCTGAATTAGGCACTACTGCTTGCGGAATCGCGCTCGCAGGCACTGAAGACCCTTGAGGGAAACCGCTAATATTATTTTGACTTAGGTTTGGCAGACCGCCAGGTGGCTGTTGTGACTGCTGAACCTGACCATAAAATTGGGACTTATCGAGAAAACTCTTCATGAGATTATGAGCGAAAACGTGCATGATAAATGCGGGTGTGTTGTTATGCTCTAGCTGATGCGCGGCTAAATGTTCGTCGTGGTTTTCGTTCATCGCAGGCAGGACAGGAATGTTCCGCTTGAGCAAGCTGTTTTCCTGTTCAGGGGTCTTGCTATCAAGCAAGATACGTTTGTTCTCAATATGAAGTAGTTTTGCGATTTCTTTTAGAAGTTCTTTTGTGTCTACAGCCGCAGCCATTTGCGGGCTCTTGCCCATCAAATCAATCAATGTTGTTATGTCTTGTTTTCGCTGTGCTTCATTAACCGGAAGAGTAGAGCCTGCTTTGACTCGCACTTTCATTTTTCCCATCAAATCTGTTCCAACAAACTTTAGAAAAGGCCGTCTTGAGCTGCCAAGAACTTCGATTTTTTCAGATTTAATTTTCTCTTTAAACCCTAAATATTCTGCTTCTTCCATGTTTGTGAGAGAAATAACTTTAGTGGTGTCATATCTATTTTGAATCAACCACACACACTTGTTGATGACTTCTGCTATAACCGATTCAAGCTTCCCCGCTCTGTAACTCATAACATCCTGAGCTTCGCCAACAATTGCCATCGCCTCACGCGCGGTCTTTTGGACCTGAGGCAAACCTTGTTTCATCTCGTTCATCCCGCTTACAACTGTAATGTCTTGTCTTAACGAATTCTCCGACAAATAAACTTCTTGCCCGATTGTTGCATGCGACATCGGCTCGATATCTTGGTCCGCTTTCAGCTGCACAACTGTTGCATCACGATATGTTGTAAGATCGTTTATCTGATCGTCGGTAGGAGAAGAGCCGCGCCATTTATATTTTGAGTTTAGTTTTCTGCGGTGATTGTGTTGTTGTGTTTTGATCTCACAGAGTTCGATCAGTTGACGCCACCAAAAATGTAGGTCCGCTTTTGTATCGCTCTTGCTCGGAATATTATTCCATTCAAGCGTAACGTACATTGTATAAAAATCGTATGGATGAGAATAAGGTTTTTCAACGAATCTATCTACCCCCTCAACAATGATTGCGAGCGTATGTTTTTCGC
Source organism: Oligoflexales bacterium (assembly GCA_018060885.1). Lineage (GTDB taxonomy): Bacteria > Bdellovibrionota_B > Oligoflexia > Oligoflexales > JAGOVF01 > JAGOVF01. The sequence continues at coordinate 2,199 of JAGOVF010000019.1, read as the reverse complement.
GGTCTTCAATTTCGTAGTATGTGCCGTACTTAAAATCTTCTTTCTCTTCTTCGGGCATTCGCTCATCATCATAGACAATCTTGTCGCAGTCGGTTGTCGGCTTATCATCTTTTCGTAAATTGAATTTTTCTCTGATGTCTTTAATCGGGGCTTTAATTTTATGCGCGACCCATCTAGCGCTCTGAACACACTTTGCATCACGCGGAATGATTAGTTCATCACGTGCAACATAATTAATGCAGATTTCGTCATTGGCCTCATCACCAACAAACTCGCGCCCGATCTTATCTTTATCAAATTTATAGGATACTTTTAAATATGCTCTGCCGTTGAGTTTGCACCCTTTTATTAAGTCCTCAATACGGTCTTTAAGGTGCCAGTCTTCGAGCTTTGAATTGACAATCTTCTCCATTAGCTCTGCGTGTAGATCAGCTTCAGGGGTAAGAGGGTCAATTAAAATGTATGGATTTTGTGAATATAATTTTGGGATTGAACTACGAACATCAACATATGCAAGATTGACCTGCGCTAGCTGTCCGCTAAAATCTGATTTAGATTCGTCAAGGATTTCCCCTTCGTACGCATCTTCAAACCTCTTCCACTTTTTAGCTTCCTCTTTAAGCGTGCCACCACATTTTTCTATTCTATTCTTCCAACGCTTAAACGTGTCTACTAGCGATTCTGCCATTTTTGCAGCATCACAGATTCAACGCAAAAAATCAGCGTGTCATAGTAATGTAATCAACGTGCATTGCTAGTCACATTATTTAACCACCTCTCCAGCTCGCTCTCTGCTATATATACACGTCCAGAAATACCAGGGTAGGTTTTACGAAATGGGATTCTGATTCTCTCGTAATGCCATTTTTTTAGTGTTCTTAAACTGACTCCGATCCCGTGCTCATCAAGATATTTTAATACACCTTTCCATCCTGACACCATCATTTCCATAGGTTTTCCCCTTTGCTTTTGTTGCGCTTCATTTGCGCTTCGGCGGCTTCTAAATTATTTCTGTACTTCTGAACTTTGTTTGTAAATGTTGGCGCCCTTGATTGTAGCCCAAGCCTGAGCGCGTCAGGCGCGTGATCTTCCATCCCGTCTGAAATGTCTTCAACACGTTTGTCATCGTGTACAAGTGCAGGAAGTGTGCGGATTAAATTCTTGCACTCTCTGCTAATGTGCACCCACGGTGATAGCCCGTTTTTATATTCTCTGAGTTTTAGATATTCTCTCACACGCGACCACCCGTTGATGCGTGAGTTATCCCCTTTTATTATGTGAATTCCGTTAAGCGCGTATGTCTCATGACGCTCTACTCCGGTCTCTGCAATCTTCACCCAAAAAGAAATTGGATCGCCAATTGTGTACTCAATGCGCTCGTCTCTACCGTCATGATATCTACTCAACGCTCGGACTTGCTCTGCATACTCAGAGTCGGTGAGCCTGTTTTTGTAATATTCTCGATAAACATAGATGTGATTGTCTGGACCGACGGCGAACCACAGACAACAGAAGTGATCTGAGTAACCCCAATCGATTGAACGGAATCTTGGCCATTCTTTAGGAATATTAAATGGCTCATAGGTGTGTGCGGAATCAATCCACTCGCTGAAGTATTGGCCCTCGAAAATATTCCAATCTCCATCAAGCCAGGCTTTCCTTAGCTTCTCTGGCAGTCCTTTGAGCCATAAAATATATCCAGGATCGTTATTGATAATTGTAGGGTTGTCGTACACCTTTGATGAGATAAAAATTCTTTTTCTACCAGTATCTGGATCAAGGTAAGCGCCTGCTCCATGACGTACAAATCTATTCTTAACCCAAATATGCCCAGCATTCCCTGGGTTAGTAGTACAAAATATTTGAGGTTTTATTCCTGGAACTGTTGAACGAACAGAACCAAGCATCTTAAGATAGTTTTCTTCACTAGGCTCAAGGGTTAGCTCCTCCCAGAGTAATTTGTGGTACTCGTGCCCAATGTATTGCCCGTATGCGTTCTTATCTTGTAGATGCCCTGTACGTCCTACAGCACCATTAGGAAATCTTATTTCGGCGGGGATTCCTGTAATTGATGCCCCAAGCGGCTTATAGAATGTACGCGCGCGGTCAATCCAATCCGACAAGTCTTTATGTTGTCTTCGAAGAACTAAAAATCTATATTTAGGATTTAGTAAATGTGATGGGTGAATCAACCACGCC
>JAGOVF010000266.1 GCA_018060885.1 Oligoflexales bacterium | reverse complement strand
GGGCAAATCCTTGCAATCACTAGGGTCAGTTTCATGCAATAGGGGGGGTCAAATAGATGCAACTGGTAGGGTCAAATGGTATGCAATCGGGCACTTATTAAGTGCATAAAAAGTATCGATAAAAGTAATTGAATTTTGTTTAAAAAATTCCTGGACTGATTGACGGTAAGTATTTGTACTATCTTTGTGACGGGTGTCATACATTTGGGCGTCCGCGATTAATACTACAGTTAATCTACCTCCCCAATTTTCTACAAGTGATTTTGATTTACGAAAAACCGCTTCTAGTTGTGGCCAATCAATTTGATTTTGAACAAAATAATCCATATTTTGATGGGTGATTTTAGGATGGGGGCGTGATAGAGATTGAAATAACTGCTTTTTAAAGAAATCAAATTTTTGCAAGGAACTTATATCGTTATTTTTTAGCTTCCGATTTTCCTCTATTATTTTATCTAATATAGTCGCACTTAAGTGATCTATGTCTCTTTGTTTATGAATCAAACTTTGAGTAAAGGAATCTTCGTACAAATATCGCCGTAATTGTGCTTGTTGTTTTTCCCAGTTAAAATCGATAGCAAAGTCGTTCGCAACTTGAAACCAAAAGACTTCTTTTGGTTTTAAAGAACTTCCATACTCTTTAAGAATGGCATAGTTAGATAAGGGGCCATTGCTATAGGAACCGAGATTAATTGTATTTTTTCCTTTGTTCATTAACTGCTCGGTAAAAGTATAGTCATTGCTCACGCAGGCTCCTTGGCTAAAGGAGTCGCCGACTATAACGACATCGACTGAGTGATCCCAATGGCTATCTTTGTTACGAAAGCCGTAGCGATCACTTTCATAATTAATAAACTCTCCAAATTCGCGACAGAACACGGTCTGTTTATGGGCTGCACCATTAAATGGCAAAAAGTCTTGAGAGAGATTGAATTTTCTCTGATATTCATCGTAAATCGAAGCTGAAAGTGAAATAGAAGACTTTTTGTTAAGTTTTACCAAGCCTTGGTATTCAATGATTTTATTAAAACCGACTCTATTTGCTACGTAGTACTTTAATGCAAGAGCAAATATGAGTGTAAATAAAAGAAAAAATACAAAGGTTTTGAATAGAAATCTTTTCATAAAATTCGACTTCTTTAAAACAAGCTATAAACAAAAGGTGCCAAAGGTGCGCTTAGGTTTAAGAAATACAACATAATTGCAATGAGAAAAAGCGCTAGTACGATAGGGGCCAGGGAGCTGAGCCTGACTTCAAACAATCGGATAAAAACGAACAAAATCGTTTTTAATATGGACATAAAAGTTCTTAAGGTATTCATGACTCTTCCTTTTTTATTATGTGGTTGTCAATAACAAGCACGTCCAATTCAGTGCGATAAAACATTAAGAAGGCATGTTCAACATCAGCAACGATGGGAAAAGAATTTTCGTTGAAGGATGTATTTATCAGTGCAGGTATATTATATTTTTCCGATAAAAGACTTAATAGATTGTAAAATCGAATATTGTTATTCTGAGTAACTACTTGGGGTCTAGTCGAGCCGTCGATGTGTAAGCCGCAACGCACTTGTTCAGTAAAAGACACTTTAACGGGTACGGCAAGCTGCATCCTCTGCAAGCTTTCACAAGCATTTGATAGTGACGCAAGATCTAGTAATTGGGATGCATTTTCTTCTGTCATAGATAGCGCATAGGGTCGAAAACTAGCTCGACTCTTTATTTTTTTACTAACACGTTCCATTAGTTCAACGTCATCTGGGCGGAACAAGATGGAACGTTGCCCTAAGGCTCGAGGGCCAAATTCATAAACACCTTTAAACCAACCTATAGCTTTACGTTGTGCTATCAACTTGGCAACTTTGCTGACAAGTTCTAACTCGTCATTAACCGTTTGATGTATGACTTTGTAAGGCCTATAGGTATTGCTTAGTCGGATATAAGGCATTGTCTTTGCGGGATCGAGAGTGGATAACAAAATAATATCTTCTTCTTTGTATGAATCCTTACCCTTTCCTGTTCCTATTGCACAGTTTTCATAGCGGACTTGCCTTGAGACTTTCTTAAGGCTCAAGTACGCAGCGCCGATAGCTGCGCCGCCATCTCCGGGCTCATTGGGAATGTAAACTCTTTCAAATACACCGCTCTTAAGCAACTTTGAATTCGCGACACAATTCAATGCGGCACCCCCTGCATAACAGAGTCGAGATTCGCCGGTAAGATGGGACGCGCGCGAGATGAGATTAAGAAGAGCTTCTTCAAATATTTTTTGTACACTTGCAGCCATATCAATTATTCGCTGTGTTTCAGCATCGATTTTCAAAACGTCTAATATCTCAATGCAAGAGAGCTCTATTTCTTGAGGTATACTTAATGCAGGACCAAAGGTGTTGTCCAGTCCAAGCAGCTAAGTTTTACCCACAAGTTTTTATAATTCTGATATTTTAGTTCCGTATATTCAATAAAAATTTTAAGGAGCTGCCATGGATTGGTGCACTGAAGAATTTTCCGGGATTGATTTTGGCGATAAGCG
>JAGOVF010000136.1 GCA_018060885.1 Oligoflexales bacterium | reverse complement strand
GGCATATACATTTTCTATTGGTCAGGTATCGTCCAGCGATACAAGTCACTTAATACTCTATTTTAAGAATAGAGATGAGATGGACTGGTGTTTAAAAATGTTATTGCTTCACAACATCTCCAATAATTCAGACAAATTTAATATTGGTTATACAATGAGTACGAATGCTTTTGGTCCCGGCTATAAAACTTTGGAAGTGTATACCTGTCGGATGTAGTGAATATGATCTCATCTATATAAGGGCATTTTATGAAAATATTGTATTGCATCCTATTTTGTATGGTAATTGGGTTGTCTGGATGTCGGACAGTCTCAAAGGAGGCAAGTCACGGCAACAATCATACAAAATCTGTTTCTCAAGCCGATGTGGACCAGAATGAAATTCTTGCAAAGGCAGTGGCTATTTTGTTTTAAACCATGCCTCTATCTTTTACTTGTGAGTCCGAATATATTGTTCAAGTTTGCCGGCTATGGGTGTTAGGTCGTCGTGCTGCCAGTCACCCATATCACCAATTTGCCAAAGAGTGACGCCTTTCACCGCATCGTCTTCTTTAAACCGCTCATCTAGCCATACCAGCCATTTAAAATATTGATCAGGGGTAATAGGTGGATATTTTGCATCTACTTTCTTCCAGCCCTGCCAGCTCACTCCAGCTTCAGTAATATATAAAGGATAATCCTGCAAACCCGTTTCCTCAATAATGCGACGGTAGCGCAGGGTATACCAATTTTCTATGCCAACATCGTAGTTAGTATAGCGAGAATATGAGTGATAAGACCAACCAATTGGATAGTTTTTTGTCTTCATCACGTCGGCGAGGGGTTGCATATAGTTTTCGCGAGGGTTGTTAAATTGATCTTTTTGTTCACCTTCCAAGCGTGTAGGTAAATCAACCGATTCTCCTATATATGCATTGAGGCTCATTTGCTCCGCCCCATTGTTGTTTTATAGGCGTTGCCACGCCAAGACTCCTAAAACAGGTACCATTTAGGCTCTTGGCTTATTATTCGACGCTTGGATTGGAAATCCATGAGGATTTAGACAATAGGTCGCGGCTCTCGAACTATCATTCGAGTCTCTAGTCTTGCTCAAGTGGTTGCTGTCTCCCACCAGTGAGCTGATTGTGCTGATGAAGCGAAGTCAAACTCCCCTTGGCTCGATCTTGGAGGAGCACGTGCCGGCGGATCCGGGTCTAGTCCTAGGTGGCGCAGATATCTTTGAACCGACGTGCGCTCCATGACTGAGCAGATTGCCACCATATCAGAGCCGCATGCATCACATTTGGTCACGTCGATCTTAAAGACCTGGGCCAGCATCCGAGACCAGCTTCGGTTCTTTAACTGGCGTGGTTCGGATTCGTCATGGAATTGAAAGCCTTTCTTGATTTTTGGTTTGAGGGTTATTTCCCTGCGGAAAGGTGAATTGGACGCCAAAACACCGCCCCAGCGGACGAGATGATTTTTGGGCGGAGGTATCAGGGCCATGAGCTTTTCCATGAACGCCGTTGGGCTTAGGAGCAGATGCGTCGTGCCGTCGGACCATTTTGTCTTGAGTCGTAGTTTGATTTTTCCTTCGGCGGCGAGCTCAAGACGTTCGTTACTCAGAGGGCCACGGGCAAGGTATTCAATCAGCTTATGGAGCCCGTCGCGTTGGTGGGCATTGATATGAGTCCTGGCATGCAAGGAGAAGCCATTCACGCTGAAGCAAAGCTTGCCTTTAGCAAGAGGAGTCTCCTCGCCATAACCGAATCCAGAGCCGATCCTTGTGATAAATTTTCCGGCATTAGGACCAAAGGCGATTTTGCCTGCGATCGACGAAGAGGTGGCGCAGGTTAGGGATTCACTGTCTTGGAAGAGCCCGTCGGCGATGGGGTTTTGAACCACTTCTCCATCTTTGTCGAGGAGACCCTGTTTTTTAAGATAACGCATCACCCATTGACTGATACGGGTGAGCAGCGCGGCGACATCATCATCGGTGATGGATTCGATGCTATTCCACTTGGGGCGTCCGTCAACTCGGGTGTAGACGCCGTCGGGGCATAGAATGTGACAATGAGGGTTTAGATTGAGTGCTGATCCAAAGCGCTGGGTGAAGGAAATGCTGCCTGGTTTGGGATCTTTAATCCCTTTGGTCACGGCTTTGTCATGATAGTAGCGGTGGATTTGTTTGATGATGATTGAATGAATTTTGCTATAGAGTTTACGATTGGTTTGCAACCAGTAGCGCAACGGAATGGGAAAGCTCACGACATACTGACGATAGGGCACCAGAGGGAGAACATTCTGGACTAAATGCGTCGCCGCCTCAGCCTGCCTCTTAGCGCAGCAGCTCGGACAGAAGCCTCTTTTTTTGCAAGAAAAGGCGGTGATTTTTTCTTCTTTGCAACAGCTACATTTGAGTCTGAGGAAACCGTGTGCCAAGATCCCACACCGGAGGAATGCTTCGAATTCTTCTTTGACATAATCTGGAATTGGCCTGCCCTCAGCCTCACGATCAGCTATGAAAGTGCTGAGGTGGTCTTGCAAGATCCGATAGCAGATCGTTAGCTCAGGACGTCGCCTTGAGTATTTGGGGGAGATTTTGACTGCCGCTGACATACGGGCCAGCAAAGCGGAGATCCAAGATGGTGTGAAATGACATCGGCAGCAAGGGTCCAAATGTCGGCCGATGACGAATTGACCTAGGTTTTTTCTTTCATCTGGAAGTTCTAGGCTTCTAAGATAGTTAGGGCCTATCCAGAAACCGCCAATTTTCATCATTCATTGGGAAGATCCCACGGCAAGTTGGTGGGCGAACTTCAAACTGATAGTCATAAAGCTCTGGTTCAGCCTCTTTCAGAAGCCAAGCAATTTGGGCCAGTAACCAGGGTCTTGCTGTGATGGCTCTACCAATCATGGCACCATCCGCATAGCCTCTCTGTAAAATCTGCAAAGCATCGCTGGCGTTTTGTATATCGCCATTGGCGATAATGGGGATGGAGCGACGTTGAGTGATTTCGCCAACAGCACCCCAATCAGCAGCTCCGCTATGCTTGTTCACAGAAGAGCGAGCGTGGATCGTTAACCAGTCGGCCCCACTGTTTTCTAAGGCTTCGGTAAATAAAAGCCCCTCCTCTAACGGGTTTAACTCTAACTCATATTTTACAATCTGAACGAGGCCGTTAATAGATTTACGAAAATCTATTCGGCTATTATATAGAAATATTTTGCTGAAACTTCGCAAGTCTCTCATGGCATCATCTCCTTAAATTTTTTGAATCAAAGATGAAATCACGGACTTTACCAAGGAATTGTTACAATCGATTTCTGCTGACATAATACCAGATGATCTTAATTTAACGCTAAAAACGCATGATGATGGGTTCTCTATAGCCCCTGAAGGAATGTCGATGGGAATAAATTTCGGTTTTTTGTGATTAAGTACTTTGTTTTGGCGGGACTCCCGGTAAATGAAGTGCTTGTAATTGATTCCGTGGTCTCGGCAATATTCTGCCTTTCTCCCTTTATACGTTTTAATATTCTGAATATGATAAGCCCAGTCCACCCCTTCTCTTTGATCCATGACCATCTCCCTTAAAAAAATATTTAAAAGAGATCATATTCAATAATTTTAAAAAGTCTTAGGTGTCGTTGGGCTTACGCTTACTGTACTTAATTCAAAAGCCAAGCAAAAACGACATTTTTCAGTGTGATTTTGGCATTGCTAATAAAGAGACATATCTGATCTGATAAACTCATAAACTGTTATCGAGTAGGGCACCCTGATATTTGATTCTTAACTGATTTAAATGCGGTTTGCAAAATATTGATCGGAATTTTGTTCGATGGCGTATTTGGATTTTCATCTACATAAGCCGTATACCCTGCTGTGCCGGTGTCTAATCTACTCAGATTTTCCGAATAGTCCGCCAATTGTTGCTTTTTAAACTTTGATGGCAGATCAAAGCTCAAGCCATTGCTCCAAAAAACCACTCTAGGTGAATTCCCTTTTTTAGAATTTCCATCGATGCTTTTGCAGAGGTAGCGTCGACCTTATTTCCCCAATAACCGCGATTTAAGTTGTGCAAGGACAATGTCTGAGCCCCTCACTACAAGTACCAAATATTTTCCGTACCTTTTATCCATAATCTGAATACGATCCTTAAAATAAGAAATGACATGTTGTTTATGATAAGGTATGGTCAGCTCCTCTTCAATTAAATCAGTCTCACGGAATTTGATAATTTTATCTCTTAAAAGTTTACCGTAAGAAGGATCTGTTGCATTCATTTGCACGGCTTCAGGAAATTGTTGAGCCAAATTTTGACGTGTCAGTTCATCCACCTTATCAATTTTATTAAAAACAAGAAGTTTCGGCGCACCTTTAAATCCTAATTCACACAAAATATTTTCTGTTAATTCAAACTGTTTATGCCATAAGGAATCAGCAGTATCTACTACGTGTAAAACTAAATTGGAGTGACGAGCCTCAGCTAGCGTCGACTTAAAAGATGAAATCAGAGTATGCGGAAGACGATCAATAAATCCGACAGTATCTATTACGAGTATTGGTGGGTTTACAGGGGGTGAAAGACGGCGTATTTTTGTTTCCAATGTAGCAAAGAGCTTGTCTTTTATAAAAACATCACTTCCTGTTAAAAGTTGCATTAATGTGGATTTTCCAACATTTGTATATCCAATTAAAGCGACGCGAAATATCTCATCACTTTGCCTGATTTGTTCAGCCTCACTGTTAATTTCTAAGAGTTTTTTACGAATAACGGAGATTCGTTCTCGAGCCCTTTGTTTAGCAAGTTCAACATTTGAATCACCTCGCGAAGCTCGCCCACCCCCCCCTTCTTTGTCCCCTAATGAATGATTATCACGAAAACGTGCAATTTCATATTCGAGTCGAGCAGCCTCCACTTCAAGTTTTGATTCCCTTGTATGAGCTCGATGTTCAAAAATCTTCAGAATAACACCGGTACGATCTATCACGTCTACAGCAAGCATCAACTCCAAATTTCGGAGTTGTCCAGATGTCAGCTCATCATTAGCAATGACGATGTATTCGTCATTTTTATATATTTCCGTTTGTCTAGATATAGGCTTGTTAGCTTCTTTCGCTATACACCCTGGTCCACCTGTAAGCAATGCTATTTCATTAATTTTCCCTGTTCCAAGGTAATTTGCAACAATACGTTGGTTTTGCTTCTGTATAAACACAGCCTCGACGAAATGACCCAAATCACTAACGAGCATTTTAAGCTCAGAAATGGATCGTGTCATTTCTTCATCATTTATATTGGAAGGTTGGACACCAATTAAAATTGCTTTTTTTGGTGAGTTACTAGCACGTCCTGATTTTGAATTGAGAGATGTCTTATAGGCATCAATTGCCCGTCTTTTATGTGGTTTCATAGAATTTACCTCACGTCGTCGTGTTGTGCCAAACAATAGGTAACAGAGTTGGGACGCGGCAATATAAACCCAACGCTATTTTTAAGTTACCTAGTTTGTCTTTTAACGTAGACGAAGAGAAGCAGTTCCCATGATTCCTCCTACAACAGGGGTATCTTTATTTACCCCTTCTTGATTCATATACGTTCATCGGATTTTTTTTTGGTTAAATTAATATAAAAAAATAAATGAATAATATATATTGTATCCAAATAGTTATATATAGGTTTTGTCATGAATTATGTTGGCAGCATGATTAAAATGAAAGGTTTTCGACCTGCGTAGCTGTTGGTGTATGCCAAATCGCATCGAAAGATTTTGCTATCGGAGTATTAATGAATGCTGATTGCGAACGAATGCAATTTAGTTCATGTGAATTATCAAACGATAAATCCAGTAAATGATATTGATCAGAAAAACCAGATTTAATTATTAACCTTTCGACACTTCCCGTTGGAGGGAGATCTAATTCGAGCATTTCAACTCTGAAACCGACTGAAGAATGATCGGCATCCATAATCATTTCGGGAGCATTTTTACCGCTATGAATTAAGCCAATTGCCATATACTCTTCATCAAGAGCATGCTTTAAATAATAACCCGTAGGAAATGCTGTCAGATGGTCCCCAAAGTAGATTGGCTCCTTTTGGATGTGGTTATTGTGCGCGACATAAAGAATGCGTATGGAAGGGTCTGATGATAGAATTTTGAGCATCGATGTCGCTGTATACTGTTCCCTAATGGAAGTATCAGCTAAAAGACCCGTTCCAGAAAAAAGTTCTGACAGAGAACAGAGCATGTGAACAGTATTGTATGCTGCCTCCAAGTGCATTTGTGCGCAAGTCCAGTCATGTAAATTACTTTTTGCCACATAAAAAGGTTTCATTATGTTCATTCGCTGTGACATACGTGCTAAATTAGCAATGAGTGTTAGTTGATCATTAATTGCAATGTTAGCCCAACATTGGCTAGCAATTGCAGCCGATCCGTATGAAATTTTTGACGCAATTTCTTGAACCGTCACAATTAATCCTATGGAGTCTGGATCGACAAATTCTAAATATGCAATAAGACCATTTACCTCGGCAGGTACGTCCATATTGTTTGGCAAATCGGGACCCAAGAGATGTACTTTACGTTTGCAAATTCTATTAAACGCACGCAAACCAATTAGGAAATCTCTGTAAAGCCCATATGTCAATGAGCCAGCTATTTTAAGAAGATCATTCTCATTTCCGTCTCCCTGTAACCAAGGATTTATACGGGAGGCCTCTATAGCACCTATTTCAAGCGCAACGTGTGTAAATCCCAGAGGCGCAAGGTATTTTACAAGTTCTATACGGGAGTAATTAAACTCCTGCACAAAATGAGCGTTTTCTCCAAGACCGACAATTCGCATAGTTTCTACTAAGGGATTTAAGTTCTGAAAGTTGATTTTCTCTATTTTCACCTTTCCTCCTCCATATGGTAAACGAACGCAAATCAAATAAAGAGATATTGGTTTCGACTTGAATCTTCTATCTACATGATTTTACTTTTTTCTTAAAGCATTTCAATATTTGAAGAGCAAAAATTGATCTAGTTAATGGTTTTGTTGCGTATATCGAAAGTTAAATGTGGGCCGGTGAACCGCAAAAACCCATCAAATGATCGATTTTAGATGAAAGTTTGTTAAGGGATTCTGGCTTATATATCAGTTCGGTTGTTCCGAGAGTTTTAAGTTCTTCAGACGAGTACATAGAGTAGCCCGTGAATACTATATGAGGAATATTCGGGTAATTTTCAGATGTATGACACAGGAATCGTGTGCTGTGAACGCTAACAAAATTCATGTCACTTACTATCAGATTAATTTCTAAGTCAGCTAATGCTTTAATGGCTTTATCGATTGATGATCGCGCAATTAATTACCCGATAGCCTACATCCAAAAGGTTGGTCTTTAAAAGCTCGCTGTGTGCGATCTTAGAAACCGATATTGGGCAGCAATGATATTTGGTTTTTTCGCGGTGTTTGCGCGTCCTGAGGATCTTTTTCTTATCGGCTTTACATAATATCTCGCATAGAGGTCATGTCGTGTTCAAATCAAGGTTCTAATGTCTGTGTGCAGACCTCTACGAGCTTTCGGATCAATGTAAGATCATTTACCCCATAATAGGTTCTGCAGCGGCATTGTTTTTATGGATGGCCTCTTGCTTTGCTGTGTCAACTTATCCATAGTAAAAGTACATGTATAAGTGAAGGTTGCACATGCAATGCCTTGGGAATGACAAGACACTGTTTTACCTTCCATTCTTTGCCTAATGAAAAGTATAGATGACCAATCGATTTTAACATATTTATTTTATTGAGTAAATTAGGTGAGGATGTGTATTCGTCATAAGATTAAAGAAGTGGAGGCGACACTTGAATTGGCTGTGTATTAAGCTGATATTATTTAATTTTGAAGTATTATCACCAAATGTTACCCCCATAATTACCCCAAAAATATCTATGATGGAAATAACGCTGACGCTACGGTTTATGCAATAGGAAAATGTCTACATCTAAAATATCTAATTCTTCTATTATTATAATGGAAATTGCTAAGCCCAAAGTAAAGTCTATTTAAAAAAATGGCATTAAAATTCCTTCACTCTTTGTAAAACCGAAGATGACTCTGCAGCTCAACCTCTCTATTAAAAATTCACTCCACCTAAAGACACCTAAATAGCCATACTGGGAAATTTGCTTAGATTAGCAGATCCAGCCTATTAATAAATCTGCGATTACCTGACGCTTACGATATTACTGAAATATAAGCTAAAATAACTTTTTATAGAGCAATGGTGAAAAATAGTTATGACGAATCGTATGCAGATAATGCCTTATTGGGCAACCATCTGATCTTTCTGTCTAGTTTTCAGAACAGGGACAGTCTCTTGTGATATTTGTAAAATAGAGAATTCAAAAATCTCTTTTGGAAATAGTGCTGATGGCAACGATGAGACAACCCCGGCTTCTCGCCCAATATAGTGGGATAGCGAAACCTTTTCTAAACTATAGATTTTGAGTGAGATATTTTTTGGGGAATTCCAGGAGAAACTCCAAACTCTTTACGGGTAGTAATACCCTCTATTTTCTGGCACTTACCTATTACATCGGTCTTGAACTCAGAACTATAAAATGGTCTTTTTCTCTTTTTTCTGTCACGGCAATAACTCTCCAATTATGAATTACGCCGCTCAATCAAATTTGTCCAGTACTTTTGCGGAACTTCAAGTCGAGCCCTTCTTTTGATCTATCGATAAATCGCACAGGAGAAAGAACTTGTTTTTTTACATTTGATGATTTGACTCCGCCCCAAATTATTAATTGCGATTTATAATTCTTTAGCGGTAGTTTTGCCTTTATTTTATTAAATTTGAATAGATAACGACTTAATGGGTACTTCAATCTCGTCGGTAATCAACTCCAACTCCCATCCAATAATTAATCCTTTTTCCTGCAGTAGGTAGGCAATTCCGAGAATATCACTATTGTTTATTATCACATTTTTCACCTTAATTTCAGAAGAAACCATCATAATAGGCAAAAGATTACCACCAATTTCGAAGTAGGTGGTTAATGCCGCGTGTAGGTAAATCAACCGATTCTCCTATATATGCATTGAGGCTCATTTGCTCCGCCCCATTGTTGTTTTATAGGCGTTGCCACGCCAAGACTCCTAAAACAGGTACCATTTAGGCTCTTGGCT
>JAGOVF010000265.1 GCA_018060885.1 Oligoflexales bacterium | reverse complement strand
TGTTTACATTCTCCAATCCCTCAGAGTATTTTTTCATATGATCGATCAATAAAATAGTATAATTTAACAAAACGTCTGGTTGGTTCCCATTGATTTTTATTGCTTGCTGATAAATCTGCTCAGCAGAATCGAATTTTCCAGCTGCAGCTAAACAAATTCCATAGTTATTTAAAATTTTAGGATCGGCAGAATTTCTTTTAATAGCAATTTCAGATACAACCAAACCTTTAGTATAATCTTTTTGTTTGACGTAAATAGCCGCTAAATTTGCTGAAGCCGAGCTTTTCGCTGGACTCAAATCAATCGCCTTACGAAATTCACGAATTGCCGAACGCAAATCTTGTTGCGCCATCAAAGTTAAACCTAAATTATTATGTAACTCTGCCTGTTGAGAATCAACTTTTAATGCTTTGTTAAACATATATTCTGCAGCAGAAAAATGTCCTTTACGATAATGAAACAATCCCAATGCATTGATGGCTCTTATCTCATTTGGGCTTTTCAATAAAACCTGTGTTGCTGCCTTATAAATATTCTCATCACGATTGCTTCGAATGGCTTCCATTAACGAAGTCATTTCAGGACTGTCTTTTGATATATTTTTATTTGCTTCAGTGGAATCATCAGCCTCATCACTGACTAGTTTTTCTCCGACCTCTTCATTTGCCTTTGCCACCCCTGAGTTTTCGCTTTTTTTAGAACCAGAAGAACAGGCAGCCAGCAGCAAAAATAAAAACATTACTTGGTGAATATTTTTCTTAATCATAAACCCACCCACTCACCTTGTTTAACATCCGAAACTAGCTCACCATGATCATACAGCGACTGCGAATCCAGCTTCAATAACAACTCGCGCGCTCGAAGATAAGACGTATCATAGACATCCAATTCAGAACCACGATTGACCGCCGCTCGCAAACTGTCTTTTACTTTGGCATAAAAAGGCTCAGCAATTTTAGCAATTCCAGCTTTGTACTGAGTCACTTGTTCTGCATTAAGACCTGAGGGCAATGGAGCATTCATCAATGAATCTCCCATATGCAAATTGACCTCACCCAACAAAGACAATGCTCCAACAATTTCCTCAGAGCTGTCGTATTTCACAACCTCTGATAAATCTTTATTTAGCTGACTAACCAAAGAAATCTTTTTCTGTACAACTTGCGCTTGTAACTTTGCTGTAGCTGGAATTCGAATAGCTCTCAACTCATCAAACACAACACGGGCTTCGTCCAGTTTAATTTTTGCTGCATAACTAGCACCTACACCTTTTTTATCCGGAGCATATTTTCTTTGCAAAGAAAGTGTTTTCGCTCTCCACTCATCAGTCGGTTTATGTTTGTTTTGTTTTTTATGAACTGCATAAATCCAATAAGCAGACTCAACATTTCTTTCTGGCGTCCCCAACCCAGTCCCAACATACTCTTCATACTTCTGGATTGCCTTAGCAAAACGCTCTTGTTTACGCAAAATTGTTGCTACTGGAAAAATGGCTTCAACTTTTTGTGAAGGTTTTTTTACTTTTTCTTGATAATCTTCATAGTTCTTCATGGCCTCAGTCGGCTTACCAACTGCTTCATATAAAATCGCAGCATTAAAAAGCATGTTCGGCACCAATGGATCTTGACCCATTTCTTGTGCTGCCAATTTGTAGGCCGCAGCCGCCTCTTCCAACTGGCCAGAGTCCTGATATAATTTTGCAATCAAACGACGAGACTTATGCTTCAAAGGCTCAGCTTCTTTTTCTCCAGATTTTAAAACTAATAAATGCAGAGCCAAAGCCTTCGCAATAAATCCAGATCTTTCATAATTGATTGCCGCATTGTAATTGGCTGTCGTTGCCAAATTAGAACGAGGATTTTTCTTTGCAAAAGACTCAAACTGTTGAGCACTGCCTTGATAATCCTTAGCGCCTTCTAGATCTTGAGCTTTTTTAAAGTTTGATTTTTCCAAAACTGCTCGAATATCATCCGCCGCTTTCGAACCAGCAATACCTGGCATCGCAAGCAATTCGCCACCCACTTTTTCTAGGCCGGCATAATCTTTTTTCAGATTAAAAATATCTAATAACAAATTCGCTGAATACTCTGCATATTTAGTTTTTGGGTATTTACCGACGATCTCTTTAAAATATGATATCGCTTGATCGAATTGATTATGCAGATAATACAGACGCCCCACTCGAAATTTCATCTCTGGAACTCGATCTGACTTTGGCACGCGAGCTATATACTCTTGAACGGCTTCAATAAATTTTTCTATACGCGTATCCAAAGCCACTGGCTCTACTGTCTTTCCAACCTTTTTAGAAATTTCTTGTTCGCTTGGCAATGCTTTTTCAGAAGATAAAACCAAGTTCTCAGCGGCTTTCGCATAGAACTTGCTGCCTTGTCCATTATCAACAACCCAACGATACTGAGCGCTGGCTAAATCAAACTTACCCATATCATACAACAATTCAGCAAAATAAAAATGCATGTCTGCAATCATGGCTGCATCTTTAAATTCTTGTAAGTATAACCTGTACCCTTCTAAGGCC
>JAGOVF010000264.1 GCA_018060885.1 Oligoflexales bacterium | reverse complement strand
GGATTAAAATGATGGGGCTCAATCAAAATGCGACTTTGCGCCTTACGGATAGCCCGCAAACGCTCGCGAAGCGCTTGATAAAAGTGGTCGACAAGAACCAATTCGGTTGTCGAAATAAGCCTCTCCTTAAACTCTCGCTTATTCTTTAAAAAAGCGGAGGATTTCTAAAAAAGCTTTTTTTTGCAGATCCCAACTCATGAACACTCTCTTTTGATCTCCCACAGCTTGCGAGCTGAGGAAAGGAAAATGAACGAAAAGTCCAGGGACTGCTTTGCCACAGGTTTGATAAAACTCGTAATAAACACGATTACAGACAAAGGCCCCTGCCGAGAATGAAATTTCTACAGGGATTTGCTGCTTTTCCAATTGCGCTTGCAAGTCCGTGAGGCGATTACGCGCATTTTCCAGGGCGACATTGGCATTCAAAAGGTCTAATTCCAGCGCATCACCATTTTTTACCCGAATTTCTACTTGCTGCCGATTATCTTCCAAAGCGCCAATCTGCGACTGCTGCACCTCGATTGATTTTTTAGAAAAAAGAATACCATAATAAATTTGCGCTACCTGATAAGCAATCATGCCGCGAAACTGTGCCAGATTATCTTGACTTAGCTTGGCTTCGGCGAGCGCTTTATCCACTTGTGCTTTGGTCTTACCAAAATCGAAAATCAACCCATTCGCCCCGATTTGTGCATTGTAATTGTCTTTCGGTTGAAAGCGCAGTATCTGCTCTTGTCCGGGCGCTCCAAAGCTCGCCTCCGCCACTGGGTCTATGTAGCGAATAGAACCATCGGCGCTTACGGTTGGTAAGTATTGTCCCCGCACGATGTCCACGCGAAGGGAGGCATTTTCAACCGCAATTTCCTGTTCGCGCAAGCGCGGATAATTGGTAAACGCCTGATTAACCAGCGTAGTCAATTCCGCATTGGAAGGGGGCGTTTGCGCCACGGTAACATTCGCGATAAGCGTATAAAAGAGTATAATAAAGACTGATTTTTTCATTTTTTAAAATTGAACAGCTTTAGAAATAAGTAATTGTTAGTAATGAGTTAAGTAAATGAGCAGAATTAGATATGCTCAAAAAAGTTCATTGAAAAGTTGGTGTCGAAGCTATTACCAAAATGAGAAAAGATTTCATTTAATCTTCTCTTCATCGCGGTTTTAGAATTATAGTCTTTGGGTCTGAGCCACTTGTATTTAATGATTCTCCATAGCGTTTCAATAATATTCAAATGAGGAGAGTACCTAGGCAGGTGAAAGATATAGAGATCAGCCTCGTTCCACGCTGTGATTTTTTGCATAAATCTATCGGAAGTATGCCAAGGTGCATTATCCAATATAATAACGGTTGGTCTTCGGATTTTAGTAGTAAAATTATCAATACTTTTACAGATAAAGTTACTCTCTATATATCCAGTAGTACTGTAAGTATGCAAGGCTTTGTTTATTGGATTAAGTAAGCCAAAAACATTTTGTACTTGCTTACGCTGAGTCTTAATGGCAGTCTGGATACCTATTTTTTGCCATCCATAGGGGATATATGGCGTTAGGCTAAATCCGCTTTCATCCGCAAAGAACAGATCAATAAGCTGTTGTTTTTGCAATTCATATAAGGCTTTTAGCTGAGGTAGCTTTTCGGCTAGTTCTTCGGTAGAAGCCTGTTTACTTAACCTTCTTCGGAATCTTTTCCAGCTGTAGTTAAGTTTTTTAAAAAGCGTTTCAGCGTCCATTTGCTAAAGGACTCTACCTGTAGTTCTTCCTGGATTTGAGCAATCAAATCTTCTATCTTTTGAGGATTTGATGCTACTTTCTGTTCTACAAGTTTGACGTGTTCGGCATTGTTAATGTCCAGTACGGCTTTGCGTCCCTGACCTTTTTGACGCAAAAGACCAGAAATGCCATATTTGACCCACTTGTGAAGTGCCTTATAAACAGTCAATTTGCTCAGTTCTGTAATTTCTACAATCTGCTCGGTTGTAAAACGTTTTTGGCTAAGCAAAACCACTTCGCAACGTTTTCTAAAATCCGCACGATTACTGTTTTTCAACGCTTGTTTCAGCGTAGTGTGCTCTTCGACACTTAATTTTTCAATGAACTTGTGTTTTCGACCCATAGGTCAAAATTATAAAATATATCTAATTCTGCTTACTTACTTAAGTATGCTAACGGATATTTGCGAGGAGATTTATTTTATAAAAGAAGGATTTCAGTGTGATTATTATGCTAAAAATAATTTTAATGACTTACATACCCATATTTCAGAAGATATAAAAAACAAGCTGGAAGCTATAAATACATTGAAAGATTGAGTTGAAATTCTAAATCTCCCGTATCTTGTCTATTTCATTTGTATTTTAACTTTATTCTTTATGCAAAATACCCAAATCCGCCTTGCCGCCCGCCCGCAGGGCTTACCCAAAGAAAGCGACTGGCAAATAACGATGGAAGAAACCGCTCCACTGGAAGACGGTGATGTATTGGTGAAAATTATTTACCTCTCGCTCGACCAGGCTATGCGGGGCTGGATGAATGCGGCGCGTTCATATATTCCGCCGGTAGA
>JAGOVF010000135.1 GCA_018060885.1 Oligoflexales bacterium | reverse complement strand
GCCCTGTCCCCACCAACACAAAGTCTGGCTGTGATGCGAGCGGTTTTTCGTCTCGGTATATTCTGACTCGATGCTATAACATTGAGTTTCGTTGTTTTTAATAACTCCACGATCAATCCAACTCTGACCGCTAAATTGCTCTGCAATTTTTTGCCCATTGCGGTAGATGTTAAAAAGAACTTCAGGTTCGCCGCGAGCGTTGAATTTAAGCTCAATATCGCTGTCATTGATTTGAATCATGCTTTCAAAAGCAGGCTCTTTCGGAGACCACAGCTTTTTAACTTCTTGAAAACTGAGACTATATGGATTTGCAACTTCAATTTTATGGATTGAAGCTGGATTTGGGTTCGACTGCTTTTTGAGTTCGAGCACGATTTCATTTGTTGGTGCAAGTTCTGCAAACTGTAGCCATTTGTCTCCAGCTATTTTTTTGCCATTTATAAAACTGTTTTCGACAACAAAATAATCATTTGAGTCGAGGCTTTCACTTTCATTAAATCGCAGAGTCACATTCAAGAGTTTGCCTTGAAGGTTTAGATTGCTTAATTTTATTTCGTTTTTAGCTAAAAAAAGTTGCCGCATTTTCGCACTAATTAAAGGCTGAAATCTTAGAGCATTTTCTTCGCGTTCAAGTCCGAAGAGCCCATCAATAACACCAGACAAATAGCCAGCGACGGACCATAATTGCCTTTGGGAATTAATCACGGGACCGCTAAACTCGTTATCTGAAAACCAGTTTTCTAAAGTGAGAAACTCAAAATTCTCCATATTAGAGAGATTAAGGGAGCTGCCTTTTATTAAAGTCAAAAGGTTATGGTCTAGAGCTGCAATGTGCTGCATTTTTTTTGCGGCTTTGATCCAATATGCGCTCACAAAGGGCCAAATAGCGCGGTTGTGATAAATTGGAGTAAAGGGTTGTTGCGGCCATATGACGGCTGCACCGGCTTCGCTATGAGGGTACTTAGAAAGTATGCTCAATGATTTTTCTTCGTCTGCAATGTCGAACAAGATTGTAAGTGCTAAGCCCAAAAGATCGAATTTGCTCAAAGCGGCTGGATTTAAATCCGAAGTGATAATAGATTTATACATTCCATGTTCTTGTGACCAAAATGAGAAATTAATCGCTTCTTTTAGGTCTTTTGCCCACTGGCTGTATTTTTTCGCCTTTTCTTTGTCATTTAAATCTGCCGCGTATTTCGCAGCAGTGCGCAAAGCATTGTAATGCAGTGCATTAGTGGAGAGCGCTTTTGATGCAGCAATTTCTGCAACATTATTAGCAGTCCATGACGCGTAACTTTGCTCTCTCCAATCCAAAAAAGATTGTTCACCACGATAGAGGCCATCTCGAGCGTCATAAACGGTGCTACGATCTGTTTCTAGAGTGTTAACCAGAGCTGAAAAAATTCTTTTTTTATAGTCTAGCTGTTCGATCTCCGGCAAGTTTTTAAGAGTCGCATCGGCGCCTAAAGCCCACACGACCCGATCGGTGCTAATTGGCCAACTTCCACCGCTGCCGGTGTCTTGGACTATTTGTTCAAGAGGGCTGTCCCGAAACTTTGATAGTTTAAAATCTAAAGAGTTGCGCGAGCGCGGAGCATCAAAAATTGCTAAGCCCAAATCGACAGCATAGGCAGTATCTCTCGTCCAGACATAGTTCCATTTGCGACCCGTTTCAAAACATGCGCAATCTGCATCTGCAAAAGCCCAATCAGAAATCTTTGCGACGCTATTTTCTTTTGCTTCTTGAACTGATAATGCAAATAGAGCATCAAATAATTTATGGCCGCTGCGCAAAAATAAATTGTTATGTTCTTCATGAATGCGTACCAGCGAAGTTGCAGGAAATCCGTCGCGAAGATTGGCGTCGGAAGTTAAAGTATAAATAGTCCGGCCCATAAGCTCCTCACTGCTCACATCAGCTGTGGCTGAATTCCAGCTTAGGCTTTCAGGATCAACACTAAAGTCCGTCTCTGCTGAAGACAAATTGCTCGAAGCCAACAAAACTAATAAGAGCCCCCTCGTGAGAGAACTTTTTGAAGTTAAAAATTTATTTGTACGCACCTCTAGCTCCTTTTCCGAATCAATTCATTTAAGATTTTGTTGCGCCTTTAGTTAAACCAGAAATAATTAAAGGCTGTAATCGCATAAACACAAAAAGTGCAGGCAAAGTAATTAATATTCCCGCTGCAGCCATCAGATGCCAGTCGGTATCGTATTCGTGAACATAGGTTTGAATACCAACAGGTAAAGTATAAAGACTTTCATTGCTCATAAAGGTCATAGCGATCATAAATTCATTCCAGGCCGTGATGAAGGCAAAGAACAATGTAACCGCAAAACCAGGAAGGGCAAGTGGCACCATAATACGGAAAAATATTCCAAAAGAGCCAAGTCCATCCATGCGAGCCGCTTCTTCAAGCGAGCGCGGAACCGTGTCAAAGAATCCTTTGAGCATCCAAACGCAGAAAGGTAAGGCAGACGAAGCGTAAGCAAGTACGAGACCACCATAAGAATTAAGCAAACCAAGTTGACGCATAATGTAATACAGAGGAATAATCAAAATCACACCCGGAAACATTTGCACCAGCATAAAAAGAAAAAGACCTTGTTTTCTTCCGGGAAATTTAAATCGAGAGAAGCCATAGGCCGCGCTGCTCGCTAGAAAAACACAAACCAGTGAGGTCAAAAGCGCAATCAGAAAGCTGTTTTTAAACCAAGTTAAAAAAACTGCATCATTGTTGCTGAGAACATAATAAAAGTTATCAAAAGAAAGCCGACTTAGATTGATGCCAAGTTCCCCACTAAAAATATCTTCTTTTCTTTTTAAGGCAGTCAAAAGAATCCAAAGTATGGGAAAAACCGCAAATAAAGCAAATCCAGACAAAATTGCGTAGTGGCCGAGTTTCAAAAAGTGCTTAGCAGGATTTTTAAATTTCATTGTCAATATATTTGCTTTCCTAATCTTTTATCTTTTATCTTTTATTTTTTATCTTTAATCATTTATCTTACTTTAGTGGTCGAGTTTAACGACGCGCGAATAAACCGAACTGAAAACAATTAATATGCTCAAAATGATAACGCCATAAGCCGACGCCATGCCAAATTCCCATTTTTGGAATGCTTCAAAATAAGTGAATGTTGGCAAAATATTTGTCGAACCATAGGGCCCGCCGCCTGTCACTAAATAAATCACGTGGAAAAGATTAAAGGTCCAAATGATGCCGAGTAAAGTTACAGTTACTGCCACGGGTTTAAGCATGGGTATCGTAATATAAAAAAATCTGCGCCAGGGCCCCGCGCCATCTACTTTTGCAGCTTCGTAGAGAGATTCTGGAATGCTTTGTAGGCCGCCTAAAAATGTGACCATCATAAATGGAAAGCCCAACCAGATATTCGTCAATATAACTGAAAACATTGCCCAATGAGGCTCTGAGAGCCATTCAATACCACTAAAACCAAGCTTCTCTAACACAAGATTAAAAAAACCGTATTCTGCATTAAAAAGCCAGCGCCAGGCAAATGCCGAAACAAAAGAAGGCACCGCCCAAGGAATCAGCAATAGAGTGCGAAAAAGAATCTTAGCTCTTACTTTTTTATTGAGTAAGAGCGCTAAACCCAAACCGAATAGAATATGAAAAAAGACACTGGAAAAGGTAAAAATGATCGATTGCCATAAGACAGAATAGAGGAGGGTATCCTGCGCAAAAAAAGCACGCTGGTAGTTTTCAAAAAAATTAAACTGATAACTAGGCTCTTGAAAAGTACTGCCCATATTGTATTGGTTAATATCTGTGAGACTAAACCAAACACCATTAAGTAGCGGATAAATGACTAATATTGCTGTGATGATAAATGCCGGTGCTAAAAATAAATATGCGGTACGAGCTTTCCATAAGCGCTGCCACAAAGTATTTTGTCGGACAAAAAGTTGCGGGCTATCGGATGCAGGCTTCTTTGCAGCATTATTGTTTTTTACAGCAAAAAGCTGATCTTCAATTGTTTGAGTTTTTTCGAGCAAAGCTCTTTCCTTCTTTACCTAAGAACTGAAATCCATCACATTTTTTGTTTAATTAGTTTTTGCCAAGCTTTTGTTGTACTGCTAATCGCTTCTGCTGGAGTTTTTTGCTTTTTAAACGCGGCTTGTAAATTTTCATCTAGGTCTCTAAAAATCAATGCACCTTCAGGCATTAAGGGTCGATTGCGAGCGACGAGTAGCTGTTGTTTGAAACCCTGGAGAATTTCATTTTTACTCAATTCTAAATTTTCATAAGCGGACTTTCTCGTTGGAAGTAAGTTTTGTTCCTTTGCGAAACGCACTTGCTGCTGAGTGCTGTTAATGTATGCGATAAAAGTTGCCGCTGCGTCTTGTTGTTTGCTGCCGCGGTAGAGGACATAACCATGGCCGCCTACCGGAGAGCCTTGTTCGCCCTTAGGTCCTTTTGGAATGAGTGCGATGCCGAGTTGTTGTTTGTTTTTAAAAGCTGAGCCAGAAAGTATTTCCGTCACTGCCCAAGGGCCATTAAACATCATGGCATACTTGCCTTCTTTAAATCCTGTCATCGCATTGGTATAGGCATTCACAAAATCAAGTTTTTCAGGGCTGACTTTATCGACAAAGACGAGGTCAAGGAAAGCTTGCAATGCGGCCTGCGATGCGGCGCTATCAAGGCTGACTTTTCTATTTTGCTCGTCTATCAAATTTCCACCATAGGACCATAGGTGAGGTAGAAAGAAATATCCCTTTGGTATCAAGGCAAATCCATAGTGATTGTTTTTTGCATCGCTTAACTTTTTTGCGCTAGCAACAAACTCGTCCATAGTAGTTGGAGCTGAGAGTTTCTTTTTTGCAAACAGATCTTTGTTATAAAGAAGTGCCAAAGTATCTGTGACCTGTGGAACACCCCAAATTTTGTTTTGGATATTGAAGTAGCGGAATGCGGTTTCTATATAATCAGCCTGTTCGTCTTTAGTGATATATTTATTCATCTCTTGTAGGACGCCGATTTGTGCAAGTTCGCTCACCCAGGCTATGTCAGCCCGAAGTACATCCGGCGCATCGCCCGCCATTGCTGCGATTTTATATTTATTAAGAGCTTCACCAAAAGCAATATACTGAGCGTTCACTTCAATTTCTGGATGGGCTTTGGCAAATTCAGCCAAAATTACGTTAAGAGTCTTAACTTCTTCATTGTTCATCGTATGCCAAAAGCTGACTTTAGCTTTTTTTGTATCGGCGAGGGCGAGTTTGTGAAAGCTGCCTAAACAGAAAAGTAGCACTGCGATATATGAAAATATTACTAAAATAAATGATTCTAGAAATTTATTGTTTTTTTTGTTCACTAAATTAATCATTTCGACTCCAAATTTTTAAAATACTTTATTAAATTTTTAGCAATTCGCTATCAACTTAATTCAGCTCTTGTATTCTTTCACCGCTTTGATCTTTAAACCAATGCAGATGCTCTTGCGTTAAGGGAACTTTGAGTAAATCTCCCGGTTTTTTGTCGCGCAAAAACTTCATTTGTTCGCGCCCACTTATTCTTGCAATCAAAGGCTTGCCACCCACATCGATAACAAGATGTGTTTCGTGACCATGCAGTTCCTTTAATAGAAGCTTGCCATCGAAACTCAATACAGGTTGACCGTTGCTTAAATTTTGCTGATCAAAAGCGACGCCTAAATCTTCTGGTCTTATGCCGACGTAATAACGGCCGGCCTGTTTTGGTGTGCGGATTTTCGATTCAAGGGTCAGAGTTTGGTTGTTGATTCTAAATTGTTTGTTGTTATCCAAGCTCAAGTCACCTTCGAGCAGGTTCATGCTTGGGCTGCCCACAAAGGTTGCAACAGTTGTATTTGCGGGTTGATGGTAAATGTCCATCGGCGAGCCAACTTGCTGCACTGTTCCATGATCTAGAATGACAATGCGATCGGCTAAAGTCATAGCTTCTTGTTGGTCGTGGGTGACATAAATTGAGGTCTTGCCGACTCGACGGTGCAAGCTTGCAAGATCAATGCGCATTTCGGCACGCAGCTTCGCATCAAGATTCGATAGCGGCTCATCAAATAAAAACAATTTTGGCTCACGCACGATGGCGCGACCTATGGCGACACGTTGGCGCTGACCACCTGAAAGCTCAGCAGGTTTGCGATCTAAAAGTTTTTGTATGTTAAGCATCTGCGCAGCTTCTTGCAGTTTTGCTTCTATTTGTTCCTTTGGGACTTTGCGTATACGGAGACCAAAACTAAGATTTTCTGCCACGGTCATATGTGGATAGAGGGCGTAGTCTTGAAAGACCATAGCGATATCGCGCTTTACCGGCGGCACATCGTTCAATAGTGCATCACCTAAA
Organism: Oligoflexales bacterium; assembly: GCA_018060885.1. Classification (GTDB taxonomy): domain Bacteria; phylum Bdellovibrionota_B; class Oligoflexia; order Oligoflexales; family JAGOVF01; genus JAGOVF01. The sequence continues at coordinate 2,952 of JAGOVF010000135.1, read as the reverse complement.
ATAATCTCACCTTGAGAAGGAGTTTCTAAGCCGGCAATCATGCGAAGTAGCGTAGACTTACCGCATCCCGAGGGACCAACAAGTACGACAAACTCGCCCTCTTCGATTTCGAGATTGATATTGCTCAGAATCCAATTTTTGCCATCATATGTTTTTGAAACATTTTTGAGTATAAGCTTGCACAAGTTAGGTCAAAGCTCCCCATATTGTTTATGAATTATTCAATTTGTGTTAAATGAACCCACAGATTGATACAGTTTGCGGGACTTTTCTACAAGCATTTTTGGCTAGGTGCCCATAATTCGGCGGGATATTGGTGAAAAAATTATCCAATAAAGTTCATCGATTGCACGTGTGACGACATAGCAAAAATATTAACTTCAATTTGAATTTATGGCTTTGGTTAGCTCAATGGTTCTACATCAAATATAGCTTATTGCCCACATATAAACACTAAACCGGCCGAAATACCCGTTTGGCTTTCCCAAATCGCCATCGGATTTTTGAATCCTTTAATAAGCATAGTCGGGGCTGAGTCATAGCGTAGGTGTACAGCTTCACGAAATTTTAAATCTTCTCCAAATACACCAGAAAAATTTTGTGTTGCGACGACTAATTCGTTTGAAGATCGAGAGATATGATAGTTAAACTTAAAATCAAAATTCATTGTAGATGTGTCGAAATATTCGTACTCATATTCTAAAGAATCAAGACTTACCCGCATCAGGCTATGGCTCCATAGTCCGTTTGGCGGTGATCCAGAGAGACTTAGAATTGTAACGTAAGCGGCGCTGTTAAACTCAAAATCTAGGGGGTATATTCTCGCATCATGTTTTATTAAATAATCATAACCTAGAATTTTGGTACCTAAGTAATTCAATTTTGAGTCAAAAGTCGAAACCTTCAACGGTCCTGAATTATTCCTAATATGAAAAAAGTAATATTGATCATTCCACCAATAGGCTTGGAGGAAAGTATTAAAATCTGTAAACAAATCGAAGCTTGTATCAGTACCCCATTTGCTTTCGAATTTTTTTTCGCTTTCGATGTGACCTTGTTCATTAATAATAATAAAATGACTAATATCATTAAATTTAGATCTAATATTTTCTTTATTTTCAGCTTCCTGTCTATACTCATGTCCACTTGCGGCAATAAAATAACGCCCATCTATAAATTGACTCATAATTCTATGAAAGCCATCAACATATTTAAGGCATTTTAATTTTTTAGTGACAAACGATTTCAAATTTGTGAAATAGATGCAGGTTTCACCGTCATATTGGCTATACCTTGCAACAATAAAGCTTTCTTGACCTTGGGTCAAAAAAGGAAGTCTCAGATCTGAACCGTTATATTTTCCATATACTTCTTCAACTGCACCAATTGAGAAAGTATTTTGTCTGTCCGAAGAAAGGTCTTTGATCCATAATTGCTGTTCATATACTTCATATGAACCATCATCAAGTGGATTCCCAATAGGCAAGCTTTTTATATAGCCGAATATAGTATTTTTGCCTAAAGATGCGGTAGTGCCATGAAATTCGCTTAATATATTTGTGTCTTGAAGTTCTTGGCTACTTAGAACTTGCCTTTGGTCGCTAGACCTAGGAAATATCAAGTCACTTTGTTCCTTGTTACATCCTTTATAACGCTCTAGTTTCTGCTTTGCACCATCTACCTGCGAAGATAGCGTTATTTTCGAAAAATCGAGATTGCAAGAAATAAAAAATTCTTCGTTAGGAAGTTTCTCACTATCGACGAGAAAGTCAGCCTCAAGGTTAAGAGATAGTGAAAAGGGCTTTGAAGTCGATGAAAGCCAGCGACCGACAATGGTCTCTCCTGATTTCGTAATTTTTTTAAATCTTCCATTTTTATCTAACTCAAGCCAAGACCAATCACCTGAGCTTCCCCATAAGCCTGCAAGAGCTTTGCTGTTACAATAAGTAGCAGAAGCTTCAGATGACCTTCCTCAGAATAGTTGACTTCGAGTTATGCTAGATGTAACAAAGCATTTCGGAGGAATTTATGGTTCGGGCATCAAGAAAGAAGTACGAGAAGGAATTTAAGCTCTCAGCCATTAAAATGGTAACAGAGCAAGGTCTAACCCAAACTGAAGTTGGCAATAGACTCGGAGTAGACCCATCTACAGTCGGCTATTGGATCAAATCCTACAAAGCTGATGGTGTAGAGGCATTCCCTGGTAATGGCAAATTAAAATCTCAAGATGAAGAGTTGCGTGTCTTACGCAATGAAAATAAACGTCTTAAAATGGAGTGCGAGTTTCTAAAAAAAACAGCAACGTGGTTCGCCAAACAGCAGAATTAAAGTTTATTTGTATTGATCATAATAGAAATAATTACCCAATAAATTTAATGTGCGCAGCACTTAAAGTTAGTTGTTCTGGTTATCATCATTGGCGCAGTCGCCCCGAAAGTGCTGGTTCAAAGGAAAATAGAAGATTGGCTAATTTAATAGAAAAAGTGCATCTAGGCAGTCGCAAGACTTATGGCAGCCCTCGAATACACGCTATTTTAACTGGGAAGGGTGAAAGTTGTAGCCGAGGCAGAGTGGAGCGCATCATGAGAAAAAATAATCTCAAAGCTAAGACAAAAAGAAAGTTTCGAATAACAACTGATTCAAAACACAAGCTGCCAATAGTAGAGAATATTTTGGACCGAAATTTTTCAGTTGGCATCAAGCAGAATGCACTTGCTGGTGATATCACCTACCTTTGGACAGATGAGGGTTGGCTCTACCTTGCTGTCGTCATGCAGCTTTCAACGCGCAAGATATTAGGCTGGTCGATGTCAGAAACTATGGATAGATCGCTTGTGATTAATGCACTAAAGATGGCTGCTAGGCGTTCAAAGATTAAAAATAACGCTTTATTTCACTCAGACCGTGGAAGCCAATATGCAAGTGCAGATCATCGTGCTGTTCTAGACTTTT
>JAGOVF010000134.1 GCA_018060885.1 Oligoflexales bacterium | reverse complement strand
GCTTAACGGTGTGGCCGTGGCTTCTTTAGATCAGGCAAAGGAGATCGGGCGTAATATCGAAAACACCGAACCCTTAATAGAAGTTCCGGCGCAGACAGAATTTCAAATTCTCTTTTCGGGAGAATAATAAATGAAATCTCTTTCGAAAAGCCGAACTAATAAAGATTCACAATGGATAAATAACTTTGAAGCCGTGGGGAAGCTAATAGTAGAAATATTTGATGAATTCTATTACGGCATCAAACACCAAACAATTCCGCTAGCAGGGTTATTGGGTAGCGGGAGTTTGCTTTGTTTAGCGGTAGTTTTTAATTTTGATTCGTTACTATTTAATAAATTCGACATCGAATTTTTTTATCCTGAGAGCTTTCCTTCTTTTCAAATTTACATTCTGATTTTAACATTATTACCTTTTTCTACGTGGGTCATGATAAGAATTGTTTTACGTCGCAGAGATTTGGCGCGTCTGCAGTCAGCATGCATCAATGCTGGATTGAAGAATAATCTTGGGAAAGTCCCCAATTTTATTTTTGATCGCCCAATTGATCATTCTTCCCGCATGATGCGATTAAGCAGAGCACAATTACCTAAAATAGCATTTGTTAAAGCTGCACCAGTAATCGAAAGTGCGTTGCAGATTTTTATCGACGATATAGTCGAGCAAAGGGAAGCTGGCACTATCGATCTTATTTATGCCCACATGCCCATGCCTGAATTTGTAAACATGAGTTCTTTCAATCTTGCGCCTGATACTTTTGTTATTGGAAAAACAAGAAGCGAAGAAATAAGCGCAACATTTGAATCTGTTCCCCATTTACTTATTGCCGGGCAAACTGGGGGGGGGAAAAGTACCTTTGCTCGTCAATTAATCTGCAGTCTATATCTTAGCAATCCAAAATATCGATTTGTTCTTGTAGACCTAAAAGGAGGACTTGAATTTCAAACATTCGCGAAACTTGACCGCATTAATGTAATCGCCAATCTGCATTCGATTAGCGGTGAGTTAAACGAAATTGACCGCCAAATGAATTTGCGCTTTGCAATAATGAAGGAAAATAGCTGTAAGGATCTGGCCGCGTATCGCAAATTGCCAGTTTCCGCACGAAAGAAACCCGCTAAGTGCAGCGATGCAGATTTAGAATTTGATCGGCTCATATTAGTAGTAGATGAAATAGCGGAATTATTTTTAGCAAATGTCAGCGAAAAATTTCACAACGTCGCAGAAGCAAAGGCTGTATTAAGTCGAGTAGCTCGACTTGGTCGCGCTGTCGGAATCCACCTGATTGCAGGAACGCAACGCCCCGATGCCCGAGTTCTAGATACGCAGATTAAATCTAATCTGCCAGGAAAAATCTGTTTTCAAATGGGAGATATACATTCGAGTATGGTGGTGCTTGGCAACGCAAGAGCCAAGTATCTGCCAGCAGTAGCGGGTAGGGCGATTTGGCAATGCGGCATGAGTCTATTAGAAGTTCAAGTGCCCTATGTTTCTACTGAAGACGTTGAAGAGAAATTAGGAGTAAAAACAAATAAATTAAAATAATTTTTCAAGTTAGGCAAAATTAAATGCAACTCACCCTTGACCAGAAGATGCTTCTTTTTATCTGGAAATGGAAACTTTGCACTGCAAGTAGTCTTTATGTGAAGTTCATGTCAAATCTTCAAGCAAACACAGCTTATAAGCGATTACAGAATCTAAAGAAACGCGGGCTAATTTGTTTGCAAAGCGACAAGGCTGGAGAGATATCACCGTGGACTTTAACTAAAAAGGGATTTGAATCCATCAAGTCGCTCTTACCTGATTTAGCCGAAGAAGGTTTTCAATCAGAAACTTTAATTCACGACCATTTAGTTACTGTAATTCATTTAGGAGAATGGCTACGCGCTTATCCTGAAGCTTGTGAATTGATCACAGAACAGGAACTTCGTAGGCTGCATCCCGAACACTATCCAGATTGGGTACCACAATCAAAAGTCCACCGTCCAGATGGTTATTGGTTTTTAGGAGGAAACGAAAATGTAATTGCTTTGGAATTAGAGATCTCCCGTAAGCAACAAGACTTGTATATTTCTATTTGCCAGTTTTACAAAAAGCAGCCTCAGGTTTCGATGGTCGTATGGGTGGTAAATAATAAGTCTCAAGCTCTTGGCCTCCATTCTTTGTTTGAAGAATGGGGTGCAAAAGACCAACACCAATTTATATTGCTGAGTTCAATTGAAAATTTAGGTTGGAATGCGCCCATTGAGATCGGAAGTAAATCGGGTAAAACCCTGAGTCAAATTCTTGTCAAAAATGATTCAAAAACACATCAAAACTTTGATTTTTCAATTCTATTAGACTCCAGAAAATTCCCAGCATTGCAGCCTGTTAAGAAACAAGCCTAAAAAGTCACAAGTGTTATCGACCCCACTTTTTAACTGAGGTGAGTATGAATAAGTTTATTCTCTGTGTTTTAATCGCAGTAACTGCTCTTTCTTGTGCGACGTCTAAAGAGTCAACTTTGCTCGGTGTTGGAATTGGTAGCTTAATTGGTGGAAGCCTTGGAGCTACGATAGGTGCACAAAGTGGCGTAGCAACTGAAGGTGCTTTTTTGGGCGCTGCGGCTTTCGGAGCCATAGGTGGTGCCATCGGTTATAGCGAACACAAAAAGAAAATTTCTAAGAACGGGAGACTTGAAAAAAATTCTCTTCCACAGTCTCCAGCGATGACTATGCCGCAAGTACGAAGAGTTTGGGTTCCTGACCAGATTGAAGATGGAAAATATATTCAAGGACATTTCATTTATGTAATCGACAAGCAAAGTACCTGGCGTTTAAACGATTAAGTTTTGAAGGAGAATAATAAAATGGAAAAGCAAAAAATCAGATCGCACAATCATCACCCAGAACGAGTCACGCTTTCGCTTGCATCGCTTGAAAGTGTTACAAAATGGACAGAGCAACTTAAGAACGAGTTGCGCGGGAGTAAGTTTACTCGTAACGAAATGGTTAATTGGATCATAGGACAAAGAAGCAGTGAGCTTACAAAAAGCGAAGTAGAAGATTTGAGGCAGCTTTACTTTGATCCTAAAAAAGCTCTAGCCTGGGCACTAGGGCAAATAAAGAAAGCGCAAAAGGTCGGACAAGAAATAGATGTTAATAAATTGGTGCAGGAAACTTTGATTGCAAAAAAAATTGGAAATAAGGCTTCGGTGAAACTGAAGCGGAAACAAAAGAATGTGGAGATGGAAAATGGTGGGGTGTGAAGTGTTGGCGTGGGTCCTTTTTGGTGCAGTAATTATGAACTAAATCGTCCCAATAGAAAAACCAACTAGAAAGGAACTGTCAATTACTCTAATTTTGTCAGAAACTTATAACATTGAATTGGTGCAAATGTAATTGAATCAACTCAAACATAATGATTTGCAATTCCAAATCAAATTGAAGTAATTTCTTTTATTATAAGCGCAAATTTTAACGAGTTTTACTTGGAAAATTCCAAAAATGATAATATCGAAATATTATATCAATATTGGTAGAATGTAGAAAATTGAAACAAATAGTGAGTATAGTATTAATTTAGAACACGACAAATTTCGAATTTATTTTGATCAGAGTGTGCTTGGTAGACTTTTTAAAAAAGATATCCCCTTTGGAAAAAACTTTTTTGATAACGTTAAAAAGCTACAAATCAATATCGAACCTAAAAACATTCCAGTAACAGTGACGCCATTTACTATTTTTGAATTTTTAGGACTAAAGGCTGAACCAATCTCTGATCATGATGTAGAAGTGGTGAATAAATCAGTAGAGAATATAGGTAATGCAATAGAAATAAAGAAAATTGTTATAAGATACTTCAAAGAAAAATATTTAGATTGGGATAAAATTAAAAGCGAAAATTTGATTAAAGCAATAAATAGACAGAAAAATTATATTAATAATTTCGGGTCTAGATGGTTAGATAAATTGAATTGCATGTATATATCTAAAGAGGATTTCACAAAAGATCTTGCTGAATATCTCGCATACGATAGGTCCTATGCATTCGATTTTTCGGATTCAAAAGTACAGGGATTAGTTGCAACAAACAATTTTTATGATCTTCTAAAAGGAACCGTTGAAAGAAGAAATATAAGTGTATATCGAGGAATCCAGATGGCTTTTGAAAGCCTTCAAACTAGCCCGAATTTAGAGAAGGTCGCTGCTATTAATCCTAATATTATTAAAAAAGAAGTTAAATTAGAGCTTCAGAAAAAATTAGGCTATTTTAGAATAAAAGCAAAAGGCGATTTAGCAGATACCGAGTTAGTACACTTTGCAACACTCGGTTTTCATGAGGAGATCAAGTGCAAAGCTGTTGTGGCATTTACTTGCGATAGTCCTAATATTGTAAAAGAACGCGCAAAAATGTATAGAACTGCCTGGAAATTTTTGCAAAAGGAAATTTCAGACAGAATAACAATTCCCAAAATCAAACTGGGAACTATCATTTTTTGCGATGAATGTGGGAATATTGCTGAAGTTTTTTATGTTAAAAAAGCATTAGATTTAATTGATTTAAAAATTGCAACTACATCAAGTATGGGTGTAGAATTTTCCTAATCCCCAATTTAAGTCTACCTGTAAAAATTTAGAAATAAACTGACCAAGGTCTCGCTTTCCTTTTAAATTAAAAAAAATAATGCTAGTCTATGCCTGAACTAATGCAAATTAATCACCTGCTGCTTTTGAGAAAGTACTTATGTTGCTCGTATGAGCGCGTGTCCGTTTAATTAGGTAACTTCACAAGCCCCGACAAAAAATATCCAAAACATTTACAAAGCTTGATTTTGAACTTTGAACGAAATCAAGGGAGGTGCTATGGTAAACGCTAATAATGCTGGAGTGGCCGTTGAGGCTATTCTGGGTTCATCGCTCTTTGAAAACCAAATAGGCGCAAAATATTTAACGTCATCGGAGCTTGCAAGCTTTCTCGGATTGTCAGAACACACAATTCGAGCGTGGCGCAAGTTTCGTGTTATTACACCTATAAAGTTCGGACGGTCCGTTAGATGGCTCCTCAAGGATGTCCTTGAAGAGTTAACAAAACGGAGAACTTCCAATGAAAAGTCGTGATGGAAAATCGACTCACTATAAAACTAAATATGGGAGCTGGTTAGTTCGTTTCTTTAGTGAAGATGGTGAAGTCAGAAATAAAAATTGCAAAACAAAAACGGAGCGAGATTCTTTAGAGCGTGCTATCAAGCGACGCGAAGACCTCGACTATTGGTTTCCAGCAGCATCGGCAAATCTATCAAAGTGCGATGTCGGGACTTTTAAGGCTTTAGCAGAAAAATGGTTAGATCATTCCATAATGGTAAGAGAAATCTCTCAGTCATGCATGATGAACTATCGTTGTCATTTGAAACATCACATTCTTCCAGTTATTGGAGATCGATTTTTAAAAGATCTGAATTTGTTAGCTATAGAAGAAGTCGCAGCAACTCTAAAAGAGAAGCGGCCTCTCACAAGTTCTTATGTGGCGGTCAGACAAAAACGATTGCAAAATCAAATGGCAGATGAGTTTTATGAGGATGACGATTTTTTGTCTGGAGCCTATCGAAGGGAAATTCTGACGGTAGCATGCATGGTCACAAAATTTGGATTTGAACGGGGATTTTTAGCAGTCAATCCGTTTCGACAATTCAAGTTGCCTGAGTGCCCCGAGCAGCCTTATGACTATTGGCGGCTCGATGATGAAGATGCCTTTTTTAAATGGCTGGAAAATGGTGCTTATGTTTGTAAGGAAGTCTGTAGACCTCACAGCGTTAGGCTAGGGCGACCGGAAAAATTTATGAAAAAGTTCAAGACGAGGAATGTTGAAGATCTTTACGACACCGTGCTTTTTGCACTGCGGTCGGGGCTCAGAAAAGGTGAAATCGGTGCGTTAACAACGCGTGATATTAACTTCGCCAAGAATTACGTTATTGTCCGGCGCTCTTACAGTGAGAAAGAGAAGCGGGTCAAAACGACTACTAAGGGCAAAACTTTTCGCATCATTGAGATGAATGAGGATATGAGAAAAATCCTCATAAAGCGCAGCGAAAGGGCAAAGCTGGACACGGACCTACTCTTCAACACCAAGACTTGGGCTATCAAAAACTTTTCTAAGTATTGCGCAAAAGCCGGGGTGCGGGAAATTCATTTCCATAGCCTCAGGCATACGTGTCTTACGAATCTAGCTAACGGCTATGGTATGGATTCACCGCTGCCTTTACCCCAAGTTCAAAAAATTGCGGGGCACAAAGACGTCGGTACAACTATGCGTTACGTCCACGTTGATGGCATCGAAAACACTGGATCGCGGCAATGGTCTCGGGAGCTTCGTAGAAATCTTCAAGAGGCAAAAGCTAGCTTAGTTTCGGAGTCAATTCTTGCCTCGCTTCCGACAGTTTTGCCAGTGGCACAGCAGATAAAATCCCGTCACCTAAAACTAGTGAATTTTCCGAGCAGCTAAAATACTGTTACATTTTCAAAATGAAAGTGTAACAAAAAACCCGAATAGACCCTAAGGCCGATTCGGGAGTTTATTTTTCTAAATTCGAGACGATTCTGAAATCGTCATCTTTTTTCGTCATCGTCGGGTCTTCGGGAGCTCTAAGCCCCCGAAACTATAAGCGGAATCTTACATCATGCCGCCCATGCCGCCTATAGCATGGGAAGTAAAGTCACTTTGGTACTGAATAATATTCAGTAGTATTTACGAGTAGTTAAAAAATTAATTTTCATCTTATCGAGCCCAAAATTGGTATTGGTAAGTATCTAGATGCTTCAAAATCGTCCCCGTTTCGTCCCCGTTTTTAAAAAAAGTTGAAATGTGGAGGGGGTAAAATTTTAAGAATAGATTTAGAGATGCCAAGCTTCATTAAAAGTAATGGATAAATTGCTTGCGACTTTTCTAATCCTTTCTTTCCTGTAGCCCAAATAACAGGAGAAATTGTCGCTAAATTTATAAAAGAGTCAGGAATAGAAAAAGAATCGAAATCAATAAAAGACGGAAACAACGATTAAATATCGCACTTAGGATGCCGCGGCACTTTGGTATTTGCCCCCAAATGTCGTCCATTTATATATAGATTTAAGTCCATATGGGGTGAATACCATTTAGCTTCGCTATAAAATGTATTTACACGGTGCATGTTAGTGTAATATCATTATGTTATGATACAATTATAGAATAGAACACTCCAAATCGGGGCGTTCTATTCTTAAGGACGGTGGCATGAACAAGCGAATTGAACTTAGAGAATTAGCAAATAATCAAGGTGGCTATTTTACGGCTCGGCAAGCAGATGCTCTTGGATTTCCGAGTAGGAAAGCAAAAAGATTTTTGGACTCTGGTGAATGGGTGCGGGAAATGACCGGTATTTACAGGTTAGCGGCCGTGCCATTACAAGATCCAGGTCGCGATGAAAATCATCTTTGGCTTCTTTGGTCTATAGGGCGTAAAGCGACGAAACCACGAGCGGCTCTCGCTTATGAAACGGTGCTCTCTGTTTACGCTTTGTCTGATTTAATGCCGAGTAAAGTGCATCTTAGTGTTCCTAAAAGTTTCAAAGTATTTAAGCTTCCAAAGCAATTGGTTCTTCATCGAGAAGAGCGACCAGATTCAGATATTACAATGTTTGAAGGTCTCCGTGTTATCAAGCTACTACAAACGATTATAGATCTTCTTCGAGAAGGTAGGGTATCGCGAGAGCATATTGAAAAAGGTTTTATTGAAGGTATTAAAAAGGGCTACATAAGACTAAATGATGTAGAAGATTTTAAATATAAGCTTAGCGAAAAGAAGCTTATTAAAGAGTGGATGAGGTCTGCTGGATGGTAAGTCAAGAAAATGAGTACAAGTCTGCAGAAGCTTTTTTAGCAGCGTTAGTCGATAAGTCGCGCAAAATTGCAAAAGATCTTGGGAGACCAGTTGATATCGTAAGGCGGCAGATTGCTTTTGAGGCATTTTTACTGCGTTTGCCCAAGTCAAATACAAACTTGGTCTTGAAAGGAGGTTTTGCGCTTTATTTGCGTCACGAGCTCATAACAAGACCGACTCGCGACCTTGATATGGCAATAGATATAAAAGATGTCAGAAGCATCCCCAAGAATACCCTTCAAAAACAACTACAAAAAACTTTGGAAAATATTGCTGCTATCCAATTAGGCGACTTCTTTACTTTCGAAATTGGAAAAGTGACTGCGGATTTAGGGCGAGATCGGGAATTTATAGGGTTTCGCTTTCATCTTTTAGCAAGAGTTGGTTCAAAGCGCTTTGATGAATTTAGCGTGGATATTACAGCTGGAGACGCACTACTTTTGCCTTTTGATAAAGTGTTGGTTGGGAAGTCCTTAGAATTCTCTGGAGTCATGCCCGTATTTATTCCAGCAGTATCATCGGCTCAGCATTTTGCAGAAAAGCTTCATGCTTATTGCCGAGATCGTGGAAATAAACAAAATAGCCGAGTTAAAGATCTCTTTGATATGATTTTTTTTATCCGGCAAAATCTTGATTCTGAATCTGTAGCAAGGGCCGTTCTTGATGTTTTTAAAAATTGTAATGATACGCCGATTCCAGTCTCTTTAGAGTTACCACCTGAGAATTGGCGGCTTCCATTTCAAGAAATGGCAGCAAGCAATGGTCTGGGGGCAGTAACTTTAGAAGAAGCGTATAAAACACTTAGCGATTATTATTCTAAAATTATTTCTAAAAAGTTAAAATTTTTGAGTTCAGAGTCTTAAAAAATTAAACGGAGATCTTCTTATAAAACAAGCCAAACTAATAAACCTGCTCACCTTTAAATCAAGTTAAAGCTAATCAAATATACTCATCGAGATTTATTATAGTTTCCAAGATTTCACTTCCGATCTGAATATTGGGCTTTAAAGCGCCACTTTCATCGAATAATGAAACAAAAATTGAAGTACAATATTGGGCTTGATCGCCATCTGCACTTTGTATTTTTTTGTGGAACGATCCTGTTTTGATTGCCATGTCTCCAGTTTGTGGATACAGCAATATTGAATGTGCGCAATCAAAATAATTATTGTAGACATACATTTGTTTCAAGTCAGCATCACTTATTCCAGTTTCTTGCGGAGCCTTCCATTTCGTATCGATGACAAAATTCCCGCTAGCGTGTTGTATAAAAATATCTGGCCGGATTGTCTTGGCTTCAAAAAATTTTTTTCTTACTTGACCATTAGCTGTGTAGTTTCTGCCAAGTGAAGCAATTTTTATGCAGTGAAGTATAAATTTTTCAAAAAGTTTATTCATATCAAACATTATAGATATAGTAGGAAACTGCCCTGCAGATGGAGCTAACGA
>JAGOVF010000263.1 GCA_018060885.1 Oligoflexales bacterium | reverse complement strand
GTGAATGAAAAACGTTCATTAAACCTAACAAAAAATTCGCCGGTAACCAACTGAAAACATGGTCTAATTTAGTCAAAAAGAGGCGTACATTAATGGTTTGTTTAATGTACCAAGGTGAGAATTAACTTTTGGTGAAGTCACTTATTTTCAAGACTTAGATAAACGCTTGAATACTAAAGGCTCAGAATTTGCTGCTGGCTTGATTTTTAATCGACCGTAATATTAAGCCCAAATCCTCACGTTTCTTTTTTATTTTTTTTCGTTAACGCGAGTTGCTAATTTTTTTTAGCGTCTCGAGTTGCAAGAAGGTATCGGTGCGTCTTTTTTCATGCGCTATCCTCCTTTTAAGCATCCTTTTTATTGCGGATTAGGCGCTTAATTCGTAAGCGATCTACAATCCACATTCTTTAATTAGATTTTTTTCCTGCTAGAGTTCTCTTCACACCCTGAGGAGAAATAAAATGAACCAAAAGATAAATAAAAAGCGTATTGATTATTGGCATCAGGTTTTTGCAGACTTAAAATCAAGCGGCTTAACAATCGCTGATTTTTGTCGAAAAAATAATTTATCAAGTAAGCGAGCCTATCATTGGCATAAGCGCTTGGGGCATTCACCTGAGGTGAAGAAAAGAGTCTTAGCTCCCCAATTCATCCCGGTAGAAATAAAACAAAGCCACACTTCAAATTTTGAGATAGATCCAAGCTGGCTGGCAAAATACACCTTAGCAATTATTCGAGACCAGCAATCATGAAAAGTATTAGTGAATTTTCTCAGATTTTCTTATGTAAAGATTTTGTCGACATGCGACTTGGAATAAATGGTTTATCTTTGCTTGTAGAACAGCATCTTCATTTGTATCTTTTTGATTCTCAGTTATTTGTATTTACAAACAAGGCTTGCAACCGAATCAAAATTTTATATTGGGATAAGAGCGGCTTTGCGCTTTGGTTAAAAAGACTAGAAAAAAGTAAATTTAAATGGCTGAAGCAGAGTGATGAAAGCGCGATTAAAGTAAGCTCCTTACAACTCCAATTATTATTAGATGGTATCGATTTATCCAAGCTTAAGCCGCATAAAAACATGTCCTATAAAACCATTTTTTAGCAGACATTTTCGAGTATATTCAGTAATGTTTCATTATGATTATTGATACTAAAAATTTGCCTAATGACACCGAATCTCTTCAAGATCTGCTTAGAAAACAAAATAGTTATGTTTCTCATTTAGAAGAACAAATTAAACTCTTACTTCTTAAACGCTATGGATCAAGAGCCGAGTATATTCCTCTCGGACAACGATCTTTGTTTGATGAAGCAGAATTAGCACGACTTGATCAAATTTCAGCTATCATTCCTATAGATAATTCCGATGCTGCAACCTCAACAACCACAGTGCCAGAGCATGAGCGCAAAAAACGAGCTCGTAAACCTCTTCCAGAAGCATTAGAACGAGTGAAGCTTTATCACAGCCTTTCTCTCGAAGAAAGAACCTGCCAAGCTCATGATTGCGAAATGAAAGAAATGGGTTTTGAAGTCAGCGAGCAGCTCGATATTATCCCTGCTGTTATCAGAGTCCTGCAACATAATCGTCATAAGTACACATGTCCAAAATGTACCGGCAATATCAAAGTAGCTCCGCTGCCAGCACAGATGATTCCTAAAAGCATGGCTTCATCTGGCTTATTAGCGCATATCGCTGTATGTAAATATGAAGATAGTCTGCCGCTTTATCGTCAAGAAAGTATTTTAGAACGCAGCGGAATAGAATTGGGAAGAAGTACACTTGCTCGCTGGATGATACAATGTGGAGAGCAGCTAACCCCAATGATTAATCTTATGCGCGATGAGTTACTCAGCTCACAATATGTCCAATGCGATGAAACAACTATTCAAGTCTTAAAAGAAAAAAATAGAGCTGCTGAATCTAAATCTTATATGTGGGCGATGGCAAGTATGTCGCCAGAGAAGCCAATTATACTTTATGAATATCGTGCTTCTAGAAGTGCAGATACTGCTTGTAATCTGCTGCAAGGCTTTAAAGGTTTTTTACAGACCGATGGTTTTGCTGGATATAACAAAATAGCAGCCAATTCAGAAGTTAGTCATATGGGCTGCTGGGCGCATGCAAGAAGAAAGTTTTTCGAAGCCGTTAAAGGAGCTCCTAAAAATAGCAAGGACGGTGTTTCGAAAAAAATATTAAGCTTGATTCAAATGCTTTATAAAATTGAACGTGATTTTTCAAATTCAAATTCAGAAATACGTCTAAAAGCTCGCCAAGAAAAATCTCTTCCAATTTTAGAAGAAATTAAAAAAATTCTTTATGACAATCATGCTGATGTGCTACCAAAGTCCTTAACAGGCAAGGCTATTCATTATACGCTTTCAGAATGGAATAAACTGACTGTCTATACCAGTGATGGCAATTTAAAGATCGATAATAATTTTATTGAAAATAAGATTAGGCCATTTTGTATAGGTCGCAAAAATTGGTTATTTGCAGATACTCCAGCAGGTGCAGATGCAAGTGCTGCCATATACAGCATAATTATCACCGCAAAAGCTAATGGTATCGATACATATTCATA
>JAGOVF010000133.1 GCA_018060885.1 Oligoflexales bacterium | reverse complement strand
GACATCACAAAGCGACTTTGTTCTCCATCCGTTGATCATTGGCTAGGTTGCGATATTTATGGCGGTGATATTCTTTCATCTATACTTTATGGTGCGCAAACTACAATCTATATAAGCTTTACCACCTTGGGTATAACTGCTGCATTCGGAACTTTCATAGGACTTGTTGCTGGATATTTTCGAGGTTACTACGAAACGATTTCTATGCGCATTGTCGATATCTTGATGGCGTTTCCCGGGATATTATTAGCTCTCGCATTAACAGCGCTTTTAGGGCCAAGCACAAATAACATCATCATTGCTATTTCCATTACTGGCTGGACTTCTTTTGCGAGGCTTTGTCGAGCTCAATCTCTGAAGATAAGCCAGCAAGATTTTGTTCAGGGGGCGCGCGCTATTGGCTGCAGCAATGCGACTATACTTTTTAAGTATATTTTTCCCAACATAGTTTCGATCTTGCTTGTAATAGCAACCTTTAATCTCTCAGGAATTATTTTAATTGAGGCTAGTCTTAGTTTTCTCGGACTTGGTGCCCAAGGGGGTGCTGAATCTTGGGGGGCCTTGCTAAATCAAGGTCGAGCGGTTTTGATCGAAGCTCCTCATTTAAGTATTATCCCCGGGCTGCTACTTTTTACTGTGATCATGGCAATTAATTTTTTAGGTGACGCGCTGCGTGATTTTTATGCGATTGATTAAGGCCAAGCACAACATTATGCCTAATGCCTACATAACATGAAGTTGATTAGTGCTCCAAGCCGATGGATTTTTCACCATATAACCGACTAATTTTCGTTTTAAATGCTCTTCAAATAATTCTGGGTGCATCTGTCGTTTTACTTCAACAATTAAACTCTGAGCAGATTCATCCAGAGAAGCTAGATATTTCTTTTTTAATTCTTGATATGCTTCAGGCGAAGTCTGTACTAACTTTTGCAATTCTTTTGCTGCAATTTGGCGCATTCTTGTTAAAGATGATGATTGATTAGATGACGTTGGTGTAATAGTAGGTTTGTTTTCAGTTCGATCAAAATTATTATTTAAAGACTGTTTTATGACAACAGGTTCTATATCGACTACTTTAAGAGGGATTGAGCGACGGGAGTCGTAGTTATTAATTTTTCGATGCTCATTCATAAAATCTTTTAAAGTTTTTGAATGTAAACTTTTTTCTGAAGCTATCGAAATTAATTCATCTTCTTGTAGCAGCTTAAAATAAATCGAAGAGTTCGACGTTACTGAAACGAACTCTAAAAAACGGGGTAATAAATCATTGCAGCTGGGATCAAACCTCGCCAGAAAAGCCGCCGGCGTAGATTTCACCAGATCAGGCAGAGGGAGTGGGTGGTGATCGATCTGTCGCAGTTGAAGTTCAATAAAAAAACTTAATGCTGGAAAAATGACGCAATCTCGTTGCATACCATCATGGACGCTAGCAGATATTTCCTTATCGCCAACCTCTCTCACTAGCTTCTCTAATAGAGCGACTTGCATATTTGACACAGAAGGAGGCAATAGAAGTTGAAAAAGTAGTTTTGAATTTGCTTCATTTTGTGCAAATATACGCGAAACTTGGTCGTGAAAAAAAGCGCTTTCAGCTAACGACAATCTATCATCAGATAGTCGGCCAAGGATCGAAAGTCCTGATACAGAAGGAGAAAATGAATTCAGATTTCCCTCTTTTGGTAGGTAAAATTCATCAACTTGTTCTGACAAATATCCATGTTCAACTAATTTTCGGCCCACTTGAAGCATTAGTTTTAACTTAGAAAAGAAAAGACTTTGCTCTGGAACTTTTTTGCCATATCGAGCAAGCAAGCGCTCATCGCACTTTTTGGGAAAGAAAAACTCCTCAAATGAGTTGATGATCATCCCATCTAAATTGATGCATTTTTGCTCCCACTGAAAAGAGCGCTCCATTTTAAATAATAAGTACTGCTCAAACCCATGAAGATCTAGCCAAGCTGATTTCCATATTGAAAGTGGTGCTCGCCCTGCAAATGCAGGTGCTATTAACGTTTGGCCGTTATATTGGCGGTTCAGTTCGGCATATGGGTTAACATAACCACAAAGCATTTCGAGCCCGCATTGGCTCAGAGTTAAATTCAGCCTATTTTCAACCCAGCTTTCTTTGCAAAAAAGTTCTAATTGAATATTTTTATTTTCTTCAATTTGGCAGCCAATTTTAATGCCTCCTAGCAACACCGCCACGCGTTCAAAATCATGCCTGCTATTTTTTCGCGCAGAAACATGCAATTTCATAACTTCTTCTGGGCTAATTTCAACCTCAACAATATTTCTTGAGCTTTTAAAACTTTTTTCCAAAATTTGCTGCTGAAGATAAGCGAGAAGAGGTGCTAGAATATCTAACTCTTCTGCTTTTAAAAATGGCAGACAACCCGCATGTCTCGCGGTTGAAAAAACTGATTGTGGCGAGAATTCTGCCAAGGCCAAACATTCATACGAACGAGCCCACCAACTAGGCAGCCTAAAACTTGTCCTGAAAAGCTCCAACTCTGGCTCTCTCTGTTATAAAATATACGAAAAATCAAGCCCACCATAACACCGAACCCCCGGTCACAGCAACCAACTGTGTTGATGCAGAATGTTATCGTGAAGTTTTGATATTCTTATATTTATAATAAATATCGTAATAATAGACAGTTGAAACGCTGGAGGGACTTGTCACAGAGTATTTTTCATAATAAATATCATCTAAAACTAGATCCTCAGTGACCTCAACAATTTCGTCTGGATTTTGCTGCTTCAGCTTAGAAATAACTACGTAGCTCTGACCTCGGTCTGAAAATTTTGGTTTATGTTGCCAATAGGGGGGTGTCTTTTTATTTTTTTCGACCAAAATCGCTGCATTTCGATCGACGGAATTAAAGGTAACACAGGCGTTTATGGAATAAATACCTAATAAATATAATGGGATAATAATAAATTTTAAATTAGCCAATTTCAATATTGCAAAGCCATGAAATATTCTATTTTTTGACTGCAGCACCCTTTGGTGTTTCTTGTAACTTTCCACTAGCTCCAGGCCCAAAGTGACGGCCTTTTGCATCATAGAGTTTATCTAAAACCTTCTTCTTTAATACTTTATTTTCTTGTATTATCAAAGCCATAACTTCAATTTCACTAAATTCTGTACCAAAGGTACTGACTGGTTTTCTATTCTCTGCCATTTTTTTCTCCCTTGTTTAAGGGTATGTTCGACTTGTTTATGGAATAACTTTAGCCATTAAATTCTGCTTAAAATAAAAGATAAAATTTTGTCTGCTTGTTGCAGTTTCTGATACTTTAGCATATTTTTTTGCTTCGTCTGTTCCTGGAGCCTGTTTTATTGGATGATATTAATGGATACGCTGAACCCTATTGAAGTTGCCCTAAATTTTTCCAAAAGCCTCGATGCCAAAATTGTGATCGGGGTTCCTATTGCATTATTATTTGTCGTCGCAGCTGTGTATTATGTGATGTTCAAAATAACTGCCAGAAGAGAGCGTCATATTATCGAATCTTTAGATTACGAAAAGACACCGCCCTTTTCTGACGAACAAAACAAATCAAACATCGCCTTTGAAAATCGCGATTTTCTCAACAAGCCAAACGAATCTCTTCCGGCAGAACCTCAAGAGATTTTAGAGATAAAATCCCTTGATAACTCTACGTGGATTAAAAGACTAAGATTAGGACTCAGCAAAACTCGAGACCACTTTAGCAACAATCTAGCGCATTTATTTCAAAGTCGCCAAAAACTCACTGCGGAAACTCTTGAGAAGCTGCATGAAGTGTTATACCGCGCAGATTTGGGCGTAGCAACTGTCGACGCGTTAATTGATCATTTAAAAAAAGACTTAAGTCAGCAAAATCCAGATTGGCTAGAAATTCAAGCTGAGCTTAGGAAAAAAACCTGCGAATTATTAGATATAAAAGCTCCTCCGCTAAACACACCGAAGCCGCAAGAGCCGCTGGTGATTTTAATTGTTGGTGTTAATGGAGTTGGTAAAACTACAACCATTGGTAAGTTAACTGCTCACTTCCTATCCGAAGGTAAATCTGTATTGTTAGGTGCAGGAGATACTTATCGAGCTGCTGCCATCGACCAACTTAAAGTTTGGGGTGAGCGGCTTCAGGTTGATGTTATTGCCCATCAGCAAGGCAGTGATCCAGCAGCGGTTGCCTTTGATGCCGTGAAAGCAGCTAAAGCACGCAATAAAGATGTTCTTATCATTGATACTGCGGGGCGCTTGCACAACAAAGAAGACTTAATGAATGAACTTTCAAAAATTAACAAAGTTATTAGCAAAGAGCTGCCCGGTGCGCCACATGAAACTTGGCTCGTTATCGATGCAACAACAGGACAAAATGCATATACGCAAGTTAAAGCATTCCGAGAAGTTGTAGGCATAAATGGAATCATTGTTACAAAACTCGATGGTACAGCTAAAGGCGGTGTACTAATTGGAATTAGTCATCAATACAAGTTACCTATTCGTTTTGTTGGTATTGGCGAAAAAGCCGCAGACCTTCGCCCCTTTAATGCGATTGAATTTGCAAATTCAGCTTTTTCGTAAATAATGAAAACTATGAATCAAGCCCTTATAGGTTTCGGCTCAAATTTAGGCAACAGACTAGAGTATCTTACTAAAGCAATAGAGTTTTTAAATACTGCTGAAGATCGAATTTTACAAGTCGCCAACATTCAACATAGCCGGCCCATGGGTTCTGCAGACCGGGAATTTATAAACACTGTTTTACTTATTGAAACGAATTTAGAACCAAGTTCACTTTTATTAAAAATGCATGATATCGAAACAGCGTTGGGCCGGACGAGAGAAGTCAGTTGGGGCAATCGCTGCATTGATTTAGATCTCTTGCTTTATAGGCCCTATAACGTGCGTAAAAAGAGGCTCGAGGATTGTTTGGTCATACAAAATGATTTATTAACATTACCGCACCCAGAAATGCACAAAAGAGATTTTGTGCTTCTTCCCGCAGTGGAAGTTGCCGCTGATTGGGTACATCCGCTTTTTAATAAAACTCTGCGACAGTTAAAATTTGAAAACAATTATGAAAATTATATTCACGCTAAAACAGCCGAAACTCTCTTATTTATCACCCAAGAAGCTCAGCTTTTCTAATCTTAAGTTTTTTCCTGTTGTAATATTATTTTTTTTAACGGCTTTTCTTCGGGCGATAAAAGCTCTTCGAGAGAAAAAGGCACATTGTGGCTATAAGGTTTCTCACGAATTTTGCAGGGCTCAAGATCACAAACTGCACAATAGCGCCTTTGACATGGATCGATATGAAAATGAAATTCGCCTTCATGGGCATATTCTTTTAAGACCAGATTCTCGAAACGATCTGTGTTGTCATGTCCTTCTTCTATCGTCCAATGACTTGGCACTACGACATGGCAATCGACATGATGAAAACTCCCTGACCGCATAACCCTCGTGTGATGAATACGAATTATGCCTGGGAATTTATACTTTCGAAATAGGCCTGCCAATTCTTCAATTAGCCCTCTGTCTTCGGCATCCAATAACTCTGCGCCTGTTCTTTTTACAATTCCAAAACCTGTTACAGACAGCTGAACTGCCACAATGATTGCAATGACAGGGTCAAGCCAATAAATTCCAGACAGCAAAACTATAGCCAGACCAAGCAAGACCCCAAGACTGGTCCAAAAATCAGAAAGCACATGCAGCCCGCTTGCCTCAAGTGATTTGGAATGATACTTTTTTCCTGCTCGAATTAAATAAAGACCCAAAATCCCGTTAATAGCTCCCGCAAGAGCTACTAATCCTAGACCCATATTTAATTTTTGCAATTCGACGCCATGAAAAAGCGCGCTTATCGCTTCAAAGGCAATAAAAAGTCCCGCAACTAAAATCGTTCCACCTTCAAACCCGGAAGCTAGTAGTTCAAATTTTCCATGCCCATAAGGGTGATCTTCGTCAGCTGGCTTAGCAGCAACTATAACCACAACAAGAGTAACAATTGCTGCTGCAACATTTACGACAGTCTCAAGTGCATCAGAAAAAATTGCTTGAGACCCAGTTATGAGGTAAGCATAACTCTTGACGGTAAATAATATTAGGCTTATCACTAAAGAAATCGTCGCTGCTTTGCGTCGACTTTGCGACATATTCATTTTGTTAGTCGATTTCATTTGCGCTCTTTATTTTAGCCCAAAGTTCAGCATCTTTTTGCCGCCTTGAATTCTCCCTCTCTGCTGCTTGTTTTGCTCTATTTGCAATTTTTTGTTCTTTTCTCCAAAGCTTTGCCTTTTCGTATTGTTGCTTCTGAAATTTTTTGCGAAGTGCCGCCTGTTCTTGCATTTCGTCATTTATGATCAATTGAACTTCAAGCTCAGAATCGTCGTTTTGTTGATTTTGCATATTTAAATTTTCCTCACGAACGGCTGAAATATTTCTGATAATTTTTGTAAAGTTCCAAACATCCAGGATTAGTCAATGAATCTATATTTTTAATGTTTTTACCTAACAAAGTTTCCTTGACAGCAAGCTCAACCTTTTTGTGACTCCTGGTATAGGGTATCTCATCAATTGACCAAATGTATTTCGGCATATGGCGCGGGCTTAATAATTGCTTAATTTTTTGTGCGATCTTCTCAGAAGTTTTTGCAAAAGGTTCGCTTGAGCTTTGCTGCTTTAATTTTACAAACAAAACAACCGACACATCGCCCAGATCAGGAACACCGACAACAATACTATCATCGATTTCTTCCAAAGATTCTACAACTCGATAAATCTCTGCTGTCCCAATTCTAACTCCACCTGGATTTAATGTCGTGTCTGATCTGCCATACACTATGACTCCACCTTCTTTGCTAATACTTATATAGTCTCCATGACGCCAAACAGATTGATGTTCAAAATAATCAAAATAAGCTTTTTTATACTTAGTATGATTTTCATCATCTCCCCAAAATCCAACCGGCATAGATACAAAGGGCTTCGTACAAACTAGCTCTCCTTGAGCATCATTTGGCAAAACCTGCCCATTTTCATCCCATGCTTCGACCGCCATCCCTAAGCCGAGACACTGAATTTGGCCTGCTATGACCGGAAGATTTGGATTTCCCAGCATAAAACATGAAATGATATCAGTGCCTCCGGAAATTGAGGCTAAATGAATGTCGGACTTTACAGACTGATAAATATATTCAAACTGTTCTGGTAGTAATGGAGCACCCGTAGATAGCAAAGTCTTTAATTTAGGGAAGTGAAATAGTTCCTTTATCTTAAGTCCGCGAGCTGCACAAAGAGATAAAAATTTTGGGCTTGTGCCAAAACAGCTTACTTGCTGTTCTGCGACAAATTCCCAAAGTACCTTGAGATTCGGATAAGTGACAGATCCATCATATAATACTAAAGTGGCTTCACATGACAATGCCGACACCATCCAATTCCACATCATCCAGCCGCAAGTTGTAAAGTAAAGAATGCGGTCCCGAGGTTTAATATCCGTATGTAGCAGCAGTTCTTTCTTATGTTGTAGAAGAGTGCCCCCCGCACTATGAATGATGCACTTTGGCACGCCTGTTGTCCCAGATGAAAACAAAATATAAACTGGATGATTAAATGGCATAGCTTCAAACACTAAAAAATCATCTGGATTTGCTTCATTCGAAATGGGAGCCAATGCTTTAAAGTGATTCCAAGGAAAATATTGCTTCGTTAATTCTAAATATTTACTTTCCTGACCTGCTGCACCTATGTGTTCAATACCTACCAAAGTTTTTACGGAAGGCAGATCTCGCATTAACTGAGGCAGGATTTCAATCAAAGAATGCTGCTTGCCGTTATAACAATATTCAAGAGTACAAAACATTAATTTAGGTTCTATTTGAGAAAAACGATCCAATATAGCCTGCATTCCAAAATCAGGTGAGCAAGAAGCCCAGATAGCCCCAAGACTAGTTGTTGCTAACATGGCAATAAGTGCTTCTGGAGTATTTGATACGACCGCACAAACCCGATCATTTTTTTCTAGTCCAGATTTTTTCAAGGCCCAAGCGACTCTCGCTACTTCTCGTCGCAACTCAGTAGCGCTGAATTGACGCAGGGTCGTACCTTCAGCTTTTGCTATCAAGACTGTTTCATCGCTTTTTTTAGGCAATATATTTTCGGCGAAGTTCAATGTGCCATTTGGAAACCAAGTAGTCCTGAAAAACGAATCTTTGTGCAAAGCTGTCTTTGTGCTCGTTGGTTTTTTCCGCCACTTGATTTTTGTAAATTCAGAGAGTTCAGACCAAAAAGCTTCTTGATCCTTAATCGACCATTCGTGCAGTTCTTTGTAAGTCGGAAATTCAGGATGACCCTTACTTAGTAAAAATTTTTGAAACTGCGACATATTAGAGTGCGCAATTCGGTCTGTATCTGCCTGCCACATATATTTAGGATTATCAGCCATTTAATAACCTGCTCCTTTGCGAAGAAGTTATCTTCGCTGAAGCTCTCATCAATTGCAAGAATTGGCGGAATAAGGTTCTATTTTTGAGCTGGTTTTTCGAGCAGACTTGCCAATTTTCTTAGTCTAGCCATGCCCGTCAGAGGTTCAATCTCATTCTTTAATTGCGTGTTTGCAGGCACTATAGCGCTAGCACCAGCTCGACTTGGTTTGATTGTAATTTTGGGTTGAACAGTAGCCTCTTTAGAACCTGAGTTTGCTTGTTGAAGAGATTCAAATCTTTTCCTGACCCATTCAGGTTTCACAGCGAAAAAGTGCGCGGTCTTATTAAGATCATTTAACTTATTATAAGCATGCAAAAACATCGCTTTCGGCATTAATAATGCGGCAGCAAATTCATCTGCTAACTCTTCTGAGCGTAGCAATGGCTCGCTAGCAACAGACAATACGCTCGATTGGCTATATCTTTCAGCTGGATGCAAATCCTCTTTAAAGCCTCCTTTACCAAAATCACCGGTCGCAATCAAAGGCTGAATATCGAAAAAAAGATGCCCCATCATATGAGCTAATAAAAAACGATCCTCAATTGGATTGCCACTATTTTTATATGCAACAACGACTCTAAAATTACCTCCTTGGTCACTTGCGGCTATAGTTCCGAAGCTTTTAAGCTGTGCTTTTTCTACTTGAACTCCAATTCGCATTAACATTGCTAAAATATTCGCTTTTGGTGACTTTGCATCCTCGGGAGCAAAATACTTTCGCACTGCAATTGATAATTTCTCAAATTCTTCGCTTTTTACCAAATTTAACAGTTCTGGAAACAATGCAATCATGGCTCACCTCTACTGCGAACTAAATAAAAGCGGACAGTGCTTATGCTCCTTTAGATTATAACGCATTATAAGTGAGGCTTAAAACGTTTTGATCCATAAATAAGTGTTACTCCCAATCAATGTTACTTTATTAATCATGATGCCATTTTACTCCACTCTGATTCGAGTATTTCTGTTGAATAGTATTTAAAAAATGAACGTAATTTTAGCT
>JAGOVF010000132.1 GCA_018060885.1 Oligoflexales bacterium | reverse complement strand
GATCAAGACTGTGTGGGTTATCCTTTAAGCGAAAAGACGCCGATAGAGTGGCGCAAAAATAAAGAATATCTCTTCGATACAAATAAGAAGGGACTCAGCAATAAAGGGCATGATGAGGGTATTTTTCTAGAGGATGGCGTCGAATTAATAAGCCCCGATGAAAAACTCGAATTGATCGAGTTTCTAAAAGTGCTTTAGCTAAAAGATCCCAAGTTACTAAGCTCGAAATGTTTACCAGAGATCTTCTTCGCTTTCATTAGAATCTGCAGGCTTCGCTTCCAAGGGCGAAGTCGGAATAATACCGTTTTGTGCGGGCTTCTGCACAGCCTCTTTCGGACTGGTTTTTTCCGCGGCGCTTTTATCAGCAGCAGAGCTTGTTTCCGCAGCGGAGCTGCTTGTCGCCGCGGCGCTGTCTGTGCTGACAGGTTGAACTGTGATGGAGTCGATGTCTGCTTTTTCTTCAGGTGTGGATTTATAGGTAACAATGCTTTCATCTTCTTCATTTTGTGGATCGGCAGGATCGGTGGCTTCAATATTTTGTCCATCATTATTTAGTCCAGGGCTTTGAATTTCGGGTTCGATTGCAGCGCCCTTTTCATCGACTGGACTAATTTTACTAGAAGTGGGAGGCAGGGGTGTAGTTTCCAAATTATAATTTACAAAAGGGCTAAAAAGTCGCATTGGCGCCCAAGCTCCGCTGCTGAACTTATCCCGAGGTAGATTAACAATTGACGAAACCATTGCGCCTACAGCAAATTCGCTTTCGAAGGATTCTCCCGTCTTTTGCAGATTAGTTAGGCGCGCGCTCTCATCGAGATCGACTCGTCCATCCACGACAATACCCCTAGGTAGATCAATGCTGATATTCTGTGAGTCGCTAGGATTTTTTAATGGCCATGTTCGCTGTGAGAGTACTTTTAAATCTAGTGGATCGACAAAGTCCGCATACTTTTTCGAGCTTAACATGAACTTCCCAAAATCGGTCCAAACGGGGAGTGCTCCCATCGCCCCGCTCACACGATAGCGTCCCCGCTTCATCGGTTTATTTCGGTCATAACCAACATAAGAGGTGATTACGAGATGATTATTTGGATCCAATGGCGCTTTGACTTGAGTTGGGTAGGGAATAAATCCAGCAAAATAACTGGTCGTGTAGTCGTTTGTTGTCCCGGTTTTGCCAAAAGCTGGAACGCTAATCGCAAGCTTCTTATCTCCACTTGGAATTTCAATAAACAACTCTCCGTTGGCGCGCCTTCCTGTCCCATGCGTAACAATTTTGCGCAAAATTTGCTGCATTTGATGGGAATATTGGGGCAGCGCTAGGGCTCTTTCTTCACGTTTTGCTTCGTAAAGAACTTTGCCAGTTCTGTCTTCGACGCGTTTAATTAAATTTAATTGATTGAATGTCTTATCTTGGTAGAATTGATAGATTTTACCCGAAACAAGCGTTTGATAGACTTTTGCAACTTCGGCAGCTGTGACTTCGTTTGTACCAAGTGGGAATGATATGACCGGTTGCAAAGGTGAGGTAATGCCCATCATTTTTGCTAATTCGACTAAATAATTTAATCCCACGATGACGCGGAAATCACTATGCTCAAAATATTTAAAAAGCTGGTCAGGGTCGTTTTTAGCAACCACCTCTTCATAGAGACGTTCGACGCGACTTTTTAGTTTTAAAAATATATGAACAGGTAAGTACCCTTCCATTTTGACTCGACTTAATGTAATTGGGGTCGATCCATCTTGGTTAATTAAACCCCAAATAGCTTGAACATCTGCGGAGTTGAGCTCTCTGCCTGCTAGGGGATTAAAAACATTGCTGATGGGAGCTTCATTTTTAATTAATAAGCGTTCCTGCATGGCATTCATATAATAGCCGAGTTCAGGCTGTCTTCCTTGACTTGAAAGGACGCGAAAATTAACCAATGCGGAGCGAAACTGCGGCATATTTTGCGCTGCTTCGACACCATTTTGACTGATCAATTGACTAATCAAACTCCAATCTGCGTTTAATTGTTCAGCTACACTTTCCATGCGCACAAAATTATTTTTGACCATATTGACGCGCACCAGCCGCTCGCTGTTGCTAAGTTCTTGTTCGTCTTCTTCACTCCGCATATAACGCAAAGCTGCATTGCGACTCAGCGAGATAATTTCGTTTTGATAATTGCGCCCCCACCACATTTTGTTTAAATGGCGCATCACGGATTCTTGACCATCAAATATTAAATCTGGGTTCATCGCTATAATGGCATTGCGCAATTGTCTTTCCTTGATGCCTGCAGCGTCAATATCTACGCCCATTCCTTGCGCTAAACGAAAAAGAAAAGCCCGCGTATCTTCGTTGTCCTTTCGGTAATAGCCCATTGTGGCAAGAAGTTGTTTAAATTGGTCATAATTAATTTTATCTAAAAGATGATAAGCCAAATGCACCGAAGCCAGGTTTTCAGACATCACCCCTGCCCACATCATAGAAGTGTCGGGGTATGGGCTACGATGATCGGGCCTTGGATAGTAAAAAGTTCCTTGAAAGGGAAAAACTTGTCTTTCGTTATCTAAACGATCGAGCACTGTCCAACCCAATTGCATTGCTGCATAATAGACGACAGATTTAAAAACCGACCCTGGCGGCCGCATGGCATGGAGTGCGCGGTTAAATCCACCCGTATCAAAGCCAGAGATCACCGCTTTGATATCACCTTTATCAATGGCGATGAGGCCACCATTGATATTAGGCCGCTTGTGAAGTTCTAAAAGTGCATTATCATTTTCATCAAAGCCTCGAACTTCAGTATAAAGCACATCTCCCACTTTAATTTGTGTTAATAAACGCGCTAAAATTTTATCAAATCCCTCGCCCGTCGGAAGATCGAGTAGTTTTGCGTACCTTTCAAGCGCTTCTCTTTTTAATATGCCATCTCGGTAGCCAAAGGTAAGGATCAATTCTTCCGCTTTTGGAGTATTCTTGATTTCTAACACTTTGCCATAATAAAAATGATCAGGTTCAATTAAGGTTAAAGGGGTGTAGGTATTTTCAGGTACTTTTTCAAAGTTTGTCAAAATTGTTTCTAGGCGAGAAAGATTTCGCCGCATAGAAAGCTGACCATTATACTGCAAATCATGATCAAGAGTTGTGAAAACACTATATCCCGAAGTGGTAAGTTCTTCGATGGACTCAAGTCCCAAAGCATCAAGAATTTCTTTTTTGTCAATAAACTCTCGAATGCTTTGTGCAATATTAACTTGCTGTGTTTTAAATTTACCTAGTTTAAAAGGAACTTCTTCCAGAAGCGCCTCATCATGCTCCTCTTGCGAAATCCAACTTTGTGCTAACATGCGACCAATGACGTAGTTCTTGCGGTGGAAGGCGTTTTTCTTTGCAGTTTCGCGCGCAACTTTGGTGTATTTCATGTGTGGATTGTACTTTGAAGGACCCTTAACAGAACCAGCGATAAAAGCGGCTTCTACTAAAGAAAGGTCACGAACCTCTTTATTAAAATAATATTTCGCGGCAATTTTTAGGCCTTTGCCGTTTGATGTCACATGGAATTGATTGAGATAAAATTCCAAAATTTCTTTTTTAGTATAAATTCTTTCGAGCTGTTTTGCGGCAATAGCTTCATAAAATTTGCGTTGAAAGGTGTTTTCCCAGCGATCGAGAATATTTTTTACGGTTTGTTGCGTAATTGTGGAACCACCGCCAACAATTCGACCGGAAACCAAAAGCCCAAAAGCTGCGCGTGCCATGGCTGTAAAGTCAATGCCGCTATGGTTATAAAAATTCTTATCTTCTGCTGCGACGATAGCGTTGATCATATGCGCAGGAATTTCTTCGATGTTGACATATTGGCGATGTGAATCTTCGAAAAAAGACCCGATCGGAGTTTTTTCGTCATCAAAATAAATTTGCGTCTGTTCATTTATGCGTGCGACGATAGTCGACTTTTTGAGATAGCTGTCATCGCCAAAAACTACCTTATAATAAAAGACTCCAAAGGCACCGAGTCCAATCGAAGCCCCAAAGCTCACGATGACAGAAAAAATAAGCGCGAAACGCCGGAGCCACTTTTGCCAATCTACGGCCATGCTATATTCCTTAAATTATGAATATCAAAAGATATTTTAACTAATTCGTCAGCACAACGCAATTTTGCTAAAATACTCTAAGTGCAGAAATTTCTTAATTAAAAGAAAGAATGCGTTTCATAAGCTAAAATTAGTAAAATGGAGTTAGATCTTGAAAAATACTGCGGTTGTTTATATGTATAACTACCTGATATTATTGTTTTATGCTCATTTTATGCTCCCAGAAAATATCCTGCATGCTCAGTCTGTTATGGATGTTTATAATAAAGTCAAACCTGGATTGGTACACATACGTGCAGAGACTTTGCGAGGGAAAAGCCATGCCTCTGCTCTGGCAGAATATTATTTTCCCGGTCAATTGTTCAAACCCTCCAAACAAGCAGCTCTGGGGAGCGGTTTTGTCGTCGATGGAGTTTGGGTAATTTCTAGCTTTCAGGTCACAAAAGGGGTTCAAAGTTTTGAGATTGTACCTAGTTCTGGCAAGGGGAAAGTTGTTCAAGCTGAGTTAGCCGGCTCAGACCCACGCTTAGATATTAGTGTCTTAAAACTAACAGACTCTGTTAAATTGTCATCTGTCACAGTGGGAGATAGTGATAGCTTACGGCTCGGAGATTTTCTGCTGGCCATTGGTTTACCCTTCGGCATCGAGCCGACCTTGAGTCGAGGAATGGTGGCGGCAAAGCCCGGACTTTTGGGTAGTACCCCCTTTGATAATTATTTACACACTGATGCAAAGATACACCCAGGTAATAACGGAGGTCCCTTGGTCGACCACCGCGGCAGAGTAGTTGGTATTGCAACGACGCTGGGCTCTGGCCAAGCATCAAGCGGCTATGTTGTGCCGATTAATCTCGCAAAAAAAATTATTGCTGACATTCAGCGTCATGGCAAGGTTCTTAGGTCATGGCTAGGAGTGATAGTACAAAATAGAGCTCACACAACAGATCGCGTTTTGGAGGGAGTTAAACAAGAAGCGGGGCTTCGGGGTGTGATCATCGAAAATATAGTGGTTGCGAGTCCGGCTTATAAGGCGAGTCTGCAAGTCGGCGACATCATCATGGCCATTGATGAAGAGGAAGTCATTGATTTCAATGGATTGCAAAGAATTATGGCGTCGCAAAATAAAGATCATAAGGTGACAGCAAAAGTCTTTCGCCGTGGTCGTGGAGAATTACTTTTACCCGTGCAGCTAGAAGAAACTCCCCGGACGGAAAGTCTACCCAGCGATAATAACTTATTGTGATCATTGCATAAAAATTTGTAGGACAGCAGCTCAAGTCTAGTCAAAACTCGATATGATTATTTAGAACAAAGCACCCCATTGAAAATCAATGAAAAGCGTGATTTATTGGGGCGTTAGTTTTTCAGCAAAGTCATGATGTAGCTATCTATTTAGGGGGCAGCGATGAGTGAGAAGGGTCAAATTTCGATTCACACTGATAATATTTTTCCAATTATTAAAAAGTGGCTGTATTCCGAAAAAGAAATTTTCTTACGTGAGTTAGTAGCCAATGCCTCAGACGCAATTACAAAAATTAATAAGCTGGCATTAGTTGAAGATATCAAACGTGATATTGCAGAAGCAAAGATAACAATCGTTCTCGATAAAAAAGCTAGAACATTAACAATCTCTGATACTGGCCTTGGTCTCACCGAAGATGAAGTTAAGAAGTACATCAATCAGGTTGCTTTTTCTGGTGTAAAAGAGTTTGTCGACAAATACCATGACAAAGGCGACAAAGAACAAATCATCGGTCATTTTGGTTTGGGATTTTATTCTAGTTTTATGGTTGCTGAAAAAGTTGAGATTGAGTCCTTATCCTATCAAGATGGCAGTAGCGCAGTTCATTGGTCATGTGACGGTCAAACAGATTATGAAATAACTCCGGGTTCTCGGAAGGAAGTCGGAACTTCTATTATTCTAACTATTTCAGAAGATTCAAAAGAAATGTTAGAAGAAAGCAAAATCTCGGAAATTTTGGCCAAATACTGCCAATTTATTCGTTATCCAATTGAATTTAATGGCAAAGCAGTCAATGATCCCAAACCAATTTGGACGCTCAATCCCTCGCAGTTAAGTGATAAAGACTACCTGGATTTCTTTCATAAATTGTTTCCGGGAAATCCAGATCCCTTGTTTTGGATTCACTTGAATGTCGACTATCCTTTCAAACTAAAAGGTGTGTTGTTTTTTCCAAAAATTCGCCATGAGCTTGATGCCGCAGAAGGTCGAGTCAAATTATTTTGCAATCAAGTCTTTGTCTCTGATAATGCCAAAGAGCTAATTCCAGAATTTTTATTGTTACTCAAAGGTACGATAGACTGTCCTGAGTTGCCATTAAATGTTTCGCGAAGTTATTTGCAGAATGACCCACAAGCTAGAAAAATTTCTCAACACATTGTTAAAAAAGTCGCTGATCGCCTTGAGGGTATGGCCAAAACAGAGCCGGAACTTTTTGAAAAATATTGGGATGATATCAATCCATTTATAAAGTATGGCATGTTGAGAGAAGAGAGCTTTTACGATCGCCTCATTCCTTTCGTCCTATATAAAACATGTGAAGGAAAGTACCTCAGCTTAGATAAATATCTCGAAATTAATCAGGAAAAATCGGACAAATTTATTTTTTATACGAATGATCCCGAAAATCAAGCAAACTACCTACGTTTATTCCGTGAGCAAAGTATTGACGTCGTCATTGCGAACACCATGATGGACAGTCATTTCTTGTCTTATGTCGAAATGAAAAGTAGCGCTAAATACAAATTTAAGCGCATAGATTCAGACTTAAGTGAGTTTTTAGTCAATAAGGACGGTGGTTCTAAAATTATTGATCCAAAAGATCAACGCAACGAAGAGCAAAAAGTTGAAGAACTTTTTAAGCGCTATTTAAGTCGCGAAAAAATTAAGATTAAAGTGCAAAGTTTAAAATCAGAAAAAGTCCCAGCTTTGCTATTATGGGACGAGAATATGCGCCGTTTAGACGAGATGGCAAAGATGAGCGGTAACAAGGCATTTGATATGGGCGGTGGCGAAAAGACATTGGTTGTTAACCAAAACTCACCGGCGATTAAGAATCTAGTGCGACTTTCTAGTGGAATTAGTCGCGAAGAAGAGATGAAAATGTTAGTCAACCAGGTTTTTGATTTAGCTTATTTGCAGCATGCGCGCTTTGATGCCAAGATGATGGAAGATTTTTTAGATCGCTCCGCAAATATTCTGGAACGCATAGGTCAGAACCAATAAGTGAAAGTAAATCGAAAGAGGGTAGATTTTTTTTATGCAGTTTGAGCACAGAAAAGTTATTCGCATATTAAGTCTTACAGTAATAGTCGGCTTTCTAGCGCTTGTCGGCTTGGTCATAATTTATCCAGAAAACTTTTCAAGACAACAATTGAATACACAAGTTAAAAACGACCCGAGCGCAAAACTTGAGCTGATAAATGGTTTGCCAGAGCTTTCCCAAGAGGCCAGCGAAGAAGTTGACGCGTCAATGGCTGAGGGGATAGATGTTAGCGAGACTACATCATTAACAACTACTGGCAACGATCCTGAAAAATCGAAACAGGCTCTGGAACTTTTAGAGCAAGCGCGTAAAGCTATTGATAGAGCGGAACCACAAACAGCTCAGGTTCTTCTCGAAAAAGTTTTAGAGTTAGACCCAAATAATGATCAGGCTCTGTTTGAACTTGGAATGCTTTATTTGATAGATTATCGCAATAAGGAAAAAGCCCGTCTCTACTTAGAGGCGACTGTCGCGGTGAATTCGGGAAATCAACATGGCATGTCTGAACTGGTTAATTTGTATTTTGAAACAGATTCTATTGATGAAGGAATTCGAAATTTTCGCGAACTTGCCGATAAACATCCCGAGACGAGTCATTATCCACTTGCAGCTGGCCAATTGCTAATGGATGCAGATCGCTATGCAGAGGCTCTTCCTTTTCTTAAAGAAGCAGTTGAAAAGGGTACGCAGCCGGAGCAAAGTTTAGCTGATTTATCTCGCACCCATGCGAAATTAGGCGAATATGCGTTGGCTGCGCAAGCATGCCAACAAGCACTCGCAAAGCAAGAAGAGCTTATTAGAAAAGCTTTAAATGATACACAAACTAACCAACAAAATGGCCTTGATCATGCAGCGCAAATTACAGCGATGCAAGATACTGCACGTTATATGCGTTTAGATTGCATTGAACACAAGATTTATGCAGGATTGTATGAAGAAGCTGAAAGCGAATTAAAAATGCTTAAAGCAGGTGCAAAAAATGATGACGCTGTCGATGAAAGGATAAAATTATTAAACCGCCTGCGCCGGGGTTAGGTTTAAATTTTTTTATTTTTATTAAACTGCTCGCAAATATCACCGCCAAATAAGTTCATAAAATTCTTTCTGAACACAAAAACCCGAGTCTGTGTTACACTTTTAAAAATTTACTTCCATTAATCTAATAATTTAAATGCACAAGGAGTGTGGCATGGCTATTAAGGAATTATGGCGTCTGGCGAATGTATGCAGTTTAAGTTTTGTTTTTGTAGCTTGCGGCTCGAATGAAAGTTTAGAAAGCCAGACTAAAGTTCGTAATGCAGAGCTTAGTTTTCATAACAATATACCTGTGTTTTATAGTCAAGACGGGCGCTGTACTGCGTCCTACATCAGTCAAGAGCCACCCGTCGTTTTGACGGCTCGTCACTGTGTAGAGCGCTCGTGGCAAGAAAATCAGGGTAAAGTACCAGAAGGGCACCGCGCCTATTTTGTTTTTCGAGATCAAGTTGAAGCCGAAACTATTAATGCCGTTGAATATTTCTATCCGGAAAAAAAATTCCTAGAATTTGGGCCATTTATGATTCCCAACGATTATGCTTTATTACGCTTAGCCTCTGCGCCAAATGCTAACATGCGTCCTTTTACTCTAGCGGAAGAAACGCCGAAGTTTGGTCAGCCAATGCGGGTCGTGGGCTATGGCCAAAGCGATTGCAAGGGCATTATAAAAGGTAAAGATAATGCCGCTATTCAAAGAGAGCTGAACTATAAATGGGGCATTAATTTCAACGTATGCCCTGGAGATAGCGGCGGACCGCATTTTAAAGAAAACAATGAAGTCATAGCAGTGTCATCCGCTGTTGGTCTATTTGGCGAGTCGCATATGAAAATTGCGAAGCATCGCGACGCTATATACGCTCAGATTAGCAAATGGAGTGAGTCGTTATAATTTGCTTGATTCCAGGGCGACTATAGCTTACAAAAATCATTCGCAAATTTTTCCTCTTCCCAAAAGCTCGGGTGGTGGAATCGGTAGACACAAGTGACTTAAAATCCATCGGGAGCAACCCCGTGCGAGTTCAAGTCTCGCCCCGAGCACCGACTTTGGTTTCGAAAGAGGCTGCGCGCCTCTCTCGAGCTC
>JAGOVF010000018.1 GCA_018060885.1 Oligoflexales bacterium | reverse complement strand
CTATAAGATATGTTCAAGGGGAATTTCGCGGTGATTGGTGATGTCATCCAGAACTGACAGTCTGTTTAGTTTGTAGCTGGGTGTATCTGCCCTGCCAGAGGAACTGGTGAGGGCGGGATGCCCGAACCCGTAGCGAAAATTTTGCCATGGATGGCTTAAAAATTGAGCGGTCCTCTGGCAGGGCAGATACACCCAGCTACAAACTAAAAAGAAAATCGCTTATCAGATGACTGCACGAGAGCGCCTCAATCTAAACAGCCTGCGAACTCTCATCTAAATCTGAATGCTGAGGTTGATACACCGTAACCCTATTGCGTCCATGTTCTTTTGAGCTATAGAGTGCAGCGTCTGCACGGGCAATGGTCTCATCGATACTTTCGCCAGGAAGATATTCTGAAACTCCAGAGCTGACGGTCATTTTGAAGTTATGTGTTTCGAAAGTCAATGCGGTCTCTTCGCAAAGTTTACGTAACTTTTCTAGGGCGACTTTAGCGCCTTGAACAGTCGTTTTGCTAAAAACAATAATAAATTCTTCTCCCCCGAAGCGACAGATAACATCATCTTTTCGAAATGTTTTAGTCATGAGCGTGGCGAGAATTTTGAGCGCGTAGTCGCCGGCTTGGTGACCATAGACATCATTAATTTTTTTAAAAAAATCTATATCAATGACTGCGATACAGAAAGATTCATCGACGGAATTGGCCTTGATTTTTTCTTTATAGAGATTGACTTGTTTTTGGAGAAATTCTTCAAGGTAGTTGCGATTGTACAACTGTGTCAATGCATCAGTAATAGATTCTTTGGCTCGATTTTTGTACTTTGATTTTAGGCCAATTTCTGCAGTGATATTACGAATAATGAGCAATGCTCCAATGGGACAATCATCTGAATCCAAAAAGCGATGAATTCCCAGTATTAAATTAAATCGGGTACCCTTTTCTGGGCCGTCTTTGCAAATTCCAACAATTTCTTCAAACTTATTTTCTTTGCTATCTAAGAGATCTTTAAAAGATAATTCAATGCCTTTATGTATAAATACCAAAATGTCAGAGAGCTTATCAGATTTTAGAATAAGTTTGGTTTTAATATTCAGTATTTGGCTGAATAAGGCGTTACATTTAAGTGGTTTTGAATTGTTGTCAAGTAATAAATATCCATCAATTATCGATTTGCAAAAAGATTCATGCTGAGAGAATGTTTGCACTAGATCATCGTAAGAATTTGAATTTTTCTGATGATTGGATGGCTGCATTTACTGGTGTTTCCTTATGCAGCGTCTAGAAAACTAAAGAATTCTTCTGGCATTTCATCCATTTCCATTTCGCTGCCGCAACTTGCGCATTTTTCAGCTGCGAGTACGCTGTCAGAAGTTGCAGGCATATTACTGCCAGATTTGTA
The DNA here is from genome assembly GCA_018060885.1 of Oligoflexales bacterium. Lineage (GTDB taxonomy): Bacteria > Bdellovibrionota_B > Oligoflexia > Oligoflexales > JAGOVF01 > JAGOVF01. Next base: position 36,195 of record JAGOVF010000018.1, on the reverse strand, counting down.
TAAAATCATTTTTTCAGTGCCACAGCTCTCGCAGCGAAAGTTCGCAAACACCGAATCAATTTTAGCGTTGCCTTTGAAACTAGGAATCATATTGATTTGAGAAACTATTTCTGGGCTACATTCAGAAAATATTAATTGACGGCCACCTTCAATGTTTCTTATGAAATTTATCCATGCTCTTACTCCACAACTATTAACGGAAGTAATATCTTTTAAGTTTAAAATGACATTTTTACCAAGTTGATCAGCAAAATTTCCTAATATTAATTCAGAATCTTCGTTAATTGGCCCTGAAAATACAGCAAGCTCCCACTCACCTTGAGTTTTGATTTGCATGTTCAGCGGCATAAATTGCGTTCCCAAAAATAGTAATTAATCCAGCACTTCAAAGTATGCTTTCGGAGTTTTGATAATTAACTTTAGATAAAATATCTGAAGCTGCGAAAAATATTCGTCAAATTTTTAACGACTTGAACCAAAACTGTTTTCTTTTTTTAAATTTTTTGCTAACAAGGCAGCAATAAAAACTTGTTTGCTATGAATTAGCATCAAAAAAAAGCCAAAGACTAGGATGGTCTTGAACGAAAAACTCTTGTTGTGTTGTTTAGCGAACAAGCGATCTAGAGATCTAGAGAGCTAGCTTGAGAGCTAAAGAGAAAGTCGAACCGTGTAAGGGACTACAAATGAATAAGATCATAGTAACGCTCGTTATTTCCTGCGTGCTTTTTTTTGGATTAAATTGCGAGAAAAAGTCATATGCCCGCTGTTTAAAAGTAATGATCACAAATACCGCGGGATCACGCTTAAATGTTAGAGAAGAGCCACGTAGACAGTCCGCCACAGTCGCAAAGGTTTCAGAGGGTGCGATTTACGAATTTAGAGGCGGCAAAAAAGGTGATCAAGTACAAGATGATGTTAATCCAAAGCTAATCAGCGATGCTTGGGCGAAGATCTTCGTTCCTGAAGTGCAGAAAGAGGGCTTTGTATCGGCTATTTACACTAAGTGCTCTGAAAATGAAAAAGATGGGGTTCTCTTAACTCCTCCCGTTGAAGAAGTTCCGCCAGCAGTCATTGTCGAACCAGTTGACGCAACGCCATCTAGTCCTGGTGGACCATTAAATGCACCTGGGAAGAAATTAGTTGCTGTTAGTCATTTTATAAAACCAATCGAAGATGGCTACATAATCTCTGGGTGGCGCTTTGGCGAAACTGGTGCAGAAGGCGGACATTTAGGTTTAGATGTCTTTACTAAGCGCGGTTCTGGAACACCTGTTCGCGCGATAGCCGATGGCGAGATAGCTTTAATAACGACAGGTGTCGGTGATTATATCGATGTTGTGGTGGTTCGGCACCGAGTTGAAACGGCCGTTGGGCCAAACTTCTCAGAATATATTTACTCAGCTGCGACTCACGTTAATATGGCGCGGGGCTTGTATTTGGGTAAGTCGGTCAAACAAGGCGAAGAACTTGGTACTATCAATAATCGATTGAGTGGAGGCCAGCCGCACACCCATTTTGTGATGTATGATCATGAGTATTTTTTGCGTGGCTTACAGTCTCCAGCTTGTCGAGTTTCAAATGGCTGCCCGCCGCGAGGATATTCAGGAAATAACTTCGGAGCAAGCACGGAATTTCATCGTTACGGTAGTTTCGGCTACGTACTCAATCCAGAGAACTTTTTCTCAATCGACATCAAATTATATTGATTTAAGTTTCAAAAATAGCAGCACTGCTTTAGGAACTATTGATGCATAAAATTAAAGCAACTCTCGTTTTTTGCTATGTACTTTTTTTTGGTCTTAATTGTGAGAAAAAATCATATGCCCGTTGCCTAAAAGTCATGATTACTAATACCGCTGGTTCACGCCTAAATGTTAGAGAAGAACCACGCAGACAGTCCACCACTATCGCAAAGGTATCTGAGGGAGCCGTTTACGAATTTAGAGGCGGCAAAAAAGGCGATCAAGTACAAGATGACGTGAATCCAAAGCTTATAAGCGATGCTTGGAAGAGCCAGTTGACGCAACGCCATCGAGTCCAGGTGGCCCTTTAAATGCACCAGGGAAAGAGCTAGTGGCTGTCAGCTCATTTATTAAACCCATAGCAGATGGATATATTATAAAAGTGTGGCGCTGTGGCGAGACTGGTCTCGCAGGTGGCCATTTAGGTTTGGATGTATTTACTCGACGTGGCCCTGGAACGCCTGTTCAGGCGATTGCCGATGGTGAGATTGCTCTTATTGCTACCAAAGTTGGAGATTATATAGATGTCGTAGTTATTCGCCATCGTTTGCATACAGCTGTGGGTCCAAATTTCTCAGAATATGTTTATTCTGTATCAACGCATGTCGATATGGCGCGCGGCTTGTATTTAGGCAAATCAGTGAAGCAAGGGGAAGTGCTTGGTTTTCTTAATAACAGTCTAGGGGGCGGTCAACCTCATGCACATTTTGTGATGTATGATCATGAGTTTTTTCTCCGCGGCTTGCAGTCCGACAAGTGCCGAGTTTCAAATGGCTGTCCACCTGCTGGATATTTAGGAAACTACGGGGGTAAACAAAGCATTTTCGAATATAATTTTCCAACCGCTAGTGAATATTACCGTCTAGGAAGTTACGGGTATATTTTAAACCCAGAGAATTTTTTCTCTATGGAGATTAGGGATTTCTGAGGCAGTTGGCGCCTTGAAAAATTGTTTTGTTAACACCTTTACCAATAAGTTAGAAGATGCGACCATAATTAAATGGCTGCTCTTTTAAAAAAAGTTAAAAAATCTTTACAAAATCAAATTTCTTCTCAGACACAGTCTGAAAAAAGCAAAAATTGGCTGGATGTCTCGTTGGTTTTGTTAGTTTTTCTGCTTTCTGATTTTATAAAAAAACCATCGCTCCTTGGCGTTTGTTTTATTCTATGCGGGTTATTGCTTTCTCTGCAAAGTCGCTTGTCGACTTTTGGCAACACCGGCTATGATGGAATTTACAGATTCCTTAGGCACCCTCGTTATTTAGGGCTTGCTTGTGTTTTAGTAGGCTTATTATTGCAGTCGCAGAGTTTATATCTTTTTGTATTCACAACATTGCTATTTATTACATACATGTTGGTTATGCTACCGAGCATAGACAGGATGAGAGTTATTGAAGTCAAATTTGATTACAAAGCCTATCAACGCCAAGTCGCGGCTCTGCTGCCTGGCTGGCCACAAGGATTTGTACCGAATAATTCAGAGATTATAAATAACTCGCAATTGACATTACAAAATGTGGTTGCTTCTAAATATAGGCCTTCATGGCGTCGCCGCATTTATGCAGCTTTTCGTCAAGAGAGCTTGTTATTATTAATTTCACTGTTTATTTTTATTCATTTATTTCAACTTTTTAATGAATTGCATCTGGGTATTATTCCGAGTGAACTTCAGATAAAATCAGCTCTTGTCTTTATTTATGTTTCTATTTTTATTTGGAGTCATAAGAATTGATTTGTTGAATTATTAAATTCTGTCCATGTTCGAAAAAAGGTGAACCCATGAAAACTGCTCCGAGCATTGAATCAGTTTTAGACTATTTAAATTTTGAAGATATGTTGAGCGATGAACAGCGTCTCATCGCAAAGACCGTCAGAAGTTTTGTTGCGCAAGAAGTAGAACCGCTTATTAAAGAAGCTTATCGCTCAGAAACTTTTCCGACGCAAATAATACCGCGCTTGGGTGAGCTTGGACTGCTTGGTAGCCAGCTTAAAGGTTATGGCCTGCCGGGATTAGATAATGTGAGTTATGGTTTAATTATGCGTGAATTAGAGCGCTGTGATTCAGGTTTAAGAAGCTTTGCATCAGTGCAAGGTGCGCTGGTTATGTATCCGATACATGCTTTTGGCAGTGAAGAACAAAAACAAAATTGGCTGCCGAAACTTGGCTCAGGTGCTGCGGTTGGCTGTTTTGGCTTAACAGAAGAATATGGTGGGTCAGATCCAGCTAATATGAAAACAAAAGCAGAAAAATTTGGCGATAAGTGGATCCTCAATGGTTCGAAAATGTGGATTACCAATGGCAATTTAGCACAAGTAGCAGTGGTGTGGGCGAAGACTGCCGAAGGCATTCGTGGTTTTGTCGTTCCGACTAATAGCAAGGGCTTTAAGGCCGTAAAGATGCAAGGCAAGCTCTCTTTACGGGCCTCAGTAACATCTGAATTGTATTTTGAAAACGTCGAGCTACCATTAGATGCTGTGTTGCCAAAGTCAGATGGCTTGAAATCCGCACTAAGTTGCCTAACGCAAGCGCGATATGGCATAGCCTGGGGTGCATTAGGTGCAGCTGAAGCTTGTTTTGAAGAAGCGAGAGTTTATGTAAAAGATCGAATTTTGTTTGAAAAGCCATTGGCAGCAAAGCAGTTGATTCAGGTTAAGCTCGCAAAAATATGTGCACAAATTACTAATGGCCAACTTTTAGCAATGCGCCTTGGCCAACTCAAAGATGCTGGAGCATTGCATTTTGCACAAGTTAGCCTAGGCAAACAAAACAATGTCGCCTTGGCTCTTGATACAGCGCGGACAACGCGCGATATTCTCGGTGGCAATGGCATTATGGATGAATATGTGAGTATGCGTCACATGTGCAATTTAGAGACGGTATCTACCTATGAAGGCACAAACGACGTTCATCTTTTAGTTATAGGCCAGCAAATCACGGGACTGCCGGCCTACTAAGTCGATAACAGTACTTACAAAATAAGCGTCACTATTTTGATTTAGCTTCTGAGGATTCAGAAGCTTTTTTCATTTTGCCTTCATGGCAGGATTTAATCTCTTCTTCAGTTACAACTCCGTCGTTGTCGAGGTCGTGTTTTGCGAAATAAGAATCATGAAGTTTGAGAAATTCCTCTTTTGTAACTTTGCCATTTTTATCTGTATCCATTTCTTTCCACTTACTCCCGTGTTGTGAGTGTCCATGATGTGTACATGCACCACTAAGCGTGAGAACTAAAACCATAAGAAAACCAGAACATCGTAAAAACATAAGCAACTCCTAAAGATGAAAAAGGTTAAATTTCGTAGCAGTTTTCTAAAAATTAGCAAGACATTATCGATATCTACAGAAGATCAAGGCTAGCGCTTTAAGGACTCTTTGTAAATATTTCTTAATAATTAGTTTTTAATGTCGATTCTTTTAATGGGTCGTAGTTTGTTTTGAAATCATAACCTACAAGCAAAGAATCGATATGATGGATAAATACCAAAAAAAACGCTTTGAAGAAATCAACAAGCTCATATTTGTGCAACAGTATGAGTTGGCTGAGCAGCAGCTCGCAATACTTGCAGAAGAGTGCCAAAATCCTGCAGTTCATATTAGACGTGTTGAACTAGCTTTAAAATTAAACAAGATAGAAATTCTCACTGAAGAATATAACGAATATTACGAACAGGAACCAGAGGGTGAATTTGCGACGCTTTTTGCTTCCTTATCTATACTATGCAAGCAATTTTCTGAAAAAATGAGTTCTTTTGATAGTATTGCGAGTTATCAGCGTTTATTGAAATCTTCACCGAACAATATTATTTGTTATTACGGCATAGCGATTGCCTTAGAATCGAGCGGCCAATTAGATCGCGCAGCTTTTAACTATGAACAGGCTTTAAAAATAGATGCGGAGTTTTATCCGAGTTATTTTGGTTTAAGCCAAATTTTCTACCAACAAGGAAATCAAAAGCAAGGCGATAGCCACTTCTTCATGTTTGAAAATGCTGCTCCTTATAATGTCTATGGAAACTTTGAAACACATCGCAAATTGACAAAAGAATTTGTTGCAAAAGAAAAGTATAAACTAGCGGAAAAAGCTGTCACCAGCCTGAAACAATGGTGGTTAGAAAATAAAAGTGAATGTCCTGTAGAGATAAAGGTTTTCGAACAATTGGCGTTGGCAAGAATCTATAGCTTGGCTAAAGAGCTTCACAAAGCTCAAGATAGCTACGATTCCGCCAAAGAACAGGCCTATAAAGCTCTAACGGCACATGGAATTGCTGAGGGAGTTTACTTTTTCTTGGCAAAATTATTTGAAGAATACACCGATGAGACAAAGTTGGTTGAAGAACTCTATGCTCGCATATTATCAAATAGTAATGTCAGTGCAGATTTAGTTCAAAAGATTGGCAGTCACCTTTTAGCATTTGGCAAATTGAAAATTTCCGAAAGACTTTTTTCAGAAGCTTTTTCAACTTCTCCGGATCATAGTGCGATAAGATTTTGTTTACTTGTGTCACGTTTACGCATCGCAGGTGTTGATGTTGAAGAGTATCTACAGGCAAAGGATAGGCTGCAAAATTTATTAGAAAATAATGGCGATAAAGTTGAGCTTTTAGCTTTATTGCACAATTTGCAAGCGCGTTTTGCCAATGATGCTGAAGTTCATATGCATTTAGCTGCTATTTATAGCGGCCTGAGCAATCAAGAAAAAGAAAAATTTCATATAGATAAAATGCTCAACCTAGATCCTCAAGGTAAAGATTCAATTCTTGCCTACACGGACTATCTTGTTCGCTCGCAGCAATACGCTAAAGCAAATGAACAATTGCAGGATTTACTCAACAGAAAAACCTTAGATGAAAATAGCCGAAAGCAATTAGATCAGCTGAATATCGAATTACTTTTGGGATTGAATCAAATCGACAAAGCATTGACTGTTGTAAATCGACTTCTTCTCCAAGATCCATGGGATCTTAATTATCTTATTAAAAAATTTCATTGTTTCTTTGAAATGACGGTAAAAAAAGGCACCGAGTACTTGGTAGACCTTGCGCTAGAAAAAGTAGAAAAAAATATAAATGCAACAACAGAGGATTGGGACAAATTTGATAAGATGACAGAAATTTATCAGTCATTGCACTTTTTTGATTTTGTGTATTTGCGAAGAAAAATTCGTTTCCTTTACTCTGAGGGCGAAGGTAGACATTTTCGAAAGTTATTAGCTAGTGCTTGTGACTATAATTTAGAACAGGGTCAATATGATTTACTTCGATTGATAAATACAAATTTTGACACTCCTGACATCTACATTGGTCTTGGAAGCTTGGCAAAAAACTTTTGGCAGCACGAAGTCGCTCTTATGTGGTTTAAACAAGCCAGTAGTCACCCAAACGTATCTAAAAAGCAGTTGGGCGAGTGTTATCAGGAAATCGCCGATTGTTATAACTGGGGTTCGCATGATTTTAGTAAGGCGCTGGAATATGGCAATCTCGCCTTAGAGCTGGGGGCCTTAGCTCCGGCTGAGACTTACACTTCAATGGCGCATGCGTATTTAAAATTAGGCAATGTCCGCTCGGCTAGAAAGTTTTTGGAAAAGATTCCAGCTAGCCACATAGAGGGGGCCTATTTAAAGGGCCTATTAGACTATCGTGAGGGGCGCGAGCACAAAGCAAAAGCCCACTGGAAGCCGCTTCTGACGGTTCAAAGCTCGAACATTAAGATCCATCATATTAAACAAGACATTCATCGTTATTATTTTCGCCAAGAGGACTATTTAAAAGCAAATTAAACAAATTTGCTTTTTGCTCTTTGCACTCTAAAACTTCTATGGTAAATGAGCGTCTTTGCTATTTAACCAAAAATATTTTTTTGAATTCCAAGATTTTGAGATTGACAAGATCGAGGCAATTTGGAAAATTTAGGCAAAACAGCAGACAATTTAGAAAAGCAATTTTTTAAAAAACGATCTCAAGATTTTCGGAATCCTTACGCGAATTTCTGTTGAAGGAAATTCTTTTTCGAAAGCGGCAGATCAATAGGGGTGCTGGTTTTAGATTCTTGAGAATTGTGTGGATAATTGCTTTTAATGTGCGGTAGTTGATTACAGGAGTATGCATGCAGCAGGTATCGCGAGTGAATTCTAAATCTAATAAATCCTTACATAAAGGCCGGACAGCAGGAGCTGTTGAGGTAGATCCGCAAGCGAACAAAACAAAACTACCTTCGGCTATAGTGACGCAGTATTGTAATCATTGTGGATCTGATGATTGTAAAGCAAAAACAAGAGAAATTAGTATAGCAGCCTGGTCAGCCCTGCTTGAATGGCAAGAAATTTCCACAGATGCAGTTTGTAAGCCGATATGCCAAGCATGTTATGACGAGCTAAGAAATATTCTCATTGAAAGAGCCGATGAAATCCGCTTAGTAAAACCAAATCCAGCTATCATAAATCTCCAGGTAGAGTTTTCTCGTATAGCTTCCTGAGATCGCGAACGCGAACGTGTCATCCTGACTCGCGAACGTGTCATCCTGACTCGCGCAGCGAGGAAGGATCCACCGGAAATCTTAATAGTATAACTCTTCCCCTGCAGTTCTATGCGGGGGTTTTTTTTTGACTTTTTGGCGTTTTTTTATCCTATTTTTCTTGCAAGCGCCCATCCTTTTCAAGCTCTCTTTAAATTAATCCGATCAAAGTCGAGATTGTGATTGGTCTATTGTTTAGAGGGGCTGTCTTTATGAATCGCGATTTAATGAGTGATGATCTTCAGCTGATAAAAATAAAAGCAAGTGCGCCTTTCAAAGATTATTTACACGTTTTGCAAATTTATTGGCAGGAGGACTATGAACTTTGTGTCACTCAGCTTAGCGGTCTCCTTCGCGACTATGAAAATCACGATTTTGCACCTCAGCTCTATCGATTGTGGTTTGAAGTGTTAGCTGAAAGCTCTGATTTAGATTCAATAAGTATACTTGCGCAGCATTTGCATGGCTTATTTGAAGCTGTAAAAGAGATGCCACGGCGTATTGATTATTTGGCCCTATCTGCACTGTGTAATTTAGAGCTTAATAATTTAGACGCAGCTCAATTTGCCAATATGGTTTGTCAAAAATTTCCAGAAAACAGTTATTGCCGAGAGTTGGGTAGAGAAATTGCTTTGCGTTTAAGCACATTTGAAACAGTTGCAGAAAATGGCGCACAAAATAGCTATCCCCTAGATTACTTTTATTTTATTGGGCAAGCTCGTCTGCGCTTAAAAGATCGCGACTATTCTAGTTTAAATGAACTTCTAAGCTATTTGGCGAAATTGTATGATGGAACGCCAATTATCAATCTTTTTAGTTTTCATCTTGCTTTCGAAGCCTCAGATTTTGTATCGGCACTGAATTTTTCTGAGCGCCTGCTACGAGGCTATCCGAAAAATGCTAGTTTTATGCTTTTTAAGTCCTACTGTCTTGACAAGTTAAATGATCGAGAACTTGCGCAAAAATCCTATAATAAAGCTGCCGAGCAAATAAAGAAAACCGATCCCTATGAAGGAGATTTTATGATGGCTCCCACAAATAATAAGCTCGCCCTAAACGAAATAACAAATGTTACAAGCGTGCGAGAAGCAAGTGCCTGGTTATTGACTTTGAATTCAGCTCAGTACTTTGAGTTGATGGAAAATGAGCTAAAGGAAAGCGAATACTATTATTCACTCGGAAAAGAGGTTTTGGCAGGCGATTTAGTTTTTGCAATTAACAAGACAGAGCGAAATACTAAAATCGTAGCAGTATTTTCCGTAAATAGTGCGCCGGAATGGCATCCAATGTATGGCTTTAGAACAAGGCTCTTAACAATTGGGCGAGTGCAGCCAGCAATAGAAATCGATATGCGCCAAGATAAGCGTAAGGAACAACGCAGTGGCGCTCAACATCAGATGGGAAAAACAAATCCAAAACTAATTGAAAATTTATTTCAATTAGATACGGCCGCTTTAGAAGTTCTGAGTCAGTATATAGAAGAATATGTTAAAGAAGGGTACGAAGTGGATACACAAATTACCGAACGTGTTGCGGCAATAAGAATGTGTAGCTAATTTATTATTTAATATAAAGTATGTTTTGAAAAGTGCTGAAAGGGCCATTGCAAAATGAAAATTAAAGTGTGGGAAAATTTATCTTTTGTAATGGCATTTGGATTTTTATTATATCACAGTGGTTCTGCGACACCGATAAAATATAATCAGATCATCGAAAATTTCAAAGGTGATAAAATTGAAGTTTTGGAAAAAGGTTTTTCAATAGTCCCACCGAAGAACTGGATTGTAAGTCGTAAGCCCTATGGCATGAGTTTGCTCATGCACCCAGCTAAAAAAGATAAAACTTCACAGGGTGATCAGTTCTTAAAATCGATTCAAGTTTATACATTTAACGAACCTGCCTACATAGACGAAGATGGTGCAAATAAGCATAAAGCCTGGTTAGAAGAAACGGTGCGTTCGCGCTACCCAGAACTAAAACACTTTCGCTTCTTGGATGATTACAAAGTAAGCACTAAAATGGATCGCCCGGCATTGATGTTCTATGTCGAATTTGAGCTAAATAACGTCAACTTGATGCAAGCACAAATATTGGTGTCTTCTCAAACACGTCATTATCAACTGGTCTATACAGATTTAGCTGAGAATTTCTTTGGCAGTCAACGCACTGAGTTATTGGACACTGCGTGGAAAAGTATGACTAGCATAGAACTAGACTCGCCATCCCCGGGACGCTACGACACAGCATTCAAATTTATATTTCCGCTGCTTGGATTAATTTTGGTAGGTCTATTGGTCAATTTGGGTTTGCGCCAAAAAGCGCAGCGGCGCTATGCAACTTTCGAACGAGAAGCAAAAATGATTAAGAGTGTTCAATTAGATGAGCCAGATGAGCTTAAATTAAAAAGTCGTTATAGCGAAGTTTCTGAGCTACCAGAAGTTCCTCCATTTAAAAGCCAGGTCTATGAAAGAAGTGCCGCACCGTCAACGCAACAAGATTCTGATAATGATGAAAAGTCAGGCTCGGCTCATTCTGACAATGTCTTTCCGTTACGCAAGACTGATGTTCAAGTATCAAAATTTGAAAGTGCCCACGATGCATCCGATTTTGTTGACGCTTCGCTGCATGCTGAAGAGTTAGGTACCCAACATGAAGAAGAAAAAAACACCGAAGACCAAGAAGATGACAATGAGCCTCTAAAACGCTTTCAAGATGCAGGCTAGATAAACAACATTTTAATCACTGCGTTGACAATCTCTATTTAATTTGCAATATTCGCCCCCTAGTTTTTTCTTGGTAAAGAGCAAGATGGCCCTTGCGTATTGCTGTTTATAAAAAAATCGGTGTTATTGGGGGTATAGCTCAGCTGGTTAGAGCGTCCGCCTTACAAGCGGAAGGTCCTCTGTTCGAATCAGAGTATCCCCACCATTTGCAATTATTTGAGAAATTTTGCGAAAAATCGCGAAAAATTGCGAAAAATTGCGAAATAATAAAAAGTAACGACTCATCTAGCTAGTTCTGGGGAAGATCGGTGAAAGTCCGACACTGTGCCGCAACGGTAAGTAAAATTTGAGTTCAGATCTCATCTTCTACAAGTCCGACTGCCAATCTAGCTGTAACTCTCGAGCAAGGGGAATCTGGTGTTTAGTCATCCGCATGTGGGCGTATTTTATTTAATATCCATTTTAATTCTTTGTAGACCGACGCTTCAAGCTGAAACAATTATCGTTTCTGCAGTTCAGCTGCCTCAAGAAGTGCCCTTAGGTAGTCATACTGATGTTATTGAAGAAGAAGAGATTCAAAACACACGATTTCGCGATGTTTTGGACGTCTTAGAAGCGACACTGGGGCTCTACATTCAAAGGAGCAACAGCTTACAGCAAGATAAAATAAATGTACGAGGATTCACAGGCCAACAAATAAAAATCCTTGTTAATGGGCTTCCATTCGAAAGTGCCGGTAGCTCTTTGCAAGATCTTTTGCTGATTCCAAAAGAGTCGATATCTAGAATTTATGTAAGTCGTGGGGCGATGTCTAGCGTTTATGGCAATTCTGCCATGGGTGGTGTCATTAATATTATTACCAATCCTCTACTTGAAGACAAGGTCGGCCTACCAATAAATAATTTGAAAATGGGTGTGGGTTCTTTCGGAAAAAAAAATATTGCAGGACGCTTTTCTCGAAAAGCTAAAACTTTTAAGCTGAGTCTTAGCAGTCTCTATGAAAGTGAAAGTGGAAAGTATGTAGTACGAAATAAAGCTGAGAAGGAATTATTTGATTCTGCACAATATCAAAATAAATTTACTTTGCAGAACAATGATTCAGAAAATTACGCGCTTAACGCAGCTGCAAGCCATCCATTTGGCACGGCAAATATTGTCTACTCTACAACAGATCGCGGCGTGCCTGGCAGGGTAGGTCACCGGCTTTACTCTGTCCGCCAACAAAACAGAGCTTTGCGTGCAGATTTTTTAAGCGGTGATTTGCGGCTTTTAAAAAACGAGCTTAAAGTTGGAATCTATGCAGCAGATATCCTTCAAGTACTTGATGACCCGGCAGGCGAAATTAATGGCTTCAAGCTTCATCAAGAACAAGAATCTAAAAGTGGTGGCGTCGAAATTAATAGCCAGCTTTATTTAAATTTTTTTGAAAAAAATAATATTGTTCCACATTGGCGAATTTTATTTGCGCAGGAGACATTTTCTTTTGCAGAAGAAGGGCATTCCAGAGACACAGCAAGCTTCAGTCTCGGATTTAATTGGAATTTTATTAATAATTGCACCTTAACAACGAATATGTCGCTCGTAACTGCGAGCCATGAAACGAGTCAAAGCTCTCAAGGTCTTTCAATAAATTATGAATTGCTTTCAAATTTATTTTTAAAATCAAATTACGTCGAAGGCTTTCGCTATCCAAGTTTTGTTGAACTTTACACACAGCAAGGTTCCGTTGTTGGCAATTCGAATTTAAATCCTGAAAAAAATCGTGGATTTGATTTTGGATTCGAGTTAATCGACAACAAAGTAAAATTAGGCGTAAATTACTTTCGTTATGATTCAAAAAATTTAATCGAATATGTCTCTGTATCTGGATTCCAATATAAGCCGTTCAATTTTTCTAGAGCCAGAGCAGAAGGTGTAGAGACTTCCTTTCATACTAAGTGGGCAGATAAGTTTTCTTCAGCGCTTAATTTAACATTGCAGAACAACGAAGACTCAGATCCACACAGTGAGTACTTCGGCAAAAAAATTCCGGGACAGGCACAGTTTTTCGGTACAGTTGCCCTTGATTATCAGGTAAATCCAAGCACCGCTTTTTATATTTCGCAGATGTTCGCGCGCGACCGCTATGTTAATCGAGCCAATACCGAGGCGCTTGCCGATAGTAAACAGCTTGATGTCGGCGGACGATTTAAAATACGAGAAAATTTAGGTCTAAATTTAGATGTAAAAAATGCTCTTAATGAACAAAACGAGGATTTGCGTGGATATGCCTTACCTAATCGCAGTTATTATGTGTCTTTAGATAAAACATTTATATAGGAGTTTCAAATGCAGGTATTTAAGTTTACAGGAATTAAAATAAACAGAGTCATTGGGAGCTATGGTCTTAAAGCTTGCCTAACGGCAATTTTGGCGGCCAATTTTTTTCTAGCTTGTGGAAAAGATAAAGATTCTAAACCTAGTCCAGAACCCAAGGATCCGCTTAAAATTTTAGCAGAAGATGAAGAGCTTCCAAAGCCTTCTCGAATCGTCACCATCAATAGTCTATCAGAAGATTTTAGCAGCTTAAGTTGGCGGGATGCAGCGCTGGAACTAAAAGGTCATGATAAGCTTGGTTCCTCTAGTGTGAGTTGTCAGTCGCCGAATCAGATTACCAGATTTGAAGAATTGATTTATGTGGTGTGCTCTTTAAGCCATCAAATTTTTGTGTTTTCTAAAAACATGGTTTTGCAAAAAGTAATGGATGTTGGTAACGGCAGCAATCCAATGGAGCTTGTGATTATAAATGCAAACTTAGCTTTTGTGACTTTATTTAATACTGATCAAGTGTTGGTTTTTCGCCCAAAATTGCAATTAGAAACTGGAGAGCAAAGAATTCTGGCTACGATCAATTTGCGGGGTTTAAATTACCACAATGATAGTGGAGAGGCAGCTTTACCAAAACCTGCGGGACTAGCAGCCAGCAATGGCAAAATATTCGTCGCTGTTGCTAATTTAACCGCCAATTGGACGCCCGCTGGCCTCGGCCAGCTTGTTGTGATTGACCAAAAAGGTCTTCAGGTAAAATCTATTTTATCCGCAACAGGCTACAATAGCGCAAAAATTGTGGTTGAGACTTCAAGTCCTCTTGAGGAAAAAATGTATGTGCTGAATTCCGGTAGTTGGGCGGATAACGGAAATATCGATGTATTTGATCCAAAGACAGAAAAATTAATTGGCAGCGCTGACACTAAAGGTGCGCCGACGAGAATGGTCATTGATGTTGCTGCAAATCGAGCCTATGTAGGCGACTCATCGAAAGCGGAAGTGATGGAGTTGAGCTTGAGAGATTTAAACATTCTTCGACGGGTCAATTTACAGGAGAACCGTTGTAATGATTTTAAAGCGGCTGATTTTAGTTATATCTCGGATCTTTTGCTCATGAACGAATATCTTTTTGTAAGTGAATTTAATTCTGATTGTTTGCTAGTGCTTGAAAAAGATTCTTTAAAAGCACTGAGTGCTACTCGAGTTGGAGATGGCCCTTTAGCTATCTTCGAACTCGAATAGCAGATTCATAAAGTATTACCAAAGTACAGTTACACGCGCTCCCACTGTGGTGGGAGACTTGCCTTCGATGGCGCCAAGAAACTGCTGCGCAACCAGAGAAGTTTCAAGTGCAATATCTGAAGTGCGAAACATCATGACGCCATATCCGACACCGAGAGTGAATCCACTTTTTTTCGCGGTTTCTTCAAAGCCATTAATTGCAGCGTCTCCTTTTGTGACTGCAGCGCCTCCCCAAATAAGATCAGTACTGAGGATTTGTGCGGTATCGGCCTTACTGAACAAGTGGCCATAAGAAATGCCAACTCCTCCTAAATAGCCTTCATCATCATTAACACCATCCGTGCCAGTCACATGCAGCTTTATGATGCTTTGTTCGAGTTCCCAGGAATATCCCACAGTATAATGAAACATCGCATCTTCGTTTTTCAAATTAAAACCGACAGCTGGACCAAAGCCCACTAACCAGCGACCGCGTGATAGGCGGCGATCTTTCAGCTTATCCTTTTCGCTCGTAGAAATATTACCGACAGTAAGCTCTTTGTCGACACTAACCCCCTTTAATACGGCGGAAACAAGTCTCTCGGTCATAAAATCTAGCTCTTCTACTTTGCCTAATTTTACTTTTTCGCTCGCAACCTTGTTGCCTTTTTGGAATTTACTTAAAGTCAGAACTAAACTTTCACCTACGGGAAGAGCCTTTGGAACCAATACAAAATCTGCCTGATCTTTATTTGCAGCAATCGTGTAGCCTTGATCTGTTGGAATTGAATCATTGATAAGCTGGTAATACGAATCTAGAACATCTTCCCAATCGGTAATTTTTGGTGGGCGCTCGATAAATAAGCTTTCAGCAAGAGCTGTATTTCCGATAATAAAACCAAGAATCATAAAAGCAGATATTTTCTTACCAGTAACAAACCTTTTCATAAATACTCCTGTTTGCAAATTGCGAAAAAAAAGTGCTGCGTGAATTGATGCAGCTGATAGGGAATTAGCAAAGGCTATGCCAAGAACTTGACCTTTGTAGAAATTAAAAAAAATAAATAATTTTAGTTTGTTATCGATTTTAGTGGAGAACGAAATCCTGCCAATTTTGGCAGTCAATGCTGAATTTCGAAAGCTCTTAAGAAAGTAAATATGAGAGCTAAAATATAAAAAAGTAGGCTTAAGGCTGTAGCCAATTTTAGAGGAGCTTTGCGTAGAACTGCCCCAGCGAGCGTCGGTGTCAAAATCATTGCAGGCAGAGTTCCCAATGCAAAAGCAAACATAAAAAGACCGCCGAAGGTGGCAGAGCCACTCATTAGAGCCATACCAAGCGCAGGAGTCAGCGTCATACAAGGGAGAAAAACTGTGATCAGACCTAGGATAAAACTTTGGGTGTTTTCAGATTTTAATTTATGAAGCGATTTAGGACTCAGAAATTTCAGAATCTTTACTTGCAATTGAGGCGGCCAAAGTAGCCCTTCTGCAGAATTCAAAACCCTATTTAAAAAGCCGGTGTGAAATAAGTTTGCGATTTTAATTAAGGCTCCCCAACACAAAAAAACAAAGACGAGCCAAGCCAAAGCCTGACTCAAATCTGCCGACATAAGACTAATTCCATCCCCAACAGCTCCGAGAATGTAACCAAAAATGCTGTAACTTCCGACCCGAGCGGCATTATAAATCCAGATCTGGAGGCTTTTAAAGTGACTATTTACACCAAGTTTGGCACAAACAATTGGGCCGCACATTAAGGTACAATGGAGTGAGCTAAAAAAACTAAAACCTAATAGCGATATAAATCCTAAAAGTGCAAAAGGATTGGCGGACATAAGGGAATGAATATGATGTTGATGTTCCAAAATCTAAAGCCTTTAAAACTTATAAAATATAAGCAGAGCATAAAAAATGCAGTCGATTAATAGTTCAAAAGCTTCCAAAGTAGATCGTTGTCTACACTGCAATACTACTCTTTCATCTTGGCAAAAGTCGAGTGGCTATTGCTGCAAAGGTTGCGCCGCTGCAAAAAAATATATTGAGCAACTTGGTTTGACAGATTTTTATGAGTTGCTTTCCAGTCAAAACATCACACCAGCTGCAACCTTTGCAGAAGACCTTCTTGGTATTTATGATCAAGAAGAATTTCAGAAGCTTTTTTGTCATACAACGGCGGATTCTGCTATGCGTGCAGAGATATTGATCAGCCCTCTGTCTTGTTACGCCTGTGTCTGGCTTATCCAGAAAGCTTTTGAAAAAAATAACTTTGGTGAAATTGAAATAAACTTAAGTTCTGGCCAAGCTAGTATCTATTGGAATGCTACTAAAGAAAAGCTCAGCAGTCGGATAAAATTGATTCAAAACCTCGGCTTTGAGGTGCAAATCGACCGCCGTGATATAAAAGATAAATCTAGTTATGGAGAGCTGATAAAACTAGGCGTCAGTTTTTTTTGCATGATGAATATTATGTTGGTTTCCGTACCAGAATACTCCGCGGGCAAAGATCTTTATAATGATTTTGTTTTATGGAACGTATTTCGCTATATCGCGGCAGGACTATGCACTATTGTGATGCTTTATCCCGCCCAATTTTTCTACCAAACAGCTTGGCGCAGCATAAAACAAAAGTCTTTGTCCATCGATCAGCCAATAATTTTAGCTTTGTTTATAGTCTTTTTGTATTCCCTCTATAATACCTTCCTTCAAGCTGGAGATATTTATTTTGACTCGATAGCCAGCGTGGTTTCCCTGCTGTTGGCAGCTCGTTTGTGGCAAAAATCGATGCTGAAGCGCGTCGAAAGCAAAGTGCGTCAAAGATGGGATATATCGCTTGAATATGTCCGTTCCATAGAGGGTAAAATGATCCCTCTTTCCAGTCTCCTACCGAAACAAGGCTGCCTTAGTTTGCCGGGAGAGATCATCCCCTTGCGTTGTCGAGTGATTGCAGGACAAGGTGAGTTAGACTATGAACAAACTACCGGCGAAGCTGAGCCAAAATTAATCTCCCAAGGTGGTATTATAGAGGCTGGTGCAAGAAACTTAAATGCTCGTTTGGAGTTAGAGGCTCTCGAATCTGGAACCGAGAGCGTTATGTTTAAAACTGAACAAACTATACAAAAGATGCTAGTTTCGAGAGGGCTCTATGTGAATGCATCAGATACTTTGGCGAGTGCTTTTTTTATAGTTGTCTTGTTTGCTGTAGTCGCAACATTATTAACTGTGTGGCCGCAGTCGCCATCGGAAGCCATTAATAGAACCGTTGCGATTTTGTTAATAACTTGCCCCTGTGCTTTCGGTGTTGCGGTTCCTCTTACCATGAGCTTCGCATGTTCCACGGCTTTGTCGCATGGGATCGCTATCCGTTCCCACCGGGCGATGGAAAAATTAAGCAAAGTTAAAAGAATATTCTTCGACAAAACAGGTACTTTGACCGACGGTTTTGTAAGTGTACTATTCGCTAAAAAACTAGAACAGAATGCAAATGATACAGTTATAGCTGAAGCTCTGGCGCAGTTGGAAACGTATTCTAATCATCACCACGCAAGAGCGCTGAGCCGATGGGCCAGTGATGAATTTTTTCAAAAACATGAAAAGAGAGTCATCGAACCCATAGGCAACTTTAAAGAAAAGCTCGGTAGCGGAATTGATTTTGATTATAAAAATCATTATTTTCGCATTGGCTCAGCAGACTATATATTTAATGGGGTAAAAAATACTGAAGTAGCGGACACTTTTTTGAGTGTTGACCAAAAAGTTGTCTACTCTTTCGTTCTTGGTGATCACGATCTCGATGTTGCGCCTGACTTGCTTAGTCGATTAAAACAAGAAGGCTATGAAGTGCAGCTTGTGAGTGGCGATCAATATGAAAAGACACAGCGATTTGGTGAACGCAACGGCTTTACAAAAGCACAAATTGCCGCCGAGAAAAAACCCCAAGAAAAGGCAAGTATCATTCGTGACACAGCTCGAGCGAATAGAGTTGATAGCATTTTGAAAATATTTGCGCCAACAACAGCAATGGTGGGAAATGGCTTTAATGACAGTTTGGCTTTCGGAGAAGCTGATCTTGGTATAGCCGTGCGTGGTGCGGCATCTGTGCCACGCAATTTTTCTGATGTCTATTTATATAGGGATGGAGTAAGCAGTCTACCTCTCGCGTTCAAAATTGCCAAAAGAGCAAAATTTAAAATCATAACGGCTTTCTTTTTTGCGTGTACATATAATACAATTGGGATTACTTTATCAGCGCTGGGTTTTATGTCGCCATACCTAGCGGCCTTGTTTATGCCCTTGAGTTCGCTTGCGGTGATTTTGATTACAACAAAATGGAAAATTGATGTTGGATCTTCTATGAACAAAACTCAAAATATTAAAATGAAAATAAATGAAACTGAGGTTATGGAAGTCTAGGATTTAAAATAAGGTTTATTTTTTGCAGATAGTCTATGTATTGCTACCCATCAGTTTAATCTTAGCGACGATTGGTCTCTTTGCTTTTATTTGGGCGATTAGAAACGGACAATACCAGGACTTAGCGACGCCTCCCGAGCTTCTTGTTTTTGATGATAAAGGCCAACCTAAACATAATAATTTAAATACAAAGGAAAAGGAGAGTTTAAACGCATGAATGCTAAGACGATTGAGATCCAATATGACGATCGGATCGCTAGGATGTTTTTGTGGGCGACTTTGATTTTCGGCATTGTCGGCATGCTTGTCGGCGTTATTGCAGCCTTGCAGTTAGCTTGGTGGCCAGCAAATATGAATACAAGTTGGCTGACTTTCGGTCGACTTCGACCTCTCCATACCAATGCTGTTATATTTGCCTTCGCTGGAAATGCTTTTTTTGCCGCTCTCTATTATTCATTGCAGCGCTTGTTAAAAACACGGATGTGGTCAGATAAATTAAGCGCATTTCACTTCTGGGGTTGGCAGCTCATAATAGTTGCCGCAGCAATTTCTTTGCCTCTCGGATTTACTCAAGGAAAAGAATATGCCGAACTTGAATGGCCCATAGATATAGCCATCGCGGTAGTTTGGGTTGCTATGGCTATTAACGTATTTGCTACGCTAGCAATACGTCGTGTTCAGCACATGTATGTTGCAATTTGGTTTTACCTGGCTTCTATCGTGACAATTGCTGTTTTGCATATTGTCAATTCTCTCTCCCTGCCTTTGACCTGGTTTAAAAGTTATTCGATTTATGCCGGTGTACAAGATGCACTCGTGCAGTGGTGGTATGGTCACAACGCTGTTGGATTCTTTTTAACGACGCCTTTTCTCGGTATGATGTACTATTTTATTCCCAAGGCGGTTAAAGAGCCGATTTATTCTTACCGACTTTCTATCATTCACTTTTGGTCGCTTATTTTCCTTTATATTTGGACTGGCCCACATCATTTGCTCTACTCCGCATTGCCTGAATGGGCGCAAACAGTCGGTATGGTATTTAGCTTGGCGCTCATAGCACCGTCTTGGGGCGGCATGCTTAACGGACTTTTAACCATAAGAGGTGCTTGGAGTCGTGTACGCAATGACGTAGTTGTAAAATTCTTTGTTGTGGCGATGACTTTTTATGCCATGTCGACTTTAGAAGGGCCTTTATTATCAATAAAAGCCATAAATTTAATTTCTCACTTCAACGATTGGACTATTGCACACGTGCATTCAGGTGCTTTGGGTTGGGTCGGAGGCATGATTTTTGCGGTAACTTATTATATAGTTCCGCGCTTGTGGAATACGACTCTTTATAGTGAAAAATTAGCAAATGCGCATTTTTGGTGGTCGACAGTCGGCTTAGTTCTCTATGTCACTTCCATGTGGGCCGCAGGTGTCACTCAGGGATTGATGTGGTTTAGTGAGACTCCTGAAGGCTTGTTAAAGTACCCGAATTTCTTAGAAACTATCTTGTCGATCAAATGGCTATTTTGGGTGAGATTCATCGGCGGTTTGATGTATCTGGCTGGAATGATCATTTGTTTCTATAACGTTTACAAAACCGCCACTTCAAAAACAGCGCAAACAAAAGACGAAGTCGTCACTTTTGTTCCTGAACGAGAGCCTAAAGCTACGACTATGCATGAAGCTCTCGAAAGCAAAGCTTTCGTGTTTACGGCACTGATTTTGGTTTCTATTTTAATAGGTGGAATAGTCGAACTTATTCCTACATTTGTTGTTGAATCAAACGTTCCGACCATCACGGCCGTAAAGCCTTACACACCACTGGAACTAGAGGGTAGAGATTTATATTTGCGAGAGGGCTGTTACAATTGTCATTCGCAGCTGGTTCGGACTCATATCTCAGAAGTGCAGCGCTATGGCACACGTTCTTATGCCGGAGAGTTTGTTTACGATCATCCCTTTCAATGGGGATCGAAGAGATCGGGGCCAGACCTACATCGAGTCGGAGGCAAATATCCAGATCTTTGGCATTATAATCACATGTTAGATCCGCGCTCGACTTCCCCTGGTTCGTTAATGCCGCCATATCCTTGGCTCTTAACAAATACAGTAGATCTTGAATTGATTGACGATAAGTTGACCGTGATGAAAAGACTTGGGGTGCCTTATGCTAATGAGCAGATTGAAAATGCGCGATTCTACTATCTTAATCAAGCTGAGATTGTTCAGCGCAGCTTGGCAAAAGATGGTATTTCAATAGACACCAGCAGTGAGCTGGTTGCGATGATAGCTTATATCCAACGTTTGGGTGTTGATATAAAAAGTGCAGACCCAGAAGAATTGAAGCGCAACTGAAAAAGTAATTTTGGGAGAGGATTATGTTTTCCTTAATTAGGACTGTTTTTAACGATACAGATTTAGCCATTTGGCCGAGTATTGGACTGGTGATTTTTTTTAGTCTCCTACTGATTATTGTAGCTTGGACTTATTGGCCAACTCAAAAAAAATATTATGAGCGTCAAAGTCATTTAGCTTTAGATGATTGAGGAATTTTTTTTAAAAAGCCTACTACATAACGAAGTAGAAACAGCTTATTCTTATCTCTAGGGGAGATTCCATGGAAGAAGATCAAAAAAATGACATTAAATCAGGTAAAAAAGATTGGCGTTTTAATGAAATAAGAGTTCATGAATCTGATGGCATCCAAGAATACGATAATCCGCTGCCACGATGGTGGGTAGGCCTTTTTTGGTTTACCATCGTAATAGGTGTCATCTATGCCGTTAGATTGCATTTTTTTGGTGGTGAAAGTCTCATCGCAAAGTTAGAAAGCGCTAAAGGAGAGTTGACTGAAATGCAGGCGCAGTCTGCGGCATCAAGTGGTGCAACAGGTGACCTGGCGCAACGTCTATCCTCTGCGAGCTACATCGAAAGTGGAGCTGCTCTCTATGCGGCGAATTGTGCGGCTTGTCACGCAGCTGATGGCGGAGGAACGATAGGGCCGAATTTAACCGATGATTATTATATACATGGACATAGCCCTGAAGAAATTACCAAAGTTATAAACGGAGGTGTGCTAGAAAAGGGCATGCCAGCTTGGGGTGCGGTTCTAGGTCAGCAGAAAGTCGAACAACTAGCTGCGTTTGTTATTTCATTACATGGCAAGACTCCAGCTCAGGCGAAGTCTCCACAAGGTAAATTGGCGGCAAGTGCTGTTGAGAGTTCGAGCTCAGCTGTTGAAGCTCCGGCTACAGAAGAAGAGTCGGGTGCGGAGAAGACTCCTAATACAGAGGAATAGGAAAATTTCAGAAGAGTTATTACAAAAAGAATTCGAAAAAAAGCGCCCCCCTACTATAAGCAAGGAGGGATTTCGTCGTTGGATTTACCCAGATCGTCGTCCTGGCCCTATTGCGCGCCGCCGGCAAATCGTTGCTTATATTCTCATGTTGATTTATTTAGTCGTGCCTTGGATACAAATCTCCGGTCGCCCGATCCTTAGGCTTGGAGTTCTGGAAAATAAAGCCTTTATTTTTGGTTATGTCTTTCATCTTTCAGAAGCTCATTATCTCTTTTTTATTTTTGTTTCCTTGGCGTTAGTATTGTTTTTGGCTACGACATTGCGTGGTCGCATTTGGTGCTCCTATGCCTGCCCGCAGACGGTATTTATCGAGTGGTTTATCAGGCCGATAGAGGAATTGATCGAGGGAAAGGCGTTGACAAGGTTGCGCCAAGATCAAGTTGAGTTGTCACCGCTTCGCATCGCCAAAAAAGTGCTTAAGCACCTTACTTTTTTCACTCTAAGTTTAAGCCTGGCAAATGCTTTTTTAGGATTTTTCATCGATCCGCTTGAAGTTTTGCATTGGATGGTATCTCCACCGCAAGATCATCCCTTTGCTTTTACTTTTGTTGTAGGTTTCTCTTTGTTGATCTACTTTGATTTGGCCTGGTTCCGGGAGCAATTTTGTTCTTTTTTGTGTCCCTACGCGCGCTTTCAAGCTGCTTTGTTAGACAAAGGCTCTCCAGGATTTTTATATGATCAAAATCGCGGTGAACCTCGTGGAAAGGGCAAAGACAAAGGCGCGTGCATAGATTGTGGTCTCTGTGTGCGAGTGTGCCCTACCGGGATAGATATTAGAAATGGTTTGCAACTCGAATGTATTCAATGCGGGCGCTGCGCAGATGCTTGTGATTCCGTTATGCAGAATTTAGAGCGTCCAAAGGGTTTAGTCAGATTAGATACGGAGTGGTCACTTGAAGGCAAATTTGTACCTTTTTGGCGACGAATAAGAGTGCTTTTTTATTTGGCTGCGATGACCTTAGTGCTTTCTGTGGGAGCTTATAGAATTGCCAATCGTCCGGATTTGGAAACAATTTTTCTCAGACAAAAAGGCGCAGCTTATAGCCAATTCGACAATGGCCGCATTGCTAATGTTTTTGATTTGCGCATTTTGAACCACACTTCGGAAGCGAAGACTCTGGAGCTTCAAATCATCAGCCCTGAAGGTGCCAATCTTATTTGT
The DNA here is from genome assembly GCA_018060885.1 of Oligoflexales bacterium. Lineage (GTDB taxonomy): Bacteria > Bdellovibrionota_B > Oligoflexia > Oligoflexales > JAGOVF01 > JAGOVF01. The sequence continues at coordinate 12,770 of JAGOVF010000018.1, read as the reverse complement.
CCTCGTTGTAACGTAGCAGTACAGCCTTTTGAGGAGCTGCAAACTCCGGTAATTATCGTGCTGCCGCTTGATTTCAAAGGACATCAGGCTGAGCTGCGCGTAGAAGGGCAAGAAAAAAATATCATCTTGCCGCTTATTTACCCAAAATAATTAATTAAATTGCTTTTATCTGGACTATCAACGCTGATTTTGAGATGTCCCTGATGATGAAAAAGTATCTAAACGCTTTAAGGCGTCTACATTTTTTGTTTTTTTTATCCTATGCGCTGGGCGCCTGTGGCTCTGGATCGTTTGAAGAGAATAACTTACTTAATCTCAATGAACTTCATGTCGTTGATGCCGAGAGTATTGAAATAAAAGCAGATGCAAAACTTAGCGAGCTTTGTCCTTCAACCTTGCCTTGCGTAGAAGCAGTGAGTGACTTCTTAAATGATCACTGGTCTTGGCAACTAGATAGAAGATTTTCTTGGGAATTAAACTATTTTAAAACTTTTCTGGCAGCCGGTTATTTTCTAGATAGTTACGAAAAACAACTGAACGAGACTTCAGTGGCGCTTTTGCGAAAAAGCACGCGTCAAATAAAAATTTCGCACATAACCCTATCGAAGGTTAATAAAATTTTCAAAGGCATTGGCAACTACAATCATGTTATCAATGGAACGGTATTTGTAAATAACGTCATTTCTCCGCCCGAATTTTTGCATGAATTGGGACATGTTGTCGATAATAAGAATGTGAAATATAGCTTCTTAAAACCTGGTGGAGCAGCAGTGTGGGGTGGTGGACTTGGAGATAAAATGTTCAAAGATGTCGGTTTGAACCCTAAGCTTTGTTTTCTCCGCTTTGATTGCCGACGGACACAAAAAAGATCATGGCAAGAGATTATTGCTGACCAGCAAGGAGAATTGCCACCAACGACCTATGCGTATATTGGACCCAGTGAAGATTTCGCCGACAGTTTTAAATTTTTAATCCTGGGCGAGTTAAAATCTAAAGCTGAAAAAAGGTTTGAATATTTCGAAAAGACCTTCGTTCGGTACTAGCCATTTTGATAGATTATATATTTGATTTATTCTATTTTCCTGCTTAGCCAATCCAAAGTATTATCTCGTGACCAATCGTTGCTATTATCAAACCAAGTCTCACTAGGCTTAGACTCTTTGGGAGATTTCAAAACTATAGGACAGGCTTTGTTGACTCCTTGGAGAAAGTAGCGATGGTGAGCAATGCCCTCATCGACTTCGTCACTACCAACTATAATCCAGCCGCTTTTTTCAGAGTCTAGACAACGATAGCTTCCTGGTGCGCAGGCTCGCCCTGTAACTGTTTCTAAGTTTGTTTGAATTGCTCCAGAACCTAAATCACAGACTTTTTTTTCGTAAAAAAACTCATCGTCAATTCCTGTAATTGCCAGAATATTTTTATTCGATAGTTGTTGTGAATTGTAAGTTAGGCATGAAGATAAATTAAAAGCATAGCTGGTGATAAGAGTTGGATGAGTAGTGAGCGCGGCTCCAAAACGCACTCCCGTGCCTGTTAACAAAAGACCTTGAATTTCTTTAAATTCTTGTCCTGCAAGGTTAGCAATAAATGAGCCTTGGCTGTGTCCATGTAAGACTGTAGAATTTTCTTTTAGTCGATTGTATTCGGCTTTTTGTATTCGGCTTTTAAAACTTTCGGGTTTTTTAGATTCAAAAAGACAAGAAGATTTTTTCTTGAGATTTTGGCATGAGAAAAAAATATCAAAAGAATATTCTACCGAAGCGGCAATAAATCCTTTTTTTGCCATAACAACGAGCAGCTCTTTTTGGATCCATTGACTTTCCCAATCTCCGGCCGTGCCAGTCAAGAATACATAGAGTGGTGCTGGTCCGCTGTCGCAGGGTTTATAATAAACATACTTATATTCGGTGTGGCATATATCTGGGTTGAAAGTGATCGACAAAGGATTATAGCCGAGATATGTGCCATAGTGAGGACCGCTGACACAAGACTTTGCGGCATGCACCTGAGAATTTTGTAGTTCTTTAAATTCATACTCACTAAAGGCTACCTCAGTAAAAGCTAAGTTATAGAAAATTGTAGTTGTTACGATACCAATGTTCATAGCAACCTGGATTTTTCTCACAAATTTTATCATAAATTAAAATTTCCTATCAAAACGAGATACTGCTCATTTATACAGAGTTTTAGAATCTCGCAAGTTATGTGTCGCATAAATTGGACTGGCGTCAGAGTTATGTTAAAATTTTAGTAGCAATATTTTAGGGTTAAGAAACTATGGACCTGATAAAAAAAACTTTCGGAATTGACCTAAGATCGCTTGCCCTCTTTCGCATTGGGCTCGCGATTTTGGTGCTTAGTGATTTAATTAACCGCTCCAGTGATCTTATTGCACACTATACGGACTTTGGGGTTTTGCCGCGTGGGCCCTTAATCGAGAATTTTTCGAATCTTTCGTATTTTTCTCTGTATTTTACCAACGGAACCTTTGAGTGGGCGACCTGTCTCTTTGTCGTCAATGCAATGCTCGCAGTTGCACTACTTCTTGGTTATAAAACACGCTGGGTCATGATTCTGTGTTGGGTTTTGAATGTGTCGCTGCAAAATCGCAATCCTATCGTGCTTCAGGGAGGCGATATTTTGCTGCGTTGTTTGATGTTCTGGGCGATGTTCTTGCCCCTTGGCTCACGATATTCGATTGACCATGCGCTTTCTTTCAATACGGAAAGTAAAAAAAATACTTACATGAGTCCGAATTTAATCATAAGCGGAGCAACGGTCGCTTTGCTATTGCAAGTTTGTATAGTTTATTGGTCAACAGCCATTTTAAAGAATGGCAAAGAGTATTATCCAGATGGGACTGCCACTTATTTAACTTTGATGATCGATCAATTCGTCACGCCTCTTGGTGTTTGGGTGCGACAGTTTGAAGGTTTGTTAAAGCCTTTAACTTTTGCTGTCTTTGGTTGGGAAGCTATTGGAGGATTTTTATTACTAGTGCCTTTTTGGGCCATTCGCTTATTTGCAGTGCTTATGTTTCTGGTTATGCACTTAAGCTTTGGAGCCTTAATGGAACTTGGGCTTTTTCCCTATATAGATGCGGTTAGTTTTTTTGTGTTTATTCCCTCTAAGTTCTGGGACTACTTTGCGGAAAAAATTTCAAAGAAAAATCTAATTATATTCTATGACAACGGCTGTTTATTTTGTGAAAAAATGGTTTTGATCATAAAAGAATTTTTCTTTTTGGAAGCAGGAAATATAGCCATTGCGCAGAGAGATAAAAACATTGAAGAATTGATGCTAAAAAATAGATCTTGGGTCTTTAAGGATGCTCGTGGACTTAACTATTTTCAAGGTGAAGCTTTTTTGGTGTTTCTAAGCCACTTTGCTCCTTTCGTTTGGATTAAATATTTTTTTAGTAATAAGGCCCTGATCTATTTATCCAATTTTTCCTATAGACTAGTGGCGGATCGAAGGGGTTTTTTAAGCCAATATAGTAAAAAATTCCTACCCTTCAAAGATATTGATCCAAGAACCTCAATCTTTAATCATCTGTTTTGTATATTTTTACTCGCTTTGGTGATCGCTTGGAATATGAGTGATTTTCCAAACGTGAATATCCAGATTCCAACGCGTTTAAAATCCTTAATCTGGACTTTGCGCATGGATCAAAAGTGGGACATGTTTGCTCCTTATCCTATGCGAGATGATGGTTGGTATGTTTTTTCTGGCCAATTGCGTGATGGTACTGAAATAAACACGTTTACTTGGGAGTTGGGCGCACCAAGTCAGGAAAAGCCAGTATCTGTTGCCGATACCTATCCCAATCAGCGTTGGAGAAAATATCTGATGAATGTGTGGCGAAAGTCTCATTCAAATAAACGAATCTATTTGGGACGCTATTTCTGTCGAAATTGGAATGCGAAACACAGCTACGAAAAAGAGCTGTTAACCCACCAAATAACTTTTATGAAAGAATATACTCATATGGATTATGTTGAGGGGCCACCTGAGGCAGTTAAATTATGGAGTCATGACTGTTTTAAGAAAGATTAGTTTTGAACTGATCTCGATCTAAATTATTACGACGTAGCTCCCACATTATAATTGCAGCTGAATTTGCAATATTTAGCGAGTCCACTTCCCCTAACTGCGGAATAATAATAAATTGATCGGCAAGTGCTTCGATTTCAGGACTAAGCCCCTGCGCTTCTGATCCAAAAGCAACTAGGACTTGAGCTGGAAAGCTTATTTTATTAAGCGCCTGGCTTTTTTTAGATAAAAATGTGGCAAAGAGTTGAAGATTATTTTGGCTTTTGAAAGCGCGTAACTCATCAATAGTGCAAGATAGATGCGGAGTGCTAAAGACAGCTCCTAAACTGCTTCTGATTGTGTTTGGGTTATAAAAATCGAAGTGATCTTTTAATAGTATTATTCTTTGTATGCCTAAGGCATTCGCAGTGCGAAAGACTGCGCCAATATTTCCAGGTTTTTCGACGCCTTCTAGTATTAACGTACAATCTTCCGACAGCAGCTTGAGTGTAGAAAGATTGATCGCTTCTTTTTCTGCAAAGACTGCGATGCCTGCGAAAGTATCCTCGCGGACCGCTATTTTTTTGCTAAGATTTTCATGAACTAAATAACATTTGCATTGTTTGGCAAGTTTGGATTTATAGTCTAAAAATACACTTTCATGCTGGAAATAAAATTCTTCAATCAGGTAGCCGTTATTTAAGGCGATATTTATTTCTCTAAGCCCTTCCACGACAAAAAGCCTTTGTTTTCTGCGTTCGCGACTGTTTTCACGCAATCGTACTATTGACTTAATTTTTTCATTTTGTGGACTGCTAATAGATTCGTAAATCATCGTGAATTAATTTTTCTGAGTTAGAAAGCAATAGGCACCGCTTGGTAGAGGATATCCTAGTTCTTCACTTTCGCGTTTTGATTTAATAAGCATTTCGCCACATTCATATTGATACTTCTCAGACCTACCAAATTTTTGTATCAAGAGGTTTTTTAATGCAATAGGAGAATAACCTTGAGAATGTGCACTTAAAAGTACAAATGAAAAATCCTTGGCAAGAATGGCTTTGATATGACCAAGTAGATTACAGAGATCGTCTTCTATTTTCCAAATTTGGCCCTTATTACCGCGCCCATAAGAAGGTGGATCGAGAATAATACCATGGTAGAATTTTTCGCGTTTTGCTTCACGCAGCACAAACTTAGTAGCGTCATCGACTATGTAGCGTATGGGGTGGTCCTGGAGTTCATTGAGCTGGACATTTTGTTTTGCCCACTCTACGGAAGTTTTCGAAGCATCTAAATGCACAAGCGAAGCGCCGCCTTTCAATGCTGCAATGGTCGAACCCCCAGTATAGGCAAACAGATTTAAGACCTGGCAGTCGCTTCGACTCGTGAGGTGTTTTTTAACCAAATCAGTAATGCTCTGCCAATTTTCTTGTTGTTCAGCAAACAGACCTAAGTGCCCGAAATCGGTGGGTTTGATCAAAAGCTTTTGCTTGTTTAAAGAGATAATCCACTCATCTGGTAAGGGTCTTTTGAGTTTTTTCCAGAGACCGTCGCGGCTAGAAAGACGGTCGAACTCACTATCCGCTTTTTGCCAGGCACTTTCTGGCAGGCTCTTCTGCCAGACGGCTCCCGCGGCAGGTCGAATGAGGTAATAGTCCCCAACCTTTTCAAACTTTTTGCCATCACCGCTATCAAGCAATTCATAGTCCATAGATAAGCTATACCATCCCTTTTATTCTTTATCCATAATCATTGGATTTGAGGCAATTTTTTCCTAGTAGCCATGCTTATGCCAAAAATGAAGTTGGCCTATGGTTTGACAGTGCTTGGGTGGGGTTTGTTATGATGAAAAGAAGAAGAACATAAATTTTGCAGAAATTTTCACCAAAAAGAGTTTCGATTTTCAAAGGCAGAGGAGAAGAAACCATGGGGCAATTCCAAAGTTATGATGTCATGCTCGAAGTTTTTGATCTCTGTCACGAAACCTTAAATGATATTCAACATCAGCTTCTGTATTATCAGGCCAGTGTCTACAAAGACGAAACTGCAAATATCATTAGTCAAAAAATTAATCAGCTTCAGGTATTTGCCGATGTTTTATATAGCGGTGATCTCCAAGAAGTTTTATTAGATTTCGCGGCAATGAGCAGCCTTTCTTTAGATGGAAATTCGGCAATCAATTGTTCCTTCTCCGTGCGCGTCGCGCACTTGCTACGCTATTTTAGGCAGGCTCTTGTGGATATAGAAACTAAACACAGTGCAACCTATCTACAAGAAAATAAAAAATTTCGTAGCATCGTTAAAAACAAACAAAGCCAGATACTCGCCGTCTGCCGCCATGGATCGCGGCAGTGGAATTTTTTTAGAAACCTATAGAAATTTGAATACTTAATGTGGAATATTATTTGCCGCGTTTTACTCATCATTTTTTGTGCTTGTGCACCGTTAAGCTTCCAAGTTTCTAGAAATTTTGAGTACGAATACAGCCTTATTCTGTCCTATGTGCTTATTCTTTTTTTTCCGCCAATTGATGCTTATATCTTGCGGAGAAATTCAGGCTCTCTTGCGGCAAAAAACTTGTGTTGGTTCTTCTTTGGCCTCATCCTCCTGGCTCTGCCTTCTATAGCAGCATTCTTTTTTGATGCCTGTCATTGCAGCCAAACTGGATTTCTGTTTTGGTATATTTTGCTAGTCCCAACGGCATGGTTACTGGCTTTGTTTCTGACTACTTATTATCAAGCTAAACTTCAAAAAACTAGCAGCTTTAAAAAGATAGTTTTAATTCACCTTGTATTAAACCTCTTTGTTTTTATCAGTCTACTTGCACTGATCTATGTTTTTCCACAAAAACGTATTAATGGTCTTTTTTACGGCTTTTTACACGGACCTATTTATGACTATTTAATAGAGGTAGATACAGAAATTGTAGCAGCGCGTTGTATTTATTTTCTGTACGCGGCACTTTTACTTTTTATAGTAACTAAAAAGAAAGAACTCACGATCAAGTCTATAGCGCTTCTTTTTTTCGTCTTAATCCTAATCAATATCGCATTTCAATTCTTTTCAAGCTTAGGTGTTGGACAAACTCTTCTACAGTCTCGCTTAAAAGCAAAAATAGAGGGCGAAGGTTTCACTTTGTTCTATTCGGGTGATGAAGCTAAAAAAAGCGATTATCACAAACTCGCTCAAGAAGCAGAGTTCCATATTCATGAATTGCGTCAGAGCCTCAACATTAAAAATCATGCTTCAATTGGTATTTATGTCTACCCCGACGCTCGCAGCAAAAAGCTTTGGTTTGGTGGTGGTGGCACTGATGTCGCAGATGTGTTTACGCCGACTATCCACATTAACTTAGAGACTTTGCCTCATAGCAGTCTTCGTCATGAGTTGGTGCATGCATTGAGCGCCGAATTTGCATTTGGTGGCTTGGGCTTCCATCCGAATATGTCCATAACAGAAGGACTGGCAAATGTTTTAGCGCCAAGAATGAGATACGTTGGGGTTCATGAATCGGCCCACGCGATATTAAAAAAAGAACCAGAAAAAGACTTGTCTCGGCTTTTCGGCTTTGGCTTTTGGTTAGAAGCTGGAGCTCAGTCATACTCACTCGCAGAATCTTTTTTAAGCTATTTGATAATGAAATTTGGCCCCGAAGCTTTACTCGCAATTTATAGTGGTGAAAGTTTAATTGATGTGACGAAAATATCTTTAGAAGAAAACCTGATTGAGTGGAAAAGCTATTTAAATAAGAATGTTTTCGACGGGAATTTAAGTGCCTATGCCAACACTCTCTATCATTCAAAAGGCGTATTTGGTGATGTATGCCCACACAGTAGGGTAGATCTTGCAGTTTCGGAAGCTGATTGGTCTCTTCGATTAAGACAGCCCATACATTGGGATGCTAAATTTGAGTTTACAAACTGGCAAAGAGCGATTGATCCAAATATCAAAACCGACTTAGTCAATGATGTAAGAATAAGATTTCGTCAGTCCTTGCAAGCGAATATTGACTTCGAGTCTTGTCTTGCAATATCAAGCGACTTAGAAAAAACCATACAATGGCCGCCCAAAAACCTCGATGATGTTTATGCGAAATTGCTCTTACATGACATCTACGCTCATTGTGGGCTGAGGGAGGCTAAAACCCGAGTTTTAGGTGCTTTGGATGAAGAAGCCCAAAAATCTTTTTGGGGAGCTAGACTCATGTATAGTGTGCATTTCCGCAAGCAATTGGATAATCAAAATATAGAAAACGCGGATTTATGGCTACGCTATGCTGGTAACAATCTAGCGAAAGCGCCGTTACAAAGTGACAGACACTTAGATAAAAATGCAAAGCTGCCTTTCTTTCTACAGTATTTACTATTAATAAAAGGCGATCTAAAGTTTAGTAGTGATAGTCAAATAGATTCAATATTTAATACCGATATCGATACAGATGTTCATTTATCTGTCATGGTCGATTGGTGGTTTAGAGTAGGTCTGTTGTTATACGAGCAGAATAATTTTAACGCAGCGGCTAATTCTTTTGCGAGGGCTCATGAAATTGCTCCCGCAGCTGCAAAGCCTTATTTATCGGAACTCAGTAGATTGGCGCAAGCGTTTCGAAACTAAACGGAACTTCATTATTTACTATAGATAGTTTTTTTCCTAATAAAGTTTCAGCGACTTTGAGATATGTTTCAGCTAAGTCGAGAATGAGATTATTTGGTATGAGCGGAATATCGCCTTCGCCTATAAATCCTTTTGAAGCGAGAAATCTGCGAATATTTTCTTTATCAAACATTTCAGGGGCCAATCCAGAGCTAATACATTCAAGGTAGCTCGTTTCAGCCCAGAGTCGACTTGAATCGGGGGTATGTATTTCGTCAATAAGCAGCAACTCTCCAGACTGAGTCATCCCAAATTCATATTTTGTGTCGACTAATAGCCACGCGTGTTCAGCAAAAACTTTCTGCCCTAAAGTGAAAAGCTCTAAACTTTTTGTTGTGATTTGCTGCCACTGATCTTCCGTACAAAATCCTTGGCGTATAATTTCGCTTGGACTAATTGGCGCATCATGCTGGTAGACCTCTGCCTTTGTTGTAGGAGTGACGATGGGCGAGGGCAGTTTACAGTAGGCTTTAAGTCCATCTGGCAACAACTGATCGGAAAATTGCCGCTGTCCTTTTAAGTAATCTCTTAACATGCTGCCAGCCAAATAAGCGCGCACAACAACCTCTATTTTAATGGGTTGAGTTTTCACTGCGAGAAGAACCCGGCTGTGCGGTTTATCTAGAAAGTGTGTAGCCATAATATCAGCAGATTTTTTGAGCCAAAAACAATTGATCTCATTTAGGATTAGACCTTTGTACGGCACACAGCAAATGTGGCGATCAAAAGCACTGAGGCGATCTGAATGCCAGATATATACTTTTTTACGATTGCTAAAGAGCTCTCTAACTTTTCCTCGGTAGTAACGAAGCCCATTTTTCTTCGAGCTTTTCATTAGAACTTCAGGTGCTTCTTTTTCGCAATGTTTTAGAAAAGTGTTTTGATCTGCATTTCGAAGTCTATGGTAAATACTCTCTAGCGTTTGAGAAGATGAAAGAGAAGAACTCATTTATAAGCACCTTTTCTATTTTATAACATTAAAGAAAGCTCGTTTACCTTTGCTTTCTCGATCCACAGCAATTAAAATACCGGTGCAGCCTGCAATCAATAACAAGGATGAGCCACCATAAGAGAAAAATGGCAGGGGAATGCCAACGACCGGAAAAGCTCCTAAAACCATGGCGATATTGATCAAAGTTTCACTAAAAAGTATTCCAGCAACCCCAATTGCAGCAAGCATCGAAAATACATTTTTCGCATATCGAGCAATCTCCAAAGCAATATAAATATATGCAGCAATAAGTATTAGGAATAGCAATGACGACAAAAAGCCATGTTCTTCTGCAAATACGGAGAAAATGAAATCCGTATGGCGAGCCGGTAAAAATTTTAGGTGCGTTTGTGTCCCTTGAAGATAGCCTTTTCCCCACAAACCGCCACTACCGATGGTGATTAGAGATTGCAGCGCATTATAGCCAGAACCTGTAGGGTCGTGGTCGGGATTAAAAAGATTCAGAACGCGCAGTTTTTGGTAAGGTCTTAGTCCAAAAATCCAAATATTTATAACAGTCACTAGTCCTATGATCGAGGCGATGCTTAAGCTTTTTATATCGAGTCGTAAAAATGCAATTTGGCAAGTCGCAATAATTAAACAGGCGCCGGCGGTTCCTAAATCAGGTTGTATAAATATTGCGAAAAAAAGTAGGCCTAGTATAGCTAACAAAGGTAAAAGATTTTTTAAGGTATAAGGTCTTACATTTTGATGTAAATAAATATATCGAGCTACTAAGAGAGCGACGGACATTTTGGCAAACTCAGAAGGTTGCCAACGAAAGCCGGCGATTTTTATCCACCGCTGTGATCCGCCAGCATCGTCTCCTATAAAAATGACTAAAAACAACATGCAAAGTACGAAGGCAAAAATGCTGTAAGCCTTATGATTAAAAAATCCTATAGGTATCGCAAATGCAACTAACATAAGAAAAATTGCGCCAATTACTGTGTGTCGCAATTGAGAGAAAAAAATTTCCTGGCCTAAAGTTGCGGAGTAGAGATTGACTAATCCTATTAAGGTCAAAACTACCCAAAGGCCAATCAACCAAGGTACAAGATTTAAACCTTTATACTGTGGATTAGGTGCAAAGTTTTTGTGGTAAAAACTACTAATGGCTGCTTTTCCTTATTGTGAGATTTTTGACTTGTTGAATTTGTTTTTTCGCGCGACTTTGTTTCAATTCATAGTACTTGGCAAATATTTTTTGTGCGACAGGTGCAGCGGCCTTTCCACCCCCTCCTGCTTTATCATGTTCACTCATAACTAAGACCACAATTTCTGCGTTTTCAACCGGGCTAAAGGCAGCAAAAATAGCATGTTCTCGCCAAAGGCTACTTACGTCTTCATGGCTTTTAAACTTCCCAAGATTGACAATTTGCACTGTACCAGTTTTTCCTGCAATTTCATGACCCTCAACATAGGATCGATGGCCCGTGCCATTTGGGTCCCTTACCACACTGGCGAGGGCTTTGCGAACAATTGCAAAATTTTCAGGACTTACCATACTGGTTTTTTTGATTAATTTTTTCTCAAATTCTTTTACTAAGCGTCCGGTGTGATCGATGATCGATTTCACAATATAAGGCTGCCATATAAAACCACCATTTGAAATGGCAGCATAGAGTGTGGCCATATGAAGGGGGCTCATCGTATTGAATCCTTGGCCAATCACAACAGGTAGCATCTCTCCGGGAGACCAGGGCAAATTATAAGTCTTTTTCTTCCAGGAACTGGTTGGGACTAAGCCAACTTTTTCCATGTTGAGATCGAGGCCTAATTTTGTTTCTAAGCCGAACTCTTTAGCATATTTTGCAAGCTTATCGACTTTTAGTTCTAGACCAACATTGTAAAAATAAATATCACACGAAAATTTTAATGCATCGTGCAGATCAACCAATCCATGGCCACTTCTTTGATGACAATGAAAACTTTGCGAGCCTAATTTGAACTGCCCATTACAGTAAAATTTACTTTTTTCATTGATGATTTTTTCTTCGAGTGCCGCAAGAGCTACAAGAGCTTTATAAATGCTTCCGGGTGGATAGAGCCCACCGGTAGATTTATCGAGCAGGGGCTTATTGGGATTTGATATGAGATTTTGCCAAGTTCGGTGATTCATTCCCTTCTGAAAAATATCGAGATCGAACTGAGGTTCACTCACGACGGCCATGACTTCGCCGGATCTAGGGTCTAAAACGACGACGGCGCCATTTTTCCCCTTAAATGCATCGTGAGCTGCAGTTTGTAGTTCAAGATCTATAGTTAAGCTGACGTCATGCCCAGGTAGGGCTTGTTTGTTTTTAAAACTGACTTCAGAGAGTGCCTCTGAATGTGTCTGACGTCCTAGGGCATCGACTTGCAAATAGTTATGCCCGCGTTTGCCGCGCAAACTTTTTTCTAATTTTTCTTCGATACCATGGCGTCCAATTAAGTCGCCCGGCCAATAGTCTTCTTTGCCTTTGGCTGAATTTTTTTCAGCTAATTGTTTCGCATCAATTTCTGTTAAGTATCCAAACAAATGCGCAAACCCTTGCAATCGATAATCTCTAACCGGCAGAGACTGTACATCAACCCCCGGTAAAAGCAGAAGGTTCGATTGAACCTTTGCAATATCTTGAGGTGATAGATCGCGTTTCAATATAATTGGTAAAAATATCGGTTGGCCTTGGTTGCGTTTAAAAGCTGTGTGAAAGTGGTCTACAGGTGTATTTAAAAGGCGTGATAAATCTTCAAAGAGCTGATCCCGATTTTGAATAAATTGCGGAATAACGATGAGCGAAGCAGATATGCGATTCCCAAGTAAAAGTTGGCCGTTTCGATCATAGATGAGTCCACGCGCAGCAGGGATTTCGATTTTTCTAATATAATTATATAAAGAAGCGTTTTTGAAATACTCTGAGCGAAAGATTTGTATGTACCAGAGGCGGGTACCGAGTGCAAAAAAGCAAAGTAGGATTATGCCCTGCGCCCAAGCAAAACGCCTTTCTGGAATTATAAGTTTCCTATGGGGCCGTATACCACTCAATGGAGCTCCCTATTAAGATGTGTGGTATGAAAATAAAAAAGTCCTAAAAGAGTTGTGCAA